>NZ_JARXYR010000002.1:3694950-4004944 GCF_029893635.1 Variovorax sp. TBS-050B | reverse complement strand
GGCGAGAGGCCGGAGCATCCGCAGTGAGCCGCGGCTCCGCGCCAAGTTGAAACCATGCAGACCGCACTTTCCGCCGCCGCGCTGCTGATGGGCCTCGCGGCCGGGCCGCACTGCGTGGCGATGTGCGGTGCCGCGTCGGCTGCCGTGATCCGCATCGTGCCGGTGCGGGCCCTGGCGGGAGCGCAGGCCGCGGGCGGCACGGCGCCCGGTGCGCTGGCCGCCTTCCATCTGAGCCGCATCGCGAGCTATGCCGTCGCGGGCGCGCTGGCGGCCGCGAGCGTGAACGGGCTCGCGCAGGCCGGCACGCAGGTGGCCGCGCTGCGGCCGCTGTGGATGCTGCTGCATGTGTTCGTGTTCTCCTGGGGCGCGATGCTGGCGCTGGCCGGACGCCAGCCGGTGTGGACGCAGCGCATCGGCCGCATGCTGGAGGCACGGCTGCGTCCGCTCGGTGCGGCCACGCCGCTCGGCGTGCTCGCCACCGGCGCGCTCTGGATCGCCATGCCCTGCGGGCTGCTGCACTCGGCGCTGCTGCTCGCGAGCCTCGGCAACGGCCCCTGGCAGGGCGGGTTCGCGATGGTGCTGTTCGCTGCCGGCAGCGGGCTGTCGCTGGTGCTCGGGCCCTGGCTCTGGCAGCGGCTGCGCTGGGGCGGCAGCGGTGCGGTGCAGGCCTGGGGCGCGCGGCTCGCCGGCCTGCTGCTGGCCGCGGTGGCGCTGCAGGCGCTCTGGGCCGACCTGGGCCCGCGCATCGACGCCTGGTGCCGCTGAGCGGCGGCGGCTCAGGCGATGCTGCCCAGCAGCAGCGCCTGCAGCACGAAGCGCCGGTTGTCCGACGGCGAGGTCCGGTCGTCGAGGCGGTCGGCGAGCCGGGCGATGGGATGCGACGCCTCCGCCGCGCCGTCGTACACCGGAATGCCGGCATGCCTGCCGATCTGGCGCACCGTCTCGGGCGGCAGGCCCAGGCACTCCACCGCATCGTAGAAGCGGCCGAGCATGCGCGCGGCGTGCGCGATCTCGTCGGGATGGCCGGGGTTGGAGAACGCCGGGCGGATGGTCGCCACCTGCGCGCCGAGCTCGGCCGCGGCGCGCTCGAACAGGGCGCGGCCCTCGCGCGTCGCCTCGCCGTCGCCGCAGAGCATGCCCAGGTTCTTTCCCTTGAGCCGGGGCAGGGGCGCCGCCCGCAGCGAAGCCGCCTGCAGCAGGCGGGCGGCATTCAGCAGGGCCGCTTCCTCCTGCGGAGAGAGCTGCTGGAAGGCCGAGGCATTGTGGATCTGGAAGGAAAGCATGGATCTCCCGATGAGACCCCGCAAGGCTAGACGCGCCGCGCCGTCCGGGCTTGATGCGGATCAAGCCGCGGCGCGCAAAGCCATGCCCTTACACGCCGGACACAGAGCGTTCACCGAGCGTTACCGAGCGATGCCGGCCGTTGTCACTGTGTTCTTGCGCAATTTTTAACATTTGCGCATCAAAAACGTGAGAAGCCCGCAGGAGTTTTCAAAATGCTCGACCCGATCCGCACCACCGCCACGCCCGCCGCAGCACCGTCGCTCCATGGCTTTGCCACCCGCCGCGAACTGCCGCCCGTGAGCGCTCCGGGCCACGAGCGCGCGAGCCAGAAGCTCGCCGAAACGCAGAAGCTGCTGCAGGAGCGCCTCGCGCCGCAGCGCCGCGTGGTGCATGCGGGCGAGGTGATCTACCAGGCGGGCGAGCGCTTCGGCAACCTCTACATCCTGAACTCGGGCTTCTTCAAGATCGTCAACCTCTCGGCCGACGGCCGCGAGCAGGTGGTGGGCCTCAAGTTCCGCGGCGACTGGCTGGGCTTCGACGGGCTGGCGCGCAACCACTACGGCTGCGATGCGGTGGCCATGGACACGAGCGAGGTCTGGGTGGTGTCGTACGCGTCGCTGCTCGCGGCCTGCCTGGCCGAGCCGGCGCTGCTGCAGGTGTTCCACACCGCCATGAGCCGCGAGATCGCGCACGACCGCGATTCGCTGATGTCGGTCTGCACGCTGCCGGCCGACGCGCGGGTGGCCGACTTCCTGCGCTACTGGGCCGAGTCGCTGGCCGAGCGCGGCATGCGCGCCGACCAGATCACGCTGCGCATGACGCGCGCGGAGATCGGCAACTACCTGGGCATGACGCTCGAGAGCGTGAGCCGCGCGCTGTCGCGGCTGGCGCGCGACAAAGTGATCGAGTTCGTGGAGAAGGGCCGCCGCGACGTGCAGATCCCCGACGTGGGCGCGCTCTCGGCCTTCGTGCAGCGCTGCCTCGCGCCGGCGCCCGCGATGCTGCAGTGAACCTGCCTCAGGCGCGCGCGGGAAGCACCCGCGCCAGCGCACGTGCGAGTTCGGCCCGCGTGTAGGGCTTGCGCAGCAGTTCCCAGCCCTGCAGGGCGTCGCGATCGGCTTCGAGCAGTTCCGACGAGAAGCCCGACATCAGCAGGATGGCGAGGTCCGGAAAGCGCCGCTCGGCCTCGGCCGCGAGCCGGGTGCCGCGCATGCCGGAACCGAGCGCGATGTCGCTCAGCAGCACGTCGAAGCCAACGCCGTCGGCTTCCATGGCGAGCAGCGCCTCCTCGGCGTTGGCGGCCGAAGTGACGCTGCAGCCCAGCGCGGCCAGGAAGGCCTGCACCACCTTGCGCACCTCGGCGTCGTCCTCGACCAGCATCACGCGCACGCCGGGGCGCAGGCTGTGGTCGCCGGGCGCTTCCTCGGCGGGCGGCGCCGCCGCGTCGTCGAGCTGCGGCAGGTAGAGCGTCACCGTGGTGCCGGCGCCCGGACGCGTGGCGATCGCCACCGCGCCCTTCGACTGCTTGGCGAAGCCATAGACGGTGCTCAGGCCCAGGCCGGTGCCGCGGCCGGTGTCCTTGGTGGTGAAGAAGGGCTCGAAGGCGCGCTCCTTCACTTCCTCGGTCATGCCGGTGCCGCTGTCGGCGATGGCGATCGCGACGAAGCGGCCGTGCGCGTCGCGGCCGCTCAGCTCGTTGCGCACCTCGGGCGGCAGCGCGGCGCAGGCCTCGGTGCGGAAATGCAGCGTGCCGCCTTCGGGCATCGCGTCGCGCGCATTGATGGCGATGTTCAGCAGCGCGGATTCGAGCTGCCCCGGGTCGGCCAGCACCGGCGGACAGTCGGGCGCGGCGTCGATGGTGATCGCGATGCGCTGGTCGAGCGTGCGGCGCAGCATGTCGGCCAGCGACTGGAGCAGCGCCTGCGTGTCGACCGCATTGGGCTGCAGCATCTGGCGGCGCGAGAACGCGAGCAGCTTGCCGGTGAGCTCGGCGCCGCGCCGGGAAGCGCGCGCGGCGGCGGCCACGAGCTGCTGCGCATAGGCGTCCTGCGCGAGGCCGGGCAGATCCTCGAGCACCTGCAGGTTGCCCTGGATGATGGTGAGCAGGTTGTTGAAGTCGTGCGCGATGCCGCCCGTGAGCTGGCCGACGCTCTCCAGCCGCTGGGCGTGGTTGAGCGCCTCTTCGGTCTGCACCCGCTGCAGGCTGGTGGCGAGCAGGTTCGAGAGCGACTCCAGGAAGCGCAGTTCCTCGTCGCCGAAGCGCTTGGCCTCGCGCGAGCGCACGGTCAGCACGCCGGTGAAGCGGCCGCGGTCGTAGAAGGGCACCGCCAGCGCGCTGACCAGCCCCGCATCGAGGTACGCCTGCGGCACGGCGAAGCGCCGCTCCTCGCGGTAGTCCGACACCACCACCGGCCGGCCCTCGGCGAACACGAAGCCCGGCGGCGTGTGCGGATGGCTGGGCAGCCGGGCGCCGATCTCTTCGCCCGGCATCAGGCCGACGCCGCTGGCGACGCGGAATTCGAGCCGGCTGCTTTCGAGCAGCAGCACCATCGCCAGGTCGACCTCGAGCGCCTCGGCGGCGATGGCCGGCACATGGTCGAGCACCACCTGCAGGTCGCGCGTGTCCACGGCCAGCCGGCCGAGCTGCGCGAGGTAGTCGCTGTAGCGTGCGCGCTGCAGCGCCTGCTTCACGCGCGGGTAGGCGCCGATGTCTCGGATCGCGGCCACCACGAAGGGCAGGCCCTGGTTCTGCAGCGGGCTCAGGGCGATCTCCACCATCACCTCGCTGCCGTCCTTGCGCTTGGCGACCAGTTCCATCTGCGTGCCCATGGGCCGCGCGCGCGGCGCCTGGCCGTAGGCTTCGCGGTAGGAGGCATGGCGCGGGCGGATGCTGTCGGGCACCAGCGCATCCACGCTCAGGCCCGTGAGTTCCTCGACCGTGTAGCCCAGCAGCGTGGCCGCCGAGGGATTGGCCAGCACGATGCCGCCGGCCTGGTCGACCAGAAGCAGCGCATCGGGGTAGGCGATGAAGAGCGAGCGGAAGACGCTGCTTTCCTCGATGCCGGAAGGCAGGCCGGGGAGGGCGGCGGTACCGGGCGTCATCGCATCAGCCCGGGGCGACCGGCGGAACGAGGATGTAGCCGGCGCCGCGCACGGACTTGATGATCTGCGGATCGTCGGCGTCGGCCTCGATCTTGCGGCGCAGCCGGCCGACCTGCACGTCGATCGTGCGGTCGAAGGGCGCGGCCTCGCGGCCGCGCGTCTGCTCCAGCAGGAAGTCGCGCGAGAGCACGCGCCCCGGGTGGCGCGCGAAGGCGCACAGCAGGTCGAACTCGCCGCCCGTGAGCGCCACGTCCTGCCCCTGCGGGTTCGACAGGCTGCGCGCGGCGGTGTCGAGCCGCCAGCCGGCAAAGACCAGCCGCGTGGCGGCGCCGGCCGGCGCGGGCGACGGAGCGGCGGCGGTGGCAGGCGCGGATGCCGCAGCGGCGGCTAGAACGCCCTCTGGCGCCAGGCGGCGCAGCACGGCCTTGATGCGCGCGACCAGCTCGCGCAGGTCGAAGGGCTTGGTCACGTAGTCGTCGGCGCCCACCTCCAGCCCCACGATCTTGTCCACCGCGTCGCCGCGGCCGGTGACGATCACCAGCCCGCAGCGCCAGGTCTCGCGCATGCGGCGCGCGATCGCGAAGCCGTCCTCGCCCGGCAGGCCCAGGTCGAGCAGCACGAGGTCGGCCGGATCGGTGTTCATCAGCGCGGTCAGGGCGCGGCCGTCGTGCAGCTGCGTCACCCGGAAGCCGTGGCCTTGCAGGTAGTTGGCCAGCAGCAGCGTGATGTCGACCTCGTCGTCGAGAACCGCGATGTGGAAGGCGGAAGTCATTCAGGAAAGCAGGAGTGGGGCGCGTGCCGGCGCGGGGGGCGCAGGCACCGTGTAAGCGTATCACGCACCAATCAGGGGTTTTTACCTTCAGCGCCCCAGCGCCAGTCCTCGATCTCGGGCATGTCCTTGCCGTGCACCGTGATGTAGGCGCGGTGCGCTTCGAGCCGCTCGCGCAGGTGCTGCTGCGCGGGCGCGGCGCGCTCGCCCAGGCGCCCGGCGCGGGCGATCGCGTCGGCGGCGAGATGGAAGCGGTCGAGCCGGTTGAGCACCGTCATGTCGAAGGGCGTGGTGGTGGTGCCTTCCTCGCAGTAGCCGTGCACGTGGAAGTTGGGGTGGTTGCGGCGCTTGTAGGCCAGCCGGTGGATCAGCGAGGGATAGCCGTGGAAGGCGAAGACCACGGGCCTGTCGGCGGTGAAGACGGCGTCGAAGTCGGCATCGGCGAGGCCGTGCGGATGCGCGTCGGGCGACTGCAGCGCCATCAGGTCGACCACGTTCACCACGCGCACCCTGAGCTCGGGCACCAGCCGGCGCAGCAGGTCGACGGCGGCCAGGGTCTCGAGCGTGGGCACGTCGCCGGCGCAGGCCATCACCACGTCGGGCGGGGTGCCGTCGTCCTCGTTGCCGGCCCAGTGCCAGATGCCGAGGCCGGCCGCGCAGTGGCGCGCGGCCGCCTCGATGTCGAGCCACTGCGGCCCGGGCTGCTTGCCCGCGACGATCACGTTCACGTAGTTGCGGCTGCGCAGGCAGTGGTCGACCACCGACAGCAGGGTGTTGGCATCGGGCGGCAGGTACATGCGCACCACCTCGGCCTTCTTGTTGGCCACATGGTCGAGGAAGCCTGGGTCCTGGTGGCTGAAGCCGTTGTGGTCCTGCCGCCAGACGTGGCTGGTGAGCAGGTAGTTGAGCGAGGCGATGGGCGCGCGCCAGCCGATGCCGCGGGCCACCTTGAGCCACTTGGCATGCTGGTTGAACATCGAGTCGACGATGTGGATGAAGGCCTCGTAGCACGAGAAGAAGCCATGCCGGCCGGTGAGCAGATAGCCTTCGAGCCAGCCCTGGCACAGATGCTCGCTGAGCACTTCCATCACCCGGCCGTCGGGCGAGACGTGGTCGTCGCCGGGCAGCAGTTCGGCCACGGAGGTGCGCGTGGTCACCTCGAAGAGCGCGCCGAGCCGGTTCGAGGTGGTCTCGTCGGGGCCCATCACGCGGAAGTTGCGCGCGGCCGCGTTGCGCTGCATCACGTCGCGCAGGAACAGGCCGGCGACGCGCGTGGCCTCGGCATCGACGGCGCCGGGAGCCTCGACCGCCACGGCATGCGCGCGGAAGGGCGGCATGTCGAGCGGCTTGAGCAGCCGCCCGCCGTTGGCATGCGGACTGGCGCTCATGCGCTTCTCGCCGCGCGGCGCGAGCGCGGCGATCTCGGCGCGCAGGGCGCCGTCCGCGTCGAACAGTTCCTCGGGCCGGTAGCTGCGCAGCCACGCTTCGAGCAGGCCGACGTGCGCCGGGTTCTTCGCGAAGCCGGTGAGCGGCACCTGGTGGGCGCGGAAAGTGCCTTCCACCGGCGTGCCGTCGACCTGCTTCGGGCCGGTCCAGCCCTTGGGCGAGCGCAGCACGATCATCGGCCAGCGCGGGCGCTCGCGGAAACCGTCCCGGCGCGCGGCGGACTGGATCGCGCGGATGCCGTCGAGCGCGCGGTCGAGCGCGGCGGCCATGGCTCGGTGCATCGCGGCCGGCTCGTCGCCGCTCACGAAGTACGGTTCATGGCCGTAGCCGCGCAGCAGCTGCGTGAGCTCCTCCTCGCCGATGCGCGCGAGCACCGTCGGCCCGGCGATCTTGTAGCCGTTGAGATGCAGGATCGGCAGCACGGCGCCGTCGGTCGCCGGATTCAGGAACTTGTTGGAATGCCAGCTCGCGGCGAGCGCGCCGGTCTCGGCCTCGCCGTCGCCGACCACGCAGCAGGCGAGCAGGCCGGGGTTGTCGAACACCGCGCCGTAGGCATGCAGCAGCGAGTAGCCGAGCTCGCCGCCCTCGTGGATCGAACCGGGCGTCTCCGGCGCCACATGGCTCGGGATGCCGCCCGGGAACGAGAACTGCGTGAACAGCCGCTTGAGCCCCGCGGCGTCGCGGCCGACCTCGGGATAGACCTCGCTGTAGGTGCCTTCGAGGTAGGTGTTGGCGACGGCCGCCGGGCCGCCATGGCCGGGGCCGGCGATGAAGATCGCGTCGAGATCGCGCGCGTTGATCGCGCGGTTCATGTGCGCATAGATGAAATTGAGCCCCGGGGTGGTGCCCCAGTGGCCGAGCAGCCGCGGCTTGATGTGCGGGAGCTGGAGCTTCTCGCGCAGCAGCGGGTTGTCCATCAGGTAGATCTGCCCGACCGAGAGGTAGTTGGCCGCGCGCCACCAGGCGTCGAGGCGCTCGAATTCGGGGTCGACCCGGGTCGGGGAGGGCACGGCGGACATCGGCTTTCCTTCCTGCATCACGCCGCGGCCGTCAGGCGGTTCACCACCGGGCCGATGCCTTCGGCACGGCGCACGGCGCGCTCGACGGCGGCCTTGAGCGCCTCGCTCGCGAGCCGGCCGGACAGCGTGACGACGCCGTCCTTCACGCTCACGTCCACGTCGCAGCCGCAGACGGCCGGGTCCCAGTTGAGCTGGGCGAAGACCTCGTGCCTGAGCTGCACGTCGGGGGGCATGTCGGGGTTCATTTCAGACCTTCCTTCCGGGGGAAAAGGGGGTTCCGCCAGCGTCGCGCGCATGCAGGCGCCCGGGCCCGCACGGCCGTGTTGTTCCACATCTTCGGCGCGGGTGCTGTCGGTGGGTGCCCCATTCTTCGGCCGGCTGGCTGCAGCGGGCTTGCGCTGCATCAAGGCCGCGGGCGGCGCCGCTTCGCAGAATCCGGCGATCGCGTTCCAAAGGTGCCTATGCCGTCTTCGTTGTTCTTTTCCGGTGTTTTCGATCTTCCCTGGTGGGGGCTGGTGCTGGTGGCGCTCGCGCTGACGCACGTCACCATCGCCTCGGTCACCATCTTCCTGCACCGCCACCAGGCGCACCGGGCGCTCGACCTGCATCCGCTGGCGAGCCATTTCTTCCGCTTCTGGCTCTGGCTCACCACCGGCATGGTGACGAAGGAGTGGGCGGCGGTGCACCGCAAGCACCATGCGAAATGCGACACGCCCGAAGACCCGCACAGCCCGCAGGTGCTGGGCATCCAGCGGGTGCTGTGGCGCGGCGTGTTCCTGTACGTGCGCGAGGCGCGCAAGCCCGAGACCATCGTGCGTTACGGCCACGGCACGCCGGACGACTGGATCGAGCGCCACGTGTATTCGCGCCACAAGATCCTCGGCATCGTGGCGATGGGCGTGCTGGACATGCTGCTCTTCGGCGTGCTGCCGGGCGCGCTGATCCTGCTGGTGCAGATCGTGTGGATCCCGTTCTGGGCCGCGGGCGTGGTCAACGGCATCGGCCACTACTGGGGCTACCGCAACTGGCCGGCGCCCGACGCCAGCACGAACATCTCGCCGATCGGCATCCTGATCGGTGGCGAGGAACTGCACAACAACCACCATGCCTTCCCGTCGTCGGCCAGGCTGTCGTACAAGTGGTACGAGTTCGACGTGGGCTGGCTCTACATCCGCGTGCTGCAGGCGCTCGGCCTCGCGACGGTGAAGCACGTGGCGCCGACGCCGCGCTTCACGGCGGCGCCGCGGCCCGTGGTGGACCCCGACACCGTGCAGGCGGTGATCCGCTGCCACTACGACGTGCTCACGCGCTACGGCCGCTCGCTGAAGCAGGCCTACGCCGAGGAGCTGGGCCGGCTGCGCCGCGTGGCGCCCGAGGATGCGCGTGCGCTGCGCGGCGTGCGGCGCTGGCTGGTGCGCGACGAGCGTGCGCTCGACGCCTCGCGCCGCGAGCGGCTCGCACGCGCACTGCGCGGCTCGAAGGCGCTGGACACCATGTATGCGATGCGCGGCGAACTCACGGCACTGTGGTCGCGCTCCAGCGCCACGGGCGAACAGCTCGCGCGCCAGCTGCAGGACTGGTGCCAGCGCGCCGAGGCGAGCGGCATCGCACCGCTGGCGGCGTTCTCGCGGCGGCTGCGCTGCTATGCATGACCTTGCCGCGGCCGCGGCGGCAGGTGACAGCGCGCGCGGGCGGTGATCGAATGGCGCCTGCGCCGCAGATCCTTCTTTTCCTTCCCTCCTTCTTCCTTCCACCCCATCCGAAAGGAGAACACATGGCCAGCAATGCTCCCGTGGCACCGACGTGGTTCGACACCTACCTTCGTTCGCTGCTCGACTGGCAGGCCGCCTGCAGCGCGAGCGTGCTGCAGGCGCAGCAGTACCAGTGGGGCATGCTGGCCGCCTGCCAGCAGTCGGCCAAGGCCGTGCAGCAGGAACTGTGGGACGAATGGACCTGCCGCTTCGGCGGCGGCGTGCCGCTCGACGGCTGAACGCCCGCCCGCCCGCCGGCGGGCAGGCCGCCTACTGGCTGGCCACGGCGCCGCGCGGCATCGCGAAGCGCTCCGCATCCGCCCGCGCATGGTGCTCGGGCGCGCGCACGAGCAGCACCGGCACGGGCGCGGTGCGCAAGATCTTTTCCGCGCTGCTGCCCATGACGAAGCGGCCGAGGCCGCGGCGCCCGTGCGTGCCGAGCACGATCAGCTCGGCCGGCCATGCGGCCGCCTCGGCCGCGACGCGCTCGGGGACGGCGCCGCGGAAGTTCTCGCACAGCACCGCCTCGGCCGTCACGCCCTCGGCGGCGGCACGCGCCTTGGCCTCTTCGAGCAGGTGGGTGGCTTCGGCGCGCATTTCCTCGAGCCAGTCGCCGGCGCGGCCCGCGTAGGCGTCCATGGTCAGCGCGAAGGAGAGTTCGTCGATCACGTGCATCAGGCGCAGCCGGCCGCCGGTGACCTTCGCGAGGCGGATGGCTTCGGCCAGGCCATGGCCGGAAGTCGAACTTCCATCGATGGGCACAAGAATCTGCTGGTACATGGCGTCCTCGCTTTCCTGGAGTGGGTGGAGCGGACCAGTATGCGGACGGCGGGCGCGCCGGACTTGATCTGCCGCAAGCCCACGGGCGGCGGAATTTGAGACCCTTGGCGCCTGCACAGGAGCTCTCATGACACACGCCACCATCCGCATCATTCGCCAGGAGCACGCGGCACTCGCCGCGATGCTGCGTTCCGTCATCATGCTGCTCGACCAGTACCGCCGCAAGGGAAGCCCGCCCGACTTCGCGGCCTTGCGCGCCATGCTTTTCTACGTCGACGAGTTCCCCGAGAAGCGCCACCACCGCAAGGAGAGCGAGCTGCTGTTTCCGAAGCTGCGGGCCCGCACGCCGATCTCGCGCGAACTGATGGATCGGCTCGACAACGACCATGCCTGGGGCGAGCGCAGGATCCGCCACGTCGAGCATGCGCTGCTGGCCTACGAGATGCTGGGCAATGCGCGCCGGGCCGCGTTCGAACGCGCCATGGGCGAGTACGTCGATTTCTACCTCGACCACATGGCGATGGAAGAACGCGAGATCCTTCCGCTTGCCGAGAAGGTGCTGACGCGGGACGACTGGGAAGAGCTCGACGAGGCCTTCGGCCGCAACCGCGATCCGCTCACCGGGCATGCGCCGGAGCGCGAGTACGAAGCGCTCTTCACGCGCATCGTGAACATCGTGCCGGCGCCGATCGGGCTGGGCGCGGCCGCCTGAGCGCGGCGCCGCCGCTCAGCGCCGGCCGGTGGAGGGCTGTTCGAAGCTCACGCGGCGGGCGATCAGCACGCCTTGGACCACCGCGTCGCCCACGACGCTGACGCGGCGGCCGTTGCCCAGGTCGGCGACCGTGCCGTTCTCGAACACGGTGAAGGGACCGCCGGCGTTCACCGCCCGGCCCTGGACCATGAAATTGGATGCCGACTGGTAGCTGCCGATGGCGCCGATCAGCGTGAAGTCGACCGGCCCGCCCACGCCGGGAATGTTGCGGATGCGCAGCTTCTTCGCCACCAGCACGCCGCCGGTCATGATGCCGTCGACCTCGACCTTGACGCCGTTGCCGACGGAGCTCGGCAGCCCGCCGGTGACGAGCGCGCCCGAGGCGTCGACCGGCGTGCCCAGCAACCTGAAGCTGCCGAGCCCGGCGTAGTCGGTGACGACGCCCGCGAGCTGCACCGCCGCGGCATTCTGCTTCGGCACGGCATACCAGCCCTGCACCCGGCTGGCGTCGAAGATGCCGAGCACCGGGGCGGTGGCGCCGCGTACGCGCACGATCGCGCCGTCGGCCAGCGTGCTTTCGTCGATGCCGCCCGAGAAGGCGGCGCCGGCGTAGCGAACGGTGAGTCCGCCGAGCGTGAAGGTCTTGCCAATGCGGTCGAGGCTGCTCACCGCGCCGGTGGCCAGCGGCTCGGACAGGGCGGGGCGCAGTTCCACCCGGGTGGCGCGCAGCGTGCCCGGCGCCGACGGCAGGCCCCAGACCTGCACGGTGGTGCCGTCTACGGCCTGCGCGAGTCCGGCGGCATCGCCCCAGACGGTGGCGTTGTCGGTGCTGACCGCGGTGCCCATGACCATGAAGCTGCCGGACGCCAGGTTGATGGCCGAGATGGCGCCGCGCAGCTCGGCCGCGGAGGTCACGCTCTGCGCCGTGGCGGTGGTGAATTCGCTGTCGATGTCGCCGGCGATGCGCACGCTCATGCCGATCTGCAGTTCGGTGGTGTCCTCAATGCTGCGGTTCGCCGTGTCGGTGTTGTAGCGCACGCCGTTGAGGATCACGCTGCCGATGCCGCCGACCGAGCCGATGCCCGCGTCGGCGCTCACGCCGGTGCCGCCCGAACCCACGCCGGAGCCGTCGCCGGTGCCGTTGCCCGCGGTCGAGGTGCCGTCGCCGCTGCCGCCACCCCCGGTACCCGTGCCGGTGCCGGTGCCGCTAGAACCCCCGTCGCCTCCGCCCCCGCCATCGGCGGTGCCGGTGCTGCCGCCTGCGCCGGTGCTGTCGCCGCCCACGCTGGCGGCCGTGCCGCCACCCACGCCCAGGCCGCCCGCGGAGCCGCCGCCACCCCCGCCGCCGCACGAAAGCAGCAGCGCCATCGCTCCGGCGAGCAGGATGCCGCGCATCCAGGGTTGAGGGGCTTTCATCGTGTTCCTTCTTTGCGCCGTGGGGCCGCGGCCGCCGTCGGCACCGCAGGCGTCGACTCGTCTTCGTAATAAGTGTAAATGCCAACGCGGATCCGGCCCTTGCCGCCGCTGGGCGCCCGGTTGACGGCGCGGGTCATTTCGCCGGTCAGCTCGAGGTGCAGGGTGGACCAGCGCTCGCGCACGAGCTGGTGGATCTTTTCGCAATCCTCCAGGCTGAGGCCGCGCGCATACACCGCGCGTTCGAGCAACCTGGGCTGCTCGCCGAGGGTGTTGGAGACCGCGGCCAGCAGGTGGTCCCGGCCGTTGTCACCGAGGAAGGCGAGCATCGACCGCAGGTCGTCCGCCGGCACGAAGCCGTCGACCTTGAGCTCCGCGCAGCCGTCCTGCTCGGCCACCATGTTCAGGCGCACCAGCTCGTCGAGGATGGTCCGGTGGTGCACGTTGCCGCGGCTGCCCAGCCGGGCGACGGTCTCGAACGACGGGGCGTCCTCGCCCTCGGCCGTGATCGGCAGGCGCTGGAAGGCCTGGTTCTCGGACACCATCTGCAGCCAGAGCGTGAAGGTCTTGGCGGCGGCCGAGAGTTCGGTGTGGGGCAGGGCGTCCGCGGTGTCGCGGACCTTGGCGGTCACGGCCTTGCGGTTCAGGCCGGTGGTGACCGAGAGCTGGCTGATGTTGGGCTTGGCCACGCCCTGGCGGCGCCAGGAGCGGACGGCTTCCTCGAGCAGCACATCGCGCAGCAGCACCTCGAGGTGGGGATGCTTCACCCCCATCGCCAGGGCGAGCCTGACCATCGGCCGCAGGATGCGGGCGCAGGCGGCGAGGGCCCAGTCGAGCTGGTTTTCCATGGAGTGAAGCGTTTCTACTACTGATCTATCGCTGCGAAGGAGCGGCCTGGGCCGGCGTGCCGGGAGCCGGCGCAGTGCACTATTGTCCTCGCGGCCGAGGATCGCACAAAAAAGGTCTCATCAGGTGGTGCCACAAGTGCCGGTTGCCGTCTTGGCGATCGAGCTCCGCCCGGTGGCGCTGATCTTGACCACCCGCTCCTGCGAGCCCACGGGACTGGCGCGGCAGACCGTGAAGCTCGCCGCGGTGGCGCCGACGCCGGTGCCCTCGAAGCGCAGCGCACTCAGGCCTGCGCCGTCGCGGATGCGATAGCCGCTCGCGGCGGCGGATTGGCGCTGGATCACCTGGGTGCCGCTGATGACGATCCAGCCGGCCTCCCACTGGCCGTCGCCGGCGCAACTGGTGCCGTTGGCCGATGCGCACAGCGTCACGGCCGCATTGCGCTTGATGGCCTCGCTGCGGGCGAGCTGGCTGCCCGCGACCAGGTCGGTCGCGTAGGCGCCCAGCCGGTTCGACAGCCGCACGTTGTCGAAGGACGGCACGGCGATCATCGCGAGCACGACCATCACCGCGATGGTGACCATCAGCTCGACGAGCGTGAAACCGCGGTGGTCGCGCATGGCTGCCAGGGATCGCTGCTGCACCGGCGCGCCTTACTTCTGGATGAACCAGTAGACCCGGCCCTTGGGCTGGGTGAACGCGGACTTGACCGCCGCGCCCTTCGGGCTCAGGAACGAGTCGGGGTTGGCGCCGATCACCACGTCGCGATAGGTGTTGCCCACCTGCACGCGCCCGACCACGGGCGAGGGCGCGAGGCCGCCGCCCACCACGTTCTGGAAGCGGGTGCCGTTCTGGCCGGTGGCATTGAGGTAGGACACGTTGTAGACGTTGGCCGTGCCCAGGTCGGCGCGGCAGGACTGGCGCACCGCCGGATCGGTCGGGGTGTGGGTGTTGAAGGTGGTGTTGCCGTAGGCGGTGACCGAGGAGGTCACGACCTGCTCGCCGGGCGCGAGCACGAGGTACCAGCCCTTCTTGGCCGCCAGGTCGGCGGCCGACGGCGTGGCGGTACCGGTGATGCCGAGCAGCGATCCGTGGCAGAGCACGTTCGCGCCGTCGCAATGGCTGGCCTCCGAACTGAGCCAGGTGGCGTCGTTCGGCTTGTCGACCATCATGTAGAAGCGGTTCGAGACGCCCAGCGCGCCGCCATAGCTGCGCAGCGGCTTCTCGCGGTCGCCAGAACCGATCAGCAGGACGTACAGGCCGTTGTCCTCGACGACGTCGGGACCGAACATGAACTTGCGGTTGGGCGTGCAGGTCGCCGTTGCCGTGTCGCAGCCGAGCGCCGCGATGCGGGTCATGGTCCAGCTCTCGGGCGCCGCGCCGCCGATCGCGATGCGGTAGACGTTGCCGCCGAGGTCGGCTGCGTAGGCGATCTTGGCCAGCCCGGCGCTGTCGTTCACCACCGTCACTTCGCCCGTGACGCCGCGCGCGGTCGTGAAGGTGTTGAGGATGGTGCCGCTGTCGGCGTCCATCACGTAGATCCTGTTGCCCTTCGCGCCCGTTCCGCAGGCCTGGTTGGGATTCGTGGTGTCGACGTCCTCGCACTTGTCGTAGCCGCCGCCGAACATCAGGAGCGGCGTGGCGCCCGCACCGTAGCCGCTGGCCTTGACGATCTTCGGCGCCGACCAGGTCTGGCCGATACCCGACAGGCCGGTGTCGCAGCCGGTGTCGTTGTCCTGGTTGGGGCAGCCTTTGCGCCACTTCAGGCTCGGCGCGGCGGGGTTGGACACGTCGAAGGCATAGACCAGGCGGCCGCCGCGACGCATCGTGGCATAGAGCCAGGCGGTGTTGCCCTGGCGGTAGGCGGCCATCGGGCCGTCCATGCCGTAGGGCTTGGGGGCGGTGGCACCCACGCTGACCGGGATGTTGGGGAAGTTGATGCGCGTGCTGTTGTCGTACAGCCGTTTGATGCTGCCGTAGAACTCCGGCGGCACGAAGGCCCAGAGTTCGCTGCCGGGCGCGGCAGCGCCGATGGCGGTGGTCTGGTTGCCGTTGACCGCGCGCAGCACGCCGTCGTTGGCGCCGTAGAAGACCACGACCTGGGGGTCCCTGTCGGTGCCGTAGTTGACCGCCACCGGCCGCGAGTGCACCACGTCGCCGTGCACCGAGGGTCGCATCGCGGTCGAGGTCAGCGGGTTGCCCGCCGCATCCCTGCGCTCGTCGCCCTTGTTGTCCAGGCCGCGCAGCCAGTTGATCAGCGCGGTGCGCTCGGTGGTGGTCTGCGCGCCGAGGGCGGTCGAGGTGATGTCCGCATTGCCGTCGGTGAAGCTGGTCAGTGCGGTGCAGGCGCCGGGCGTGCAGGTCTTGACGTTGCGATCCGCCACCGCGAGCTGCCGCAGCATGTAGCCTTGCGCGCCTTTTTCCACCACGTTGCCGTCGGGGCTTTCGGCCGCCTCCTTGCCCAGGCAGTCGCCGGACTTCCGGAAGCTCCAGTAGGTGTCGTTGTCGCTGGGCAGCGGCGTCCAGAAACTTCGGGCGCAGGGCGCGATGAAGCCGGTCTGGTTGTTGACGGCGTTCTTGTCCGCGGCATCCTGCAGGATCAGCTGGTTGTTGCCGTCCAGGCCGAGCTTGTATTGCTTGAGGTTGCCGTTCCAGCGCGGATAGGCGCCATCGTCCGGCCGGAACATGCCGACGAACACCTGGTTCAGGTAGGTGCCCTGGGTGTTCACGCTCACCGGCAGGCTCACGGAAGAGAACACGCTGTTGACCGACTGGATCTTGCTGAAGATGTCGTCGAGCGCGCCGCGCAGCGCCGCGCCCAGGTTCACCTCGGCGGTGATGTCGTAGTACTCGCCCTTGCTCTGCGTCGCCATGCTGTTGAGCAGCGCACTCCAGCCCGGACCCTGTCCGCCGGTGGCCTTGGCGGCCTCGATCGTGTAGACCTTCACGCCCATGCTGGTCTGCAGGAACTTGGCCCATTCGTCGGCCATGTTGTCCTGCGAGCCGCTCGGGTTCAGCGGGATGGTGGTGGTGCTGCCGCCGGCATCGCGCAGGGCGCCGGCCGAGATGGTGGTGTCGCTGCTGTTGTCCTGCGCGGCGCCGTTGCTGATGTAGATGACGTAGGTGCCGATGCAGTTGGTGGTGTTCGGGCCGTTGTAGCGGGTGCTGTTGACGGCCGAGAGCGCATTGCCCGGCAGCGCGTAGATCGCCTTCGACTCGGGGGTGCCGAAGACGTTGCCGGCGTAGTCGGCCTTCGCCTTGTTGTTGCCACCGATCGGCGCGCCGCTCGCGAGGTAGCGGTAGACCTCGGCCATCATCTTGCCGGCCTTGCCCCCGTTGGACTTGTCGCCGTTGACGTTGAAGCTCTGGATCAGGTCGCGGTACTTGAGTTTGGTGGCATCGTCGAGCATGCGCACGCCCGCGCGGAGGTAGGCGCCGTCGATGTTCGAGTTGCCGCCGCCGGTCTCGCTGAACAGCATCACGCCGACCTTGAATTTGTTGGTGGGCAGACTTTCGAAGGCCGCGGCCAGCGCATTCATCTCGGCCGCGAACAGCGGCGTCCAGTTGGCGGTGTTGTCCACCACGAACAGCACGTTCGGCGCATCCGTCGCGGTCTGGTTGTAGCCCACGAACAGGTCGATGTCCTCCGCCTGCGCGGTGGAAAACAGCCCGAGCGCCAGCATCGCGGCGGTGCAGAAGGAACGAAAGATGTTCTTTTTCATGGTGCGATCCGTTCGTTGGTCGTCGTGATCGTTAGGGGGTGGCGCACAGCGCCTCGAACTGTTCCTTGCTCATCAACGCGCGCACGCCCTGGCGCACCGCCGTGGTGGTACCGCTCTTGGTATCGACCACCGAGGTGCTGATGTCCCACACGGCGTTGTATTGATCCGGCAGGGCATTGAGGCCCGAGCCGGTGGTCGACGAGCCGCCGCCGATGCCGCCCGGACCGCCCGTGCCCGTGCCGCCGGTGCCGGTGGCCTTGGTGGCGCGCACGCAGGTCGGCGGGGCGACCTGCACCTCGTAGTCGGTCGTGCCGTCGTTGTCGATGTCGACCCGGCTCACCGTGCGCTGCGGCATCGCGAGCGACGGAGAACCGTCCGCGCCCGGCAGCAGCAGCGAGCTCGCGACTTCCTCGATCGCGCGGTTGGCCGCGGCCACGGCCTCGTTGCGGTTCTGCATGTTGCCCACTGACTTGAGGTTGGTGTTGCTGAGCGTGAAGCCGGCGGTCACGGCCAGCGTGATCAGCACCAGCATGATCAGCCCGACGATCAGCGCCGCGCCGCGCTCGCGCGCGCGCATGGAAAGCGTCGATGGCTTCACGGCGTCTCCCTGCGTCCGGCGACGTTGACCATGCGCACCGTGGTGGTGAACGCGTGCCGCTTGTAGCGGTCGTTGAAGGGGCCGAGGGTGGCCGAACCGAGGTTGTAGGTGCGGGTGTCGGTGTGGCCGGGCGAGGTCTCCAGGCTGCGCGCCACCACGTAGAGCTTGACCGTGACCACGTTGATCAACTGGTCCGCGGTGCAGGGCGAGGCAGTGCTGCAGTGGACGAAGTTGCCGTCGGGGCTGCCGTCGCCGCGATTGGTGGGCGTGGAATGGTTGGCCGGGTCGGCCCAGCTGATCGCGGCGGCGTAGTTCACCGCCGCGCCGGTCTTGCCGAGCGTGTCGAGGCCGAGTTCGACGCGGAAGCCCTCCACGCCTTCGATCAGCGGCACCGGCGGCTGCTGGGCGAGGCCGGTGGGCAGGAGGTCGAAGCGCGAGCGCGCCAGCGTCGGGATGCCGTCGCCCACCGTTTCGGCGTAGTCGCGCACGTAGTAGATGTCGGAGACGAACTTGCGCTTGGGCGAGCGCGTGGTGCAGTCCTTGCCGGTCATGTTGGTGAAGCCGGCAGTCGAGAGGTCGAAGTCCGACGGCTTCTGCGTGCCGCAGAACGACGACTGGAAATACAGCTTGCCGGCGATGTCGGCTTCGCAGTTCGGCGTGCCCGGCAGGCAGGTCTCGGCATGGCGCACCACCAGCACGTCGGTGTTGGCCTTCTTGTTCGTGAGCAGGCCGGCGCAGCTCGCCGGCACGGCGTCGTAGGCCTGCACGGGGATGTCGAGCAGGCTGCGCTTGTAGTCGTCGGTCCAGTTCGCGGCGGAGTAGGGCAGGCAGGGATCGGGCGCGGCGCCGGTCGGCACCTTCTCGGGCACGCCGCCGACCGTGAGGTCGTCGAACTGGGGCATGTAGTTTTCCCAGAAGCCGGCGTGCGAGACCTCGTTCTCGAGCACGAAGACGCTCAGGCGCCCGCCCTCGATCTGGCGGTTGACCTTGACCATCTCGCGCTGGGTGCCGTTCACGTTGAGGAAGAGCGCGATCAGGGCGGCCAGCACGATCAGCATGATCGTGACGGACACCATCAGCTCGATCAGCGTCAGGCCGCGCTGCCGGAACGATGCGCTGCGCACCCGGGTCATGAAAGCGTCCCGATGCGGACCAGCGTGGTCACGGTGCGGCGGCACCTGTCGGCCGAGCAGGGCGGCGCCGGCACCGAAGCGGTGGGCGCCACGTCGTACAGGTCCTTGCCGCAGCTCACGCCCTCGGGCGGCGCGGCAATGGGCACCAGCCCCTGCCAGGCCACGGTGACGAGGTATTCGTTGTTGCCGAGGTCCTGCACGCAGCCGCGTCCGCCGATCATCGCGCCGAGCTTGGTGTCGCCCGAGGTTTCGGCCGCGCCCTGCAGCGCGTTGCACCACTCCATCGCATCGATCTGCTGGCGCGTCGCCGTGCCGGTCGGGCAGGCGGTGCTGCCGCCGAGCGGCGTGGCGGTCACGTAGCTCGACGCCATGCGGCGGTTGATGGCGATGCGGTTCGCCATGTCGTTGAGCAGGATCAGCGCCTGCGAGCGCTGATAAGACTCCATCTCGGACGACTGCATCCGCGCCTGCAGGCCCACCAGCCCGAACAGCCCGAAGGCGACGATCAGCAGCGTGACCAGCACTTCGATCAGCGTGGTGCCGCGCTGCGCACGGGCGGTGCCGGCGCGACGGCGGGGGGCGGTCACCATTTGTCGGCCGGCGTCTTCACGCCCTGGTTGTCGAGGGTGAGGGGGCCGTCCGGCTGTTGCGAGCCCGTTGGCGTGAAGGTCAGCAGGTAGCCCGGGACTTCCGTGGCGGCCGGCAGCGTGATCGTGTAGCCGTAGTTGGCCGCGACGTCGGCGGGCAGCGCATAGCCGCTGGCGGTGAGCATGTCCTTGTCCGCATAGCGCCGGTTGGCCATCAGGAACTGCTGCTGCCGGTTCGCGATTTCCATCATCTGCGACTGGGCAGCGGAGCGCTTGGCGCGCATCACGTAGCGGGAATAGCTCGGGATCGCGATCGCAGCCAGGATCGCGACGATGACGACCGTGATCATCACTTCGATCAGCGTGAAGCCATTGCGCTTTTGCAAAAATGAAGTATTTTTCATTCAGCCGAGCCCGTTGTTGAATGTTTCATATTGTTATAAATGTGAATTTATCACATCAGAACGCGCCGTAGTGGACTGCGTGCGGAACTTCCGCATTGCCGCGCCGCAACCGTTGCGCGCCCGCGAAACCGGTGCCTCGACGGATTCAACACCCGCCTCGCAGGCGAGGGGCGAGGATGCTTCCGACTAACGGACGCTGGCGCCGTCCTACGCCGGGTCCGGGCGGCGCACCCAGAATCGATTCATTCTTCGACCATGCGCTTCGACGCGCAGGAGCCAGACGACATGAGCAGAGCACCCGGAAACATCGGTTCAGGCGACGGCACCCGTCCCACCACGGACGGCGGCGTGGACAACATCGGCGCCGGCGAGAAATTCGCGACGGGGTCCTCCGCGGCCGGCGAGCCGGATTCGGCGCCAGCGCCCGCGGAACGCATGGCCGGCAAGCGCAAGAACGCCGAGGCTTCCCGGCACGACGGCTCCGCGGCCTTCGGGCTTCGGGAGAACTTCGAATCCGAAACCAATCAGGAGCCGTCCAAGCCCTAGGAGGAGCCCGCATGACCACCGAAAAGACCTCGGAAAAAGCCTTTCCCTTTCCCACCGCCGAGAACCACGCCAAGCAGCCGGCCGAGCCCGCCAAGCCGACCGAGCAGGCGCCGAGCGAAGAGGCCCTGGACAGCGGCGTGGAGGAATCCTTTCCCGCCAGCGACCCGGTCTCCGTGACCGTGACCAAGGTCAAGCTGCCGAAAAATCCCGAGGACGAGAAGCGCACGAGCGACGGATCGGCCACGGGTGGCCAGTCCTCGTAGCGCGCGTGCGCGCCCGGCTCGGGCGCTTTTGAGAAATAAGTCTCATCGACGGAGCCTTGCGATGTAACTCGCGTTGAATGAGTCGCGAACTAGCAGTCGACCGCGCAATCCGTGCGGTTGCATGTTCAACACTCATCTTCGGAGCTCATCCATGATCAACCGTCCCCTCGCCATCACCGCTCTCGCGCTCGGCGCCCTCTCTGCAGGTGCAGCCATCGCGCAAGACAAGCCGATGGCCGACAAAATGGCCAAGATGGAGAAGTGCTACGGCGTCTCGCTGGCCGGCAAGAACGACTGTGCCGCCGGTCCCGGCACCACCTGCGCAGGCACCTCCAAGGTCGACTACCAGGGCAACGCATGGAAGAACGTGCCCGCGGGCACCTGCACCACGATCAAGACGCCGAAGGGCATGGGTTCGCTGGCACCGATCAAGTCCTGATCGGAGCCGCGCCGCCATGTCGAACGTTCTCACGGCCGGTGTCGGGCTGAAGCCGGCGCACTACGAGTCCGCCCTGGGCGCACGCGCCGAGGGCCTGTGGTTCGAGGTGCATCCCGAGAACTACATGGTGGCCGGCGGCCCCCGGCTCGCATGGCTCGAAGCCATCCGGGCCCGGCATCCGCTGTCGCTGCACGGCGTCTCGCTCTCGCTCGCAGGCGAAGCCGAACCCGATGCCGCGCATCTGCAGCGGCTTGCCGAACTGGCCCGGCGCATCGGGCCCGCGCTGATCTCCGAACACCTCGCCTGGTCGGCATGGGACGGGCGCTATTTCCCCGACCTGCTGCCTTTTCCACGCACCACGGCCGCGCTGCGCCGCACGGCCGCCAACATCGCGCGCACGCAGGATGCGCTCGGCACTTCCATCGCGATCGAGAACCCGTCGCACTACCTGCGCATCGACGGGCATGAATGGGACGAGATCGATTTCCTGCGCGAGCTCGCGCGCCGGACCGGCTGCACGCTGCTGCTCGACGTCAACAACGTCTACGTGTCCGCGCGCAACCTCGGGTTCTCGGCCGATGCGTGGATCGACCGCTTTCCGACGGCGCTCGTGAGCGAAGTGCACCTGGCGGGGCACAGCTGCGATCCGGCGCTGGGCGATGCCTTGCTGATCGATTCCCACGATGCGCCGATCGACGCCGAGGTCTGGCAGCTCTACCGCCGCTTCATCCAACGCGCCGGGCCGCGGCCCACGCTGATCGAGCGCGACGGCAATGTGCCGTCCTTCGAGGAGCTGATGGCCGAGCGCGCACAGGCCCTCGCCGAATCGGCGCCCCGCGTGCGCGAGGAAGCCCTTGCATGAACGCACCCCGCGAACGATTCCACCAAGCCTTCGCCGAAGCCCTGTTCGCACCGCCGGAGCGCATGCCGACCGCGATGCGCGCGCTGGCGAGCCAACCCGCATTCGCGGTGTACCGCAATACCGTCATGAAGGCCTGCATCGACACGCTGCAGGCGAATTTCCCCGCCGTGGCGCGTCTCGTGGGCGAGGACTGGTTCCGCGCCGCCGCCGCGCTGTACGCGGCGCAGGAGCCGCCGCGCGACGGGCGTCTGCTGCACTACGGCGAGGGCTTTGCCGAGTTCCTGCGCAGTTTCGAACCGGCCGCCGAACTCGTCTACCTGCCCGGCGTGGCGCAGCTCGATGCCCTTTGGCGCGAAGCCCATGCGGCCGCCGATGCGCCCGTGGCCGACGCCGGATGGGTCGCCAGCCGCGATCTTGCGACGCTGGTGCTGCGGCCGCATCCGGCCACGCGCTGGGCCTGGTTCGGCGAGCTGCCGGTCTACGGCATCTGGTCGCGCAACCGCACGCAGGCGCCCGTCGACGAGGAACTGGTCTGGCACGGCGAGGGCGCCTTGCTCACGCGGCCGGATGGCGCCGTGCGGTGGCAGGAGATCCACCAGGCCGACTGCGTCTTTCTGGATGCCTGCGCCCAGGGCGCCAACCTGGCCGATGCCGCCGAGCGCGCCTTGCTGGCCGACCCCGGCGCGGACATCGCCGCCACCTTCGGCAGCCTGCTGCGTGCGGGCGCATTCGCCAGCAGCGCGTTGCCATCGCCCACTCTCGAACGGAGCACACCATGAACACCCGCACCCGACCCCATGCCACGCCTGCTTCTCCCAACCAGGCCGGCGGCCTGCGCGAACGGTGGAACGTGATGACCGAGCACCTGGATCGCATCGTTGCGCACGACCTGCTGGCGCTCGCCGTGCGCGTGGCCATCGCAGCGATCTTCTTCCTGTCGGGCCGCACCAAGGTCGAGGGCTTCCTGTCGCTGACCGACAGTGCCTACGATCTCTTCAGAACCGAATACAAGCTTCCGCTGATCCCGCCCGCACTGGCGGCCCACCTGGCGGCCTATGCGGAGCATCTGTTCCCGCTGCTGCTGGTGCTGGGCCTGTTCACGCGCCTGTCGGCGCTGGCGCTGCTGTGCATGACGCTGGTGATCCAGGTCTTCGTCTACCCCGACGCATGGCCGACCCATCTCTCGTGGGCCGCGCTCACGCTGTACTTGGTCGGACGCGGCGGTGGCCGGTTCTCGCTCGACCACGCACTCGGCATCCGCTGAGACCCTCGCTCAGCCGCGCAGGCTGATCACGCCGAGCAGCGCGATGAGCGCGAGGCTCGACGCCAGCGTCGCGCATTTCCAGAACATCAGCGGGTTCTTCTCGACGAGCGGCGTGCCGCGCCGATTCAGAAACTCCGCGCGCGGCCGCCGCAGGTCCTCGACGAACTCCGACAGCGCCTGGTGGCGCTTGAGCGGGCTGGGATGCAGCGCCTTGCGCAGCACCTCGTCGATCCATGCGGGTACGGGCCGCTGCGGATCGCCGAGCGCCGAGCGGTACTGCAGCCGGCGCAGGTCCGCCCGCGTGCGCACCGTGCGCGCGACCTCGGCACCGTAGGGCAGGCGCCCGGTCAGCATCTGGTAGACGATGACCGCGAGCGAGAACAGGTCCGAGCGCGCCGAGCCGCCTTCGCCGAGGAAGTATTCGGGCGCGGTGTACTGCACCGTGCCGAGGATGCGCCCCGGATCGGCCGGCGTGCGCTCGTCGAGGCCCGCCACCCACGCCGAGCCGAAGTCGATGATCCGCACCGTGCCCGTGTGGTCGATCATCACGTTCTCCGGCCGCAGGTCCTGGTGCAGCATCTCGAGGCGGTGGAAGGCCTGCAGGCCGCGGGCGAGCTGCTCGACGATGCCGCGCACCGTCTCCAGCGTGGGCCGCGGGTTGTCGACCATCCATTGCGCCAGCGTCTGTCCGTCGACGAACTCCATCGCCACGTAGAGGTGGTTGCGCCTGCGCGGCGGCACGTGCGGCTTGAGCACGTGCGCGCTGTCGATGCGCCGCGCGACCCAGTCTTCGAGCAGGAAGCGGTCGAGCAGCGCTTCGTCGTTCTGCAGGTCCACCGACGGCGTCTTGAGCACCACGGCCTCGCCCGTGTCGTCGTCCACCGCCAGGCAGATGTGGCTGCGGTGGCTGTGATGCAGTTCGCGCACGATGGTGTAGCCGTCGAAGCGCATGCGCGGCGCGAGCTGCGGCGGCCATGGCAGCGCGGCGCGCTGCGCCTGGAGCTCGTCGAGCTCGCCCTCGGGCAGCGCATCGATGCGGACGATCTGGACCGTGAGGTTGTCGGGGCTGCCGCGCTGCAGCGCCGCTTCGACGATCGCCCACGCCGCCGCGTCGAGGTCGTCCGGGTGCGCCGCGAGCGCGGCGCCGATGGCGGCGGCGTCCACATGCTCATGGACGCCGTCGGAGCTCAGCAGGAAGACGTCGCCGCGCTCGACCGCCACGGCGCGGTAGTCGATCTCCACATGCGCGCCCATGCCCAGCGCACGCGCCAGGTAGCTCTGGCCGCCGCCGATCCAGACGCGGTGGTCTTCGGTGAGCGGCTCGAGGCCCGACGAATGCCAGCGGCACACGCGCGTGTCGCCCACGTGGAAGACGTGCGCGGTGGTCGAGCGGAGGACCAGCGCGCTGAAGGTGCAGACGTAGCCGCGGTCCTTGTCGAAGCGGCCGCTGCCGCGCTGCGTCTGCGCGTGCAGCCAGGCGTTGGCGGCCGTCAGCACGCGCTGCGCCGAGCGGCTCACGCTCCATGCGTCCGAGGTGCAGTAGTAGTCGGTGAGAAAGCTCCGCACCGCGGCTTCGCTGGCCGCATGGCTCACCTCGCTGCTGCTGATGCCGTCGGCGACCGCGAGGGCCACGCCCTTGGCCGCGAGGCCCGGCGCGTCCGGCAGGGCGGCGCCGTGGAAGTCCTGGTTGGCCGCCTTGCGTCCCTTGTCGGAGTGCTGGCCGATCGAGACCGCGAGGCCGGAACGCATCGTGGCGGGCGGTTCAGCGCACGGCGCGCTTGGGCGCGGTCCTCACGTGCGTGGCGTAGAGCGTCAGGCCGGTGAACGACAGGCCGCCGATCAGGTTGCCGAGCACGGTCGGGATCTCGTTCCAGATGATGTAGTCCATGATCGAGAAGTTGCCGCCCATGAGCAGGGCCGACGGGAACAGGAACATGTTGACCACCGAGTGTTCGAACACCATGAAGAAGAACACCATGATCGGCATCCACATGGCGATGACCTTGCCGGAGACCGAGGTCGAGATCATCGCACCGACCACGCCGGTCGAGACCATCCAGTTGCACAGCATGCCGCGCACGAAGAGCGTGAGCATGCCCGCCGCACCGTGGTCCGAGTAGCCCACGGTGCGCGCTTCGCCGATGGACGCGATCACGAGGCCGACCTTGTCGGGCGGGCTCGTGAAGCCGAAGGTGAAGACGATCGCCATCAGCACCGCCACGGTGAACGCGCCGAGAAAGTTGCCCACGAACACCAGGCCCCAGTTGCGCAGCACGCCGCCGATGGTGACGCCGGGGCGCTTGTCGATCAGCGCCAGCGGCGTCAGCACGAACACGCCGGTCAGCAGGTCGAAGCCCAGCAGGTACAGGATGCAGAAGCCCACGGGAAAGAGCGCCGCGCCGATGATCGAGTAGCCCGTCTGCACGTTCACCGTGACCGCGAACACCGCGGCGAGCGCCAGGATCGCGCCCGCCATGAAGCCGCGGATGAGCGTGTCGCGCGTGGACATGAAGATCTTGGATTCGCCGGCGTCGACCATCTTGGTGACGAATTCGGAAGGCTGCAGGTAGGCCATGGGTGGTGTGCTCTGGATGAAGGAAAGAGGAGGGGAGAAGAAGAGGAGAAGCGACGCCGCTTCAGGCCGCGCGTGCCAGCGGGGGCTGCGCGTGGGCAGGCGCGCGTGGCGACGCGGCGGCAGCGAGCCCTTGCAGGACGTCGCCGACGACGATCACCGAAGGGCTGCCGAGCGCGTGCTCGGCGATCGTGCGCTGCAGCGTCGCGAGCGTTCCGACCGCGTGCCGCTGCGAGGGCAGGCTGGCGTTCTGGATCACGGCGATGGGTGTCGCGGGCGGCAGCCCGGCCAGCAGCTCCTGCTCGATCGCGCCGGCGCTCGACACGCCCATGTAGATCACCAGCGTGAGCCGCGCCGCATGCGCCGTGGCGGCGAGCGTGCGCCAGTCGGGTGCGGGCGCGCCGGGCTTCGCATGCCCGGTGACGAACACCACCCCCTGCGCATGCGCGCGATGCGTCAGCGGCACCCCGAGCGAGCTCAGGCCCGCGAGCCCGGCCGTGATGCCGTTGACCACCTCGACCTGGATGCCGGCTTGCGCGAGGTGCTCGACCTCTTCGCCGCCGCGGCCGAAGATGAAGGGATCGCCGCCCTTGAGCCGCACCACGTGTTCGCCTTCGCGCACGGCCATGATCATCAGGCGCTCGATGAAGCTCTGCGGCGTGCTCTTGCAGCCGCCGCGCTTGCCGACATGGATCACGCGCGCGGCGGGCGCGGCCATGGCGACGATCTCGTCGGACACCAGGTCGTCGACGAGCAGCACGGTGGCGGACTGGATGGCCTTGAGCGCCTTGAGCGTGAGCAGCTCGGGGTCGCCCGGCCCGGCGCCGACGAGCGTGCAGCGGCCCTGAACGGGCGTGGCGGCCGGCTTCGTTGCAGGCACGAAAGGCGCCGGGGTGGCGGAGGAGGGGGTGAGTGTCAGATGCATGTCGGCTCGCTCGTTCAGACCAGCGCGTCTTCGGAGGGCTCGCAGGCGCGGCCCGAGGGTCCGGCGGCGGGCCGCTCCAGCTCCACTGCATGCGTCGCAAGCTCGTTCGGGTCCATCCACACCTGCCCCTCCCGCACCTTCACCGCGAACCTCGGCGTGCAGCCCTCGTCGGGCGACTTCGCGCAGCCGTCGTCCAGCCCGATCGCCCAGTTGTGCAGCGGGCAGGCCACGCTGGTGCCGAACACGATCCCCTGGGAGAGCGGCCCGCCCTTGTGCGGGCACCGGTCCAGCAGCGCGAAGACCTGATCCTCCGCATTGCGGAACACCGCCACGTCCACCCCCACCGGCCGCGCCACCCGGCGCGCACCGAGCTTCGGAATGTCCTCCACCCGGCAGATCACCTGCCAGCCGTGGTTGTTGTTGCTGTCGTTGTTGCTGTTGTTCATCGTTCGCTCCTTGTGCTTGTCACGCCGTCTGCGGCTCCACCACCGCCACCGGCGTGAACTGCCGCACGTCCACCGACGCCTCCGCCGAGGCGAACCACGGATCGGGCTCCCCGTCCAGCGCGAACTGCAGCCGCTCCCACAGCGCCTTGCGCCCGGCCTCATCCTCCAGGATCTTCTTCTTCACGTAGTCCAGCCCCACGCGCCCGATGTAGTGCACCGTGCGCTCCAGGTACCAGCCCTCCTCGCGGTAGAGCTGCAGGAAGGCCCCCGAGTACTCCATCACCTCCGCGGCCGTCTTCACCTTCACCAGGAACTGCGCCACCTCGGTCTTGATCCCGCCGTTGCCGCCCACGTACAGCTCCCAGCCCGAATCCACCCCGATCACGCCCACGTCCTTGATGCCCGCCTCCGCGCAGTTGCGCGGGCAGCCCGAGACCGCCAGCTTCACCTTGTGCGGCGCGTACATCGCCCACAGCGCGCGCTCCAGGTCCTTGCCCATCTGCGTGGAGTCCTGCGTGCCGAAGCGGCACCACTCGCTGCCCACGCAGGTCTTCACCGTGCGCAGGCTCTTCGCGTACGCGAAGCCCGAGGGCATGCCGATGTCCTTCCACACCCCGGCCAGGTCCTCCTTCTTCACCCCCAAGAGGTCGATGCGCTGGCCGCCCGTCACCTTCACCGTCGGAATCTTGTATTTGTCGGCCGCATCCGCGATGCGGCGCAGCTCGTCGGGCGTGGTGTGGCCGCCCCACATGCGCGGGATCACCGAGTAGGTGCCGTCCTTCTGGATGTTCGCGTGGCTGCGCTCGTTGACGAAGCGGCTCTGCGGATCGTCCTTCGCCTCCTTGGGCCAGGTGCTGATCAGGTAGTAGTTGATCGCCGGGCGGCAGGTCGCGCAGCCGTCCGGGGTGCGCCAGCCCATGCCGCGGTACACCGCCTCGTGGGTGAGCCAGTGCTCGCGGCGGATCGCCTCGCGCACGTCCTGGTGGCTCGCATCGGTGCAGCCGCAGACCGCCTTCTTCTTCGGCGTGGCCGAGTAGTCGCCGCCGGCGGTGAACATCAGGATCTGCTCCACCAGCCCGGTGCAGGAGCCGCAGCTCGCGCTCGCCTTGGTGTGCTTCTTCACCTCGTCGAGCGTGAAGAGGCCCTTCTCCTTGATCGCCTTGCAGATCGTGCCCTTGGTCACACCGTTGCAGCCGCACACCTCGGCCTCGTCGGGCATGCTGGCGGCCTTGTTGTGGCCCTCGTGGCCGGTGTCGCCGATGTTCGACTCGCCGAACATCAGCTTGTCGCGGATGTCGCTCACGCTGCGCCCGTCGCGCAGGAGCTTGAAGTACCAGCTGCCGTCCACCGTGTCGCCGTACAGGCAGGCGCCCACGAGCTTGTCGTCCTTGATGACGAGCTTCTTGTAGACCCCGCCGAAGGGGTCGCTCATGACGATCTCCTCGGTGCCTTCGCCGCCCATGAACTCGCCCGCGGAGAAGAGGTCGATGCCCGTGACCTTGAGCTTGGTGGAGGTGAGCGAGCCCAGGTAGCGGCCGATGCCGAACTGCGCGAGGTGATTGGCTGCGACCTTGGCCTGCTCGAAGAGCGGGGCGACGAGCCCGTAGGCGATCCCGCGGTGGGCGGCGCATTCGCCGACCGAGTAGATGCGCGCATCGGTCACGGTCTGCATGGTGTCGGTGACGACGATGCCGCGGTTGCAGTGCAGCCGCATCTTCTCGGCGAGTTCGGTGTTGGGGCGGATGCCCACGGCCATGACGACGAGGTCGGCGGGCAGCTCGGTGCCGTCCTTGAAGCGGATGGCCTTGACGCGGCCGTCCTCGCCACCCACCAGCTCCTGCGTCTGCGCACCCATCATGAACTTCAGGCCGCGGTCCTCGAGCGACTTCTGCAGCAGCCGGCCCGCGACGTCGTCGAGCTGGCGCTCCATGAGCCAGGGCATGACGTGCACGACGGTGACGTTCATGCCGCGCAGCATGAGGCCGTTGGCGGCTTCGAGGCCGAGCAGGCCACCGCCGATGACGACGGCGTTCTTGTGGGTGCGCGCGGCCTCGATCATGTAGTCGGTGTCGGCGATGTCGCGGTAGGCGATGACGCCCTTCAGGTCGCGGCCGGGCACGGGCAGCATGAAGGGGTTGGAGCCGGTGCACAGCAGCAGGCGGTCGTAGGCGGCCTCGGTGACGGCGCCTTCGGCGTCCACGGCGCGCACGATCCGCCTGACGCGGTCGACCTCGACGACCTTCTTGCCCGCATGCAGGGTGATGCCGTTGTCGCGGTACCAGGCCCAGTCGTTGAGCACGATCTCGTCGAGGGTCTGCTCGCCCGCGAGCACGGGCGACAGGAGGATGCGGTTGTAGTTGGGATGCGGCTCGGCACCGAAGACGGTGATGTCGTAGAGCTCGGGCGCGAGCTTGAGCAGCTCCTCCAGCGTGCGCACGCCGGCCATGCCGTTGCCGACCATCACGAGCTTGAGCTTTTGAGTCATGGGGTGGGGCCTTTCGAAGGGAATCGGTCGAGTCGGATCTGAATGCAATGCCGCGACGCAGCCTGCGGCGCATCGAGGGACGGGTTCTGGGGGGAGGGGGCCTCAAGAGGCGGAAGCTGCCGACGTTCTCCACGCCGGTCCGCGGAGCCGCGGAACTTCACCAAAACGGTGCTTCGTTACACCGCGCTGGCAGGCACATGCAAAGAGCATGCCTGCCGATGAATGGCGCGCGGCTTTACACGCGCGCCCAGGTGCGCGCACCGCGTCGGCATCGTTGAGGAGCGGCTACGGCGAACGGCCGGCCGCAGGTGGCTGCAGCGCCAAGCCGGCTCGAGCCCGACGTGCATCGATCGCGGTCGGGCAATGCGCGCCGCTGTTCTCGCCGGGCGCGCAATCGGCGGGAGCGGCTATTCGAGCGTGAACCCGATCTTGACCGTCACCTGCCAGTGCGCGACCTTGCCATCGACCACATGGCCGCGCGTCTCGCAGACGCTGAACCACTGGATGTTGCGCACCGTCTCGTGCGCCTTGGCGATCGCGGTCTGCACCGCATCCTCGATGCCGATCGGCGACGAGCCCGTGAGTTCGAGCGACTTGTAGACGTGGTTCGACATGGCTTTTGCTCCTGAAGGTGCCGGGCCTGCCAGCGTAGTCGATGCGCGGGCAGGGCGCTTGCCTGCTTTCCCGCGCACCCGCCGACGCTACGAACCGATGAGGTGCGCCACCACCTGCCGCCGGTGCGGCCGGCTGCGGTGCTCCCACAGGTAGACGCCCTGCCAGGTGCCGAGCGCCATGCGGCCATCGAGGACCGGGATCGACAGCTGCACGGCCGTGAGCGCTGCGCGCACGTGCGCCGGCATGTCGTCCGGGCCTTCGTCGCGGTGCCTGAATAGCGGATCGCCATCGGGCACGAGCCGCGCGAAGAAGCGCTCGAGATCGGCCTGGACCTCCGGATCGGCGTTCTCCTGGATCAGCAGGCTCGCCGAGGTGTGGCGCACGAACAGCGTGAGCAGGCCGGTCTGCAGGCCGGTGCGTTCGATCCAGCGGGCGACGGCGGGAGTGATCTCCTGCAGGCCGCGGCCGGGGGTGTCGATGTCGAGGGTGGTGGTTTTCTGGTCAAGCATCGACGGGCCTCCGGCGGGTACATGCATCAGTCATTTAACATAATGCACATTGTGTTCCGCAGGGGCGGCAGAGCTAGGCAGCGGGATCATCGAAAAAATCGCCAGTGCGACGGCTCCAACGAAACCGCCTACCGCGCCAATCGCTAGCGAAGGCTTTCCCAAGGCGCGCATCAGCTTGTCACCCATGGCAGTGCCTTCATGCTTCTCCACGAGCGCGCGTGCGGCAACCTGTTGTGCGTCGAAGCCTGCGATTGCGGCCATGAGGACCTGATGTTCTGGCGGGCATGGTCGGGTGCCCTTGCGCCAGTCGCTGACGTTGCCTCTGCTGGCGCCGAGTGCAAGGGCAAGTTTTGCATCGCTTCCCGCAATCGCGCTGGCAGCGTCGATTAGCAAATTCAATTCCTGCAAGTGTTTCATTCTGTTCTCACTGTGAGTACTATCGTAACGTTCTCAATTTGAGAACTTTACCGCCCCGTTGGGCATAGGAGCACATTTTGAACGCAACCAGCAAAATCCAAATCCTCAAGGTCGGTCCCGTCCTCGACAAGAGCTATGACGGCCGCTCGTATCAGGTCCAAGAGGCCGAGTGCGTCATGCTGAATGACGACGGCTCGGTCGAAGGCGTGGCGGTGCTGCGCCTCGGCGAGAAGATGCGCGGCGACAACGCGCCCAAGCCGGGTTTCTTCACGGCGGCTTTCACCTTGCGTGCGAACCCCAAGGATCGCCGCCTCGAAGCGTCGCTCGCCGGCCTCACGCCCTTCGAAGTCAAGACCGCCCGCCCGGCCGCCTGACCATGCTCGTTGATGGCGTGATGGGGTTCCTCTCGACCCTGGGGCTGTTCGGCGGCATCGCGGCCGTCGTGGCCCTGGTGCTGTGGATCGATGCGCATGCCCGCCGCGGCGAGCGCATCTACCGCGCCCGCCACCGCGACCACTCCAAAGTTCCTCCGATCAAGTGATTTCAGCGGATAGCTCTCCAGCGTCGCGAGACGTCGAGGGTCTTCCGGTGCAATCCCGCACCGACAACCGGAGTTGATCCACATGAACCGCAAGAACCTCGCGCTGCGTCTCGCAGCTCTCCCCACCGTCGCCCTGGCCGCCATCGGCACGGCCCACGCAGCGCTGCCCGAAAACGTCAGCACGGCCGTCACGGCCTACCAGACCGACGCGACCACCGCCATCGGCCTCATCATGGCCGCAGGCGTGACCATCTGGGGCCTGATGAAGCTGGCCTCCAAGCTCGGCTGGCGCTAAGCGCAAGGGGGCAAGCATGGCCGAGCAAACCATCGAGTGCGGCGCGCAATGCGCGGTCACTGTCCAGCTTGCCCCCGCCCCGCCTTCGTCCGACAACATCACGGACATAGGGCTTGTCTTCTCCCTCTTTCTCGGTGCAGCGGTTGTCGTGTTCTGCGCCCGCGCGCTGCTCGATCTCTTCCGGGCGCCCGATGAGAAATAACCATGCCCTCTTCCATCGAACTCATGTTCGCGCTTGGCTCGTTGCTGCTGCTCTGGGTGGCCTTTCGCTGACCCTCGGCGCGGCGCCGATAAACAAGAACAACATCGGCCGCGCTGGTATCACGCAGACCGGTCGCACCACTACGATCACGCCGGGCGCGCCGCCAACCAACAGCGGCGGCAGCACGATTCCGATCTCGCCGAACATGGGTGGTTGGACGCAGGCCGGCAACTACGGCATGCCCCCTACACCAACGGGCCAGACAGTTGGGCACGTGGGATTCAATGGCGGCTTCGTGGTCGGCGGCTCCGGTGCTGTGAAGTACCCCGTTTCGGGTAGCTATCAAATTCCGTGGGGCACCGTTGCACCGGTCGCGGCCGGCATCGTGTGCGCCGTCGCAACTGCGGGTTGGTGTGGCATCGCGAGCGGGGTTGCTGCTGCTTCGCCGTACATCATCGATTGGATGGGGCGCGCAGGCATGACGCGCAACCCAGCGACGGGCAACATTGAGCGGCCGGACGTTGACCCAAGTTGGCCTCAGTCCGATGGGTGGATGTACTACACCACCGGGTTGCAGCCAAAGACGACGCGCGAGGATTCGTGCCGGCAGTACGTTGCTTACCAAGAGGCGTCAGGCAACACCGTCTATCGCTATGAGTATTCGCATGTCACGACAACTGGCGGGTCGGGCAATGTCGGTTACTGCTGGTACAGGCAGATTCGGAAGTCGAACGGCGTGGTGGAGAACACCTACGGCGAGACGCTCTACAAAGGCACCGCGTCGAACTGTCCGGCGACGTGGTGGGTCACGTCGAACGGCTGTGTGTCCGGTGCCAATCTGCCCAAGGTCAACGTGCCCGCCTCGGAGATTCCCGGCCGGCTCGGCTCGGTGGTTCCCGATCCGCGTGTGTGGGGCGAGGTCATCGACAAGGGCGGCACGATCGAGATGCCGAACCCGACTGTCAGCGGCCCCACATCGATCCAGGGCCCGGAGACCGTGAAGCAAAACCAGGACGGTACTCGCGAGGTCTCGCGCACCACCTACAACTTCACCACCAACGGCAATACGGTCACCAACACGACGAACGTCACGACGACGAATTACTACAACAGTTCGAACGTCCAGACCGGCACCAGCACGACCACCACCACACCGAGCGACAGCACGCCAGGCGCGACGACAAGCGAGGAACCGGAGGACGCCTGCACCAAGCATCCCGAGGCGCTCGGCTGTCAGAAGATCGATTTCGACACCCCGGACGGCGAGATTCCGCGCGAGTCGAAGGACGTGACGTTCCAAGAGGAAAGCGTGCTCGGCGGTGGAAGCTGCCCGGCCGATGCCTACGCGAGTTTCGGCAGCACGGGCCAGACCCTCAAGGTGTGGGACTGGCAGGCCACGTGCAGCTACTTCCTGCCGATCCGATTCATCCTCATGGCCCTGGCTGCGTTCTCGGCCGTCCTCATCATCCTGCCCGGAGGGAAAGACGCATGAAGTTCGGCACGTTTCTGCTGTCGCTCGCGCAACCGATCCTCGCGAAGATCCTGCTCGCGCTTGGCTTCTCCGTCATCACGGTGGTCGGCGTCGAGGCGGCGATCACGCAGGTCAAGAATCTGTTTATCGCCAACCTCGCGGCGCTGCCGGCCGACATGCTCAACCTCGCGCTGTACCTCTGGGTTGGCAAGGCGGTGGGCATCATCTTTGGCGCGGTGGCCACGAAGCTGCTGCTGTGGTCGATCCAGAACGCGACCAGCATCATCGGGAAGTCGCCGCAGTGATCACCGTCATCACAGGCACGCCAGGGGCCGGCAAGACCCTGTACACCGTCAGCAAGCTCTTGCTGTCGCTTGTCGGCACGACGATCAAGCAGGAAGTCGATGGCGAGGTGGTCGAGTACCCGCGCACCATCTACACCAACATTCGGGGGCTGATGATCGATCACGAGTTGATCGATGGCTCGGCCAGCGGTGGGCTGCGCAACTGGCACGAGTGGGCAAAGCCCGGCTCGGTCATCGTGTTCGATGAGATTCAGAAGGTGTGGGAGCCGCGCGCCAACGGCTCGAAGGTGCCCGACGACATCAAGGCGCTCGAGACGCACCGGCACATGGGCGTTGACTTCATTCTCATCACGCAGGGGCTGATGCTCACCGAGCGAAACCTCGCAATGCTCTGCAACCGCCACTTGCACGTGCGGCGGGTCGGCAACATGCCGTTCGCCATCGTTTACGAGTGGGACCATGCGAGCCGCACGCTGATGTACAGCAAGGCCATCACGAAGGCCCCGTGGCGCTACGACAAGAAGGTCTTCAAGCTCTACAAGAGCGCGGACCTCCATACGAAGCAAAAGCGCAGCATCCCCACGCTGCTCTACTTCGTGCTGGCCGGCGTCGCCGCCTTCGCCATCCTCGCGCCGACGCTCAAGGCCCGCATGAGCGAGCGATTCGGTGACCCGAAGGCTGTCCAGTCCTCGGCCGCAAAGCCCGGTGCGCCGGCGACCATGGCGCATCCGGCCGCCGCGCAGGCCGACGCCGGCAAAGCCGATGCCACGAAGGCCGGCCCGCCGATCGATGACACGAAGGATTGGGTGCCGCGCGATCCTCTGCGCCCGGAGAGCGCGCCGGTCTACGACAGCCTGCGCCGTGTGGCCGTCATGCCGGTCCTCGTCGGTTGCATGTCGATGGGCAAGCGCGCCCAGTGCTACACCCAGCAGGGCACGGTGGTCGAGGTGCACCCGGACATGGCGCGCTCGCTGATGGATCGCCCGCGCTTCGATCCCTATGAGCCGCAGAAACGGCCCGAGGCCACTACCCCCTTGCCCTCGCCCCAAAACGCGCCTGACGGGCTCGCAGCGCCCCGGCTCGTGGTCATTGATGGCCCGGGCTGGCGCGACCCGCAGGGCATGCAGTCTGCGCAAGGGGGCAGGCGGTGATTCGGGCCTACAGCGGCATGAACGCCTCCGCGATGCAGCTCACGTGCCCCTGCCTCTGCGCTCGCACTACTGCTAAGCAAACGCCGGAGCGAAGCGCAGGCACGTCTCGGACTGGCGTGGTGTGGTTACGTGCCCCGGCGACAGTGCCCAACGTGAAGGAAGACGCACGCGGCCGCGTGCTCCTGGCTGTGGTGCTGCATGAGGGTCGATTCGGTACCGCGTTGTGCGGGCCGCAGGCGGGCAAGCTTGCGCCGCACGCCGCAGGCCCGCGCGCAGCGCGGCCTCAATTTATTACTAAGACACATCACGACAAGTCCCTCTGTCGCTACCTTTTCTTTCGGGGTTGTATGGGCTATTTGAATCCTCTTTTGAAGTTGCCCGCTGTCGATGACCTCATCGCCAAAGGCCGTGCTCTTTCACCTGGTGAACGCGAGTTCTTGATTGACTTGTTCACGCAGATCCGTCACCAGGCCAACCGCGAAGCTGAGTCCTCGTGGAAGCGGCGAAAGGGGCCGCTTGCCTTGTACTGGCGTTGGGCATCGACGTATGCCCGCCATATCGCTCACCTGGTCAAGCAATTGAATTGTTGACCTGGTGAAAAAGAAAGACCCGGCGCAGCCTGCCAGCCGCCCGGGTCGTGATCACTGCCTTATCTTTGGGGAACAGCGATGCAGCGCATTGTGGACGGGATTGCCTATGAGGGCAAATACATCGAGAACGCATTCGATGTTCGGGTGTGGGAGTGCAACGGCCATCGGGAGATTTCCGCGCAACGTGTAGTCGAATGGCGCGAGGTCGGTCCCGCGCCCGACTGGTCGCACCTTGCCGACGAAGCGAAGCGTGCCGAGTGGGCAGAGCTCGATGAGGCCGAGCGGAAGGAGAAGAACCTGCGTCGTGCCGCGCTGCGCGCCAAGACGGCCTGTAGGCGCTTCATCAAGTCGATGGGCTTCGATGAACTGGCCACCCTTACCTACCGCGAGAACCAGACCGATGAGGCGCTCGCAAAGGAGCATTTCTCGAAGTGGGTCCGTCGCATGTCCGACCTGATTCCGGGCTTCGCCTACTGCGCCGGGTTCGAGCCGCAGACCCGTGGCGCGTGGCACGTGCATGCAGCCATCTACCGCCTCCCACAGCACGTTGAAATGAAGAAGCGCATGCCTGGGGGTGAGTGGCGCACGTTTCGCGTCCGTGGGCGCGATATCGGGACTGTCGTGTGGCGCGGCATCGTTGGGAAGGACAACGGCCTGTGCTTCATCGGCGGCAAGAAGAAGATCCGCCACTCGCCGGCGAAGATGGCCGGCTACGTCTCGAAGTACATCACGAAGCACTATGAGCTCGTGCCCGAGGGCAAGAAGCGCTACACCCACTCCGAGGGCGTTGCGGTGCCCAAGTGCGTCGTGGAGCGGTTCGTGGGCCTGAGCCTCGCCGAGTTGATCGGCCGATGCTTCTGGCTCGATGACGGTGAGGATGTGGTGCAGCACCGCGTCGGCCGGTGGAAGGACAGCTACTACCTCAGCACCGAGTTACAGCCACCTGGGGGCGATGGGCCTATAGGCCTAGCAGGCGAATCAGCATGATCGCGAGCACTGCGATGGCGAGCCACACCAGCAGCTGGAGGCTCCAGTGCCAGTCGGCGCCGATGAGCTTTGGTGGGCCGCCCTCGCCTGCTGCTCGGCGCTGCTTGCGACTCGTGTTGGCGTTAGCTTCCTCGCGGGCCTTGCGCTTGACTTCCTCGCGGTACCAGTCTCGATCTTGAATTCCCATGAAAAAGGCCTCTGTGGTGAAGGCCTGATTGTGTCTGGTAGTCTTACCCGGAATTACAAAAAATCAAGCAGGAAACGCTTGACATAAGTCCCGTTGTATCTCCTGAATTTGGGCTTATGCACATTGTGTTCTTCAAATGGAGGTCGACCAGGGAGCGCCAGACCCTCAGGACCCCATCGGACTGACCGAAGCCATCGTTGGATCAAAATCCGCTTCCACGCGCCCCACGTCAGGCACCCGCGGATACCGCAGCACGCGGTAGCCGGCTTCGATCAGCAGCGCGTGCTTGTCGGCATCGCGCTGCGACGGCTTGCCCTTGCCGCCGTTCTTGTCGCCGAGCTCGACCACGGCGACGACCTTGAAGGAACGGTCGCAGACCACGAAGTCGGCGATCTTGCGGCTGAACGAACTGCGCGCGGCACGGGTGCGGGCCGTGAGCAAGGCGCCGAAGCTGACCTGCGGCAGCACCACGAGGTCGGGCAAGGTCTGGACCAGACGGTTGTACATGGCCTGCTCGCGCGGCGTGAGCGGCGGCCTGGCCTTGGGCTTGTCGACGAAGCCGCTGGTGCTGCGCTGCGATCTCCGGCCGGCGGCAAACCAGAGCGCGAGGCCGCCGATGGCCAGCAAAACGACCATGAGTAGGAACGTATTCATCTCTGCTTCTCCTTCTCCACGGAGTCTCGCACGAGTGCCGGCGCGCGCATTCCGGGCGTTTCCCGGAGCCGGCTGACGCAGGTGGACCAGCCCTCAGCCGGTCACCATTTGCCGTCCTTGGGGATCGGCTTGGGGCCGTTCTTCGCCCCGCTCGCAGCCGCGATCAGCTGCGCGGCTTCGGCGCGGTTGGCCTTGGTCGCGAAATCGACCGCGGTCATGCCGAGCTGGTTCTTCATCGCCGTGTCGGCGCCTTCGGCCAGCAGCAGCTTCACCGCCTCGGTCGAGCCGTACATCGCCGCCATCATGAGCGGCGTGGTGCCGTTGGGCGACTGCGCGTCGATGAACGCATGCTGGTCGAGCAGCACCTTCATGATGCTCAGCTGTCCGCTCGTGGCCGCATAGTGCAGCGGGGTCCAGCCGGTCTTGTTGACCGCGGCGTCGCGCTTGAGCAGCTGATTCACCACGTCCTGCTGGCCCTTGATGGCGGCCAGCATCAGCGGCGTCTCGTCCTTGGCGTTGGCGATGTCGACGTCGGTCTGCGGCGATTCGAGCAGCACCTGGATCACCTTCGGCGACGGCTCGCGCAGCGCGATGATCAGCCCGGTCTGGCCGTGTTCGTCGCGCGTGTTGGGGTCGAATCCGCGGTTCAGCAGGGTTCGCACGCCGCTCGCATTGTCGGCCCGCACAGCGCGGAAGAAGTCCTCGAACGAACCGGCGTGGGCAGCAAAAATTGCTGCTGCGACAGCGAGATACAGGAACTTCTTGATGTAATTTCTCATGTTTTGACTCCCTGGAACAACGTTTCGAAATTGGCGCTCGTGGCCTCGGCGACCGCCTCGATCGGCAAGCCGCGCAGTTCGGCGATCTGCTTCGCGACGAAGGGCACGTACGACGGGTTGTTGGTCTTGCCGCGGTACGGCACCGGCGCGAGGTACGGGCTGTCGGTCTCGATCAGCATCCGGTCCATCGGCACGAAGGCCGCGACCTCGCGCAGTTCCTGGGCCTTCTTGAAGGTCAGGATGCCCGAGAAGGAGATGTAGAAGCCCAGGTCGAGCGCCGCGCGCGCCACCTCGGCGGTCTCGGTGAAGCAATGGAACACGCCCCCGGCCGCCCTGCCGCTGCCGTCCTCGCCCTCCTCCTTCAGGATCGCGAGCGTGTCGGCCGAGGCTTCGCGCGTGTGGATGACCAGTGGTAGGCGCGTCTGCTGCGCGGCGCGGATGTGCACCCGAAAGCGGTCGCGCTGCCATTCGAGGTCAGCCACGCTGCGCCCGCCCTTGCGCTCTTCCATCTGGTAGTAGTCGAGCCCGGTCTCGCCGATCGCCACCACCCGCGGCAAGGCGGCGCGCCGCACCAAGTCGTCGAGCGTCGGCTCGGCGATGTCCTCGTTGTCCGGATGCACGCCCACGCTGGCCCAGAAGTTGTCATAACGCGCCGCGAGCGCCTGAACGTCGTCGAATTCCTCGAGCTTGGTGCAGATGCACAACGCCCGGTCGACCTTCGCCTCGGCCATGGCCGCGCGGATCTGCGGCATCTGGTCCGCGAATTCGGGAAAAGTAAGGTGGCAGTGGGAATCGGTGAACATGAAGTCTCAAAAAGACAACGGCCCACGCCAGAGATACCGCGGAACCGGCTCCGCCGGTCCGCCGGTATCGCCCCCGGTAGGGGGTTGGCGAAGCGACACGCAGTGCGCGCAGCCTGGGGGCGAGCCTAGATCGTTTGGGTCGGCCGGTCGGAAGCCATCGAACCGCCCAGCGCCGCTTCGATGCGGGCCTTGAGCTGGCGCGACTTCTCGTCGGACGGAAAGCGGATGCCCACGCCCGGTGCCCGGTTGCCGGCGGCGCGCGGCGGCGTGATCCAGGCGACCTTGCCGGCCACCGGATAGCGCTGCGGGTCTTCGGGCAGCGTCAGCAGCACGTAGACGTCGTCGCCCAGGCGGTATTCGCGCGTGGTGGGAATGAAGATCCCACCTTCCGCGAACAGCGGAATGTAGGCGGCGTAGAGCGCGCCCTTTTCCTTGATGGCGAGCTGGATCACGCTCGGCCGTTGAGGCGTTGCGGCGGCGGCGGCAGGTGCGGCGGGTTGGTTCATGGGCGGCGAGGGGCAGAGTTTAGGGTGGTTCGCGCTTCGCTCACAAGCGCTTCCAGCATGAGCCCCGCGTTGAAGGGGTGTTCGGCGGTGCGGGCCGCGGTCGAGAGCGACTTCGACCAGCGCGCCAGTGCGAGGTGCGAAGGCACGGCCGCGGGCAGGTCGGCGGCCTCGAAGAAGCGCGGCGGTGCGCCGCTGCCCACGGCCATGAGGTCGTGGCAGAGCTTCTGCAGCGCACCGATGGCCTGCGACGGCGGCTGATCGGCCAGCGCGGCGACCTCGCCGCGCGCGATGGCCTTGGGCAGCAGCGACCACGCCTTGGGCGACTGGCCGGCGCGCGCGAGCCGCAGGGCGTCGCTCGGCCGTCCGCCGGCCGCGCGCAGCAGCGCAGCGGCGTCCGCGGCGGGCACGTCCTGGGCAGCGAGCCAGGCTTCGGCGTCGGCCGTCGCGGGCCACGGCAGCGTGAAGCCCAGGCAGCGGCTGCGGATGGTGGGCAGCAGTTGCCAGGCCGCTTCGCTGGCCAGCACGAAGCGCACGTCGCCGACGGGTTCCTCGAGCGTCTTGAGCAGCGCATTGGCCGTGATGGTGTTCATGCGCTCGGCGGGATACACCAGCACCACCTTGCCGCGGCCGCGCGCGCTGGTGCGCTGCGCAAAGCCGACGGCCTCGCGCATCGCCTCGACGCGGATCTCGCGGCTGGGCTTGCGCTTCTTGTCGTCGATGTCGGCCTGGGCCTTCTCGTCGAGCGGCCAGCCGAGCTCCTGCATCGCCACTTCGGGCATCAGCACGCAGAGGTCGGCATGGGTGCGCACCTCGATGGCGTGGCAGCTCGGGCAGTGGCCGCAGGCGGTGCCGCCCTCTTCCGACGGCTGCTCGCAGAGCCAGGCCGCCGCCAGCGCGAGCGCGAGTTCGTACTGGCCGAGGCCCGAAGGCCCCTGCAGCAGCCAGGCATGGCCGCGCTGGCGCAGCAACTCGGCGAGCGGCCGGCGCAGCCAGGGCGACAGCGAGGGGGCTGCGCTCATGGTGCGGCTCCGGTCGTCGCGAGCGCGAACGCCCCGCGCGCCACCAGCGCGGCTTCGACCTGCTGCCAGACGTCTTCGCGCGTCCGGCTCGCATCGATGCGCACGAAGCGCGCCGCATCGGCCGCCGCGCGCACCGCGTAACCGCTCGCCACGCGCCGGAAGAACTCGACCGGCTGCGATTCGAACTTGTCCGGCAGCCGCGCACCGGCCAGGCGCTCGGCCGCGATCTCGGGCGCGAGGTCGAACCAGAGCGTGACCTGCGGCTGCAGCAGGCCTGCCACTCCCCTGCCCTGCACCCACGTTTCGAGCGTCGAGAGCACGGCGGCGTCGAAGCCGCGGCCGGCGCCCTGGTAGGCGAAGGTCGCGTCCGTGAAGCGGTCGCAGAGCACCACGTCGCCGCGCGCGAGCGCGGGTTCGATGACGCGCGTCACATGGTCGCGCCGGGCGGCGAACACCAGCAGCGATTCGGTCAGCGGGTCCATCGGCTGCTCGAGCACGAGGCCGCGCAGGGTCTCGGCCAGCGGCGTGCCGCCCGGTTCGCGCGTGCGCACCACCGTGCGACCGGCCGCCTGGAAGCGCGCCTCGATCGCATCGAGGTGGCTCGACTTGCCGGCGCCGTCGATGCCCTCGAGCGTGAGAAACAGGCCTTCGAGGCTCATTGGGCCACTTTCGGTTTGGGCTCGCCGCCGCCGCGCTGGTAGCGGTTGACGGCGCGGTTGTGGTCGTCGAGCGAATTGCTGAACTGGCTGGTGCCGTCGCCGCGCGACACGAAGTACAGCGACTTGCTCTGCGCCGGCTGTACCGCCGCCAGCAGCGCGGCCTTGCCCGGCATCGCGATCGGCGTGGGCGGCAGGCCGCCGCGGGTGTAGGTGTTCCAGGGCGTGTCGGTCTGCAGGTCCTTCTTGCGCAGGTTGCCGTCGTAGGCCGTGCCCAGGCCGTAGATCACGGTCGGATCGGTCTGCAGCGGCATGCCCACGCGCAGGCGGTTCACGAACACGGCCGAGATCTCGGCGCGGTCCTGGGCCTTGCCTGTCTCCTTTTCGACAATGCTGGCCAGAATCAATGCCTCATCGGCCGATTTGAGCGGCAGGTCGGACGCTCGCGCGGCCCAGGCGGCCTCGAGCTTCTTGTCCATGGCCCGCATCGCGCGCTGCAGCAGCGCGAGGTCGGTCGAGCCCTTCGAGTAGGTGTAGGTGTCGGGGAAGAAGCGGCCCTCGGGGTGCATGCCCGGCCGGCCGAGCTTGGCCATCAGGGCGTCGTCGGGCAGGCCGATGGTCTCGGGCTTGAGCTGCTCGGCCTTGGCGAGCGCGGCGCGCACCTGGCGGATGTTCCAGCCTTCGACCAGCACCAGGCTGCGCGTGGCCTCCTCGCCGCGCACCAGCACGTTGAGCAGCGTCTTGGGCGTGATGCCGCGCTCCAGCTCGTAGCTGCCGGCGCGGATCTGCCGGTCCTGCCCCGACAGGCGGAACCAGAGATAGAGCAGCTGCGGCTCCACGTCGGCGCCGGCGTCGGCCACGGCCTGCGCGACGCCGCGCGGCGTGGTGCCGGGCTCCACCGACAGGTCGAGGCTGGGCGCGCGCAGCTTGAGCGGCTGGTGCACCCACCAGAGTCCGGCAGCGCCGAGGCCGAGCGCGGCCAGGGCGGCGAGCAGAAAAAGCGTAAGGAAGAAGCGGCGCACGGGTCCGTGGAAATAGCGGGACTTGGAAAACGGTTCAGGATGGTCGGCCAGTGGCCCTGCGGGAACCGGGGCGGGATTTCCTGCGGGCCGGACGAAACGGCCGCGACCATGATAATTCAGCGATGACCCCTGTCGTTCTCAATGGTGTTACCGCTCTTTCACACCTCGGCGTGATCCGCGCCGAGGGTCCCGACGCCGCCAGCTTCCTGCATGGCCAGCTCACGCAGGACTTCGCGCTGCTCGGCGCCGCCGAGGCCCGGCTTGCGGCGCTGTGCACCGCCAAGGGCCGCGCGATCGCGAGCTTCATCGGCATCCGGCCGCAGCCCGAACTGGTGCTGCTGGTCTGCAGCCGCGACATCCTGGCCGCGACGCTCAAGCGGCTCTCGATGTACGTGCTGCGCGCCAAGCTCAAGCTCAGCGATGCCACCGGGCAGTTCGCGCTGTACGGTCTCGCCGGCACCGCGCTGGCAGCCAACGGCCTCGACGCCGCGGCGCCCTCGGGCCAGCGCACCGCCATCGGCGAGGCCACGAGCGCGGTCTCGCTCTACCCGGCCGACGGCGTGCCGCGCGCGCTCTGGATCGCGCCGGAAGGCAGCCCCGCGCCCACCGGGCCGGCGCTCGATCCGGCGCTCTGGCTCTGGAGCGAGGTGCGCAGCGGCATCGTGACGCTGACCACGCCCGTGATCGAGGCCTTCGTGCCGCAGATGATCAATTACGAATCGGTGGGCGGCGTCAACTTCAAGAAGGGCTGCTATCCGGGCCAGGAAGTGGTGGCGCGCAGCCAGTTCCGCGGCACGCTGAAGCGCCGCACGTACCTCGTGCAGGCCGACGGCCCGGTCACCGCGGGCCAGGAGGTGTTCGCCGCAGGCGATGCCGAGCAGCCCGTGGGCACGGTGGCGCAGGCGGCCGAGGCGCCCGGCGGCGGCTGGGCGGCGCTGGTCTCGATCCAGATCTCGGCGCTCGATGCGGGCGGCCTGCGCGCCGGTGCGGCCGACGGGCCGGCGCTCACGGTCGAGCCGCTGCCCTATCCGCTGCTCGAGGACATCTAGGTTTTTCTCCGACCCCCGGCGTCCGAACGGACGCTTGGCGCTGCCTTGCAAGGGGCAGCGCCATTTTTTTTGCGCGCGTCAAACCCCGTCCGAACCACCGGCCCGTAGAAGCCCGACCGATCCACTCCGGCCAAGGAAAGACACCATGCAGCGCAGACACTTCTTCTCGACCGCCATCGCCCTCGCCTCGCTCGCGGCGTGCGCGGACAGCCCGGCGCGCCCTTTCGCGACGCCGTCGCCGCAGGACCGCATCGGCGCGCTGATGCAGGTCAGCGTGATCGACCGCGCGAGCGGCCGCGAACTGCCGCTCTACCGCCACCGCGGCGAATACTGGGTGGCCGGTCGGCCCGGCGCCCGCTACGCGATCCGCGTGCGCCATCCGGGCGGCGAACGCATCATGGCCGTGATGTCGGTCGACGGCATCAACATCGTCACCGGCGAAACCGCGGGCGTGCTGCAGAACGGCTATGTGTTCTCGGACGGCGAGCGCAGCGACATCGCGGGCTGGCGCAAGAGCGATTCGCAGATCGCGGCCTTCGAGTTCACCTCGGTCGGCCAGTCGTATGCGAACCGCACCGGCCGGCCCGACGACGCGGGCGTGATCGGCGTCGCGATGTTCCGCGAGCGCCGGCCGTCACCGCCGATCGCATTTCCGCGCCGCGACCTGGAACAGCGGCGCGGCGAAGCGCCAGCCGCCGCGGCCGAGTCGTCCGCCGTGCCCCAGTCTCGTTCGGCCGACAGCGCCGCCGAAGCCGCCCCGCCCGGCGCATCGGCCAAGGGCAGCCTCGCGCGGCAGGCGCCGAGCCTCGGCACGGGGCACGGCCGGCGCGAGACCTCGCACGTGGGCCACACCACCTTCGAGCGCGCGCAGTCCACGCCCGACGAGGTGGTGCGCATCCGCTACGACAGCCGCGAGAACCTCGTCGCGGCCGGCGTGATTCCCGTCCCACCGCCGCCGCCGCGCTGGCCGCGGCCCGAAGGGCCCTCGGCATTCCCCGGCTCGGAGGCGGGCTACGTGCCCGATCCGCCGCCGCGCTACTGAAGAAGAACGGCGCGGCTCAGCCGAGCGCGCGCCGCATCTCGATGTGCGGGATGCCGGCTTCCTCGAAGGGCTCGCCGTGCACCTGGTAGCCGAGCCGCGCATAGAAGCGCTCGGCGCTGCGCTGCGCATGCAGGCCGATCTCGCGGTCGCCGCGCGCGCGGGCCGCCTCTTCGAGGGCCTGCATCACCGCCGCGCCGTGCCCGCCGCTGCGCAGTGCGCGGTGCACCGCCATGCGACCGAGCATCGCGGTGCCGTCGACCGCATTCAGCAGGCGCCCGGTCGCGATCACCTGCCCGAGCCGGTTGCGCGCCACCGCATGCAGCACCACTTCGTCGTGCGCGTCCCATTCGAGTTCCTTCGGGATGTTCTGCTCCTCGATGAAGACCGCGCGGCGCAGTGCGCTCGCGCCTTCGCCGAGCGTCTGCCAATTGCCGGTCTCGACCGTGCGCATCGGCTCGCCGGCCTCGAAGCCGAGCAGGATCTCGCGCAGTGCCGCCGGCACCGGCTTCGAGGTCTGGGTGGCCGGATCGGCGAACACGTAGACCAGTTCGCAGCCCACCAGGTACTGGTCCTGGCGGAACAGCGCGCCTTCGAACACGATCGACGAGTTGCCGATGCGCGCGCATTTCATGCCCACGTCGATCACGTCGTCCATGCGCGCCGAGGCGCGGAAGTCCACCGTTGCCTTGCGCACGTACAAGTCGCCGCCGAGTGCATGCATCGCCTCCTCGTAAGGCAGCGCGAGTGCGCGCCAGTAGTCGGCGATGGCGGTGTCGAAGTACATCAGGTAGTGCGCGTTGAACACGATCTTCTGCATGTCGACCTCGGCCCAGCGCACGCGCAGGCGGTGGAAGAAGCGGAAGTCCTGGCGTCGGGGAATGGCTGTCTCTGTCATGGTCTCAGTGCTTCATGGAGTGCGCGCGCGGCATCGTCCTGCGCCTGCAGCGCTTCGGGAATGGCGCGACCCATCTTGAGGAACTCATGGATCACGCCGCGGTAGATCTCCAGCTCGACCGGCACGCCCGCGGCGCGCAGCTTGTCGGCATAGGCGATGCCTTCGTCGACCACCGGATCGCATTCGGCCAGGCCGATCCAGGCCGGCGCCACGCCGTCGACGTCGTCGGCCAGGAGCGGCGCGAAGCGCCAGTCGTCGCGGTCGGCCGGGGTGCGCACGTACTGGCCGAAGAAATAGTCGATCAGCGCCTTGGTCAGCAGCGGGCCGTCGGCAAAGCGGCGGTGCGAATCGGTGTCCTGGTGCGCCGCGGTGCCGGGATAGATCAGCAACTGCAATGACAGCGGCAGCCCGGCGTCGCGCGCGAGGATGGCGCACACCGCCGCCAGCGTGCCGCCCGCGCTGTCGCCGCCCACCGCGAGCCGGCCGGCGTCGATGCCCAGCCGCGCGCCCTCCTTCGCGACGAAGGCGAAGGCATCCCAGGCATCGTTCGACGCGGTGGGAAACCTGTGCGCCGGCGCCAGCCGGTAGTCGACCGAGATCACCGCGCAGCCGCTCTTCGCGCTCAGCACCCGGCACAGCGTGTCGTGCGTGCGGATGTTGCCGACCGTGAAGCCGCCGCCGTGGAAGTAGATGAGCGCAGGCAGCGTCGCCGACGAGGGCGCATAGAGCCGCGCGGGCAGCGCGGCGCCGTCGCGCGCGGCGATGGTGAAGTCCTCGATGCGCGCGAGTTCGGGCTTGGGCACTTCGAGCACGCCGGCGCCCTTCTCGTAAGCGGCCTTCGCTTCCTCGGGCGTGAGCTGGTCCAGGCCCGGATGCCCCGCGCGCGCCATGCGTTCCACGACGCCGGCCATCTTCGCGGTCAGCGATGTGCCGGACGCGACACCGCCAAGGGTTTTGTTCATGTGCAAGACTGTGTGCTCTTGTTAGATTCGACGGTCGGCAATCGTACTGCCCCACGCATCCACGCCCATGGCCCTCATCCAATACCTCACCCAGATCCAGTTCGAATTCGGCGCGATCCAGCTGCTTTCCGGCGAGTGCGCGCGCATCGGCATCCAGCGCCCGCTGATCGTCACCGACGCCGGCGTGCGCGCGGCCGGCGTGCTGCAGAAGGCGCTCGACGCGATCGCCGATCTCGAGGTCGCGGTGTTCGACCAGACGCCCTCCAACCCGACCGAGGCCGCGGTGCGCGCGGCCGTCGAGCTCTACCGCAGCGGGCGCTGCGACGGGCTGATCGCCGTGGGCGGCGGCTCGGCGATCGACTGCGCCAAGGGCGTGGCGATCGCGGCCACGCACGAGGGCCCGCTCAAGACCTACGCCACCATCGAGGGCGGCTCGCCGAAGATCACCGAGCGCGTGGTGCCGCTCGTCGCGGTGCCCACCACCAGCGGCACCGGCAGCGAAGTCGCGCGCGGCGCGATCGTGATCGTGGACGACCACCGCAAGCTGGGCTTCCACAGCTGGTTCCTGATGCCGAAGGCCGCGATCTGCGATCCCGAGCTCACGCTCGGCCTGCCGCCGCGGCTCACGGCCGCCACCGGCATGGACGCGATCGCGCACTGCATGGAGACCTTCATGTCGGCCGCCTTCAACCCGCCGGCGGACGGCATCGCGCTGGACGGCCTCGAGCGCGCCTGGGGCCACATCGAGCGCGCCACCAGGGACGGCAGCGACCGCGAGGCGCGCCTCAACCTCATGAGCGCCTCGATGCAGGGCGCGATGGCATTTCAGAAGGGCCTGGGCTGCGTGCATTCGCTGAGCCACAGCCTCGGCGGCGTCGATCCACGGCTGCACCACGGCACGCTCAACGCCCTCTTCCTGCCCGCGGTGATCCGCTTCAACGCCGGCGCCGAGTCGGTGCAGAAGGAGCAGCGGCTGCAGCGCATGGCGCAGGCCATGCACCTCGACTCGGCCGGCGACCTCGGCGAGGCGATCCGTGACATGAACGCGCGCCTCGGCATGCCCAAGGGCCTGGCGGAAGTCGGCGTGACGCCGGCGATGTTCGAGAAGATCATCGACGGCGCGATGGCCGACCACTGCCACAAGACCAATCCGCGGCTGGCCACGCGCGACGACTACAAGGCCATGCTCGAAGCCTCGATATAGCCCCCGCGCCAGAGGGGCGGCACCCCTCGCGTCATGTATATGACATAAGCAGTTTCTAAACTGTTACCGAAGGCGCTGCGATCGCAGACGCCCTAAACAGTGTCAGGGAAACTCGAATGACGCGCACCGTCCAGGTCCACACCGTCCTGTCCGCCGAGCAGCTCAGGTTCCGCGCGATGCGGGGGCACGAAGGACTCTCGCAGCTGTTCGAGTTCGAGGTCGACATGGTCAGCACCAGCTTCAACCTCGACCTGAAGCAGCTGCTCGGCACCTCGCTCAGCATCGAGATCACCGACGGCAGCACGCCGCGCTTCCTCAACGGCACCGTGGTGCGCTTCGAGCTTCTGGGCCGCGCCAACGAGACCGCCCGCCACTACGTGTACCGTGCGCTCGTGCAGCCCTGGCTCTGGTACCTCACGCGCACCACCGACTGCCGCATCTTCCAGAACAAGAGCGTGCCCGAGGTGCTCGACGAGGTGCTCGGCAAGTACGGCTTCGAGTTCGAGAAGCGCCTCACGGGCAGCTACCGGCCCTGGGAGTACTGCGTGCAGTACCAGGAGAGCGACTTCGCCTTCGTGAGCCGGCTCATGGAGCACGAAGGCATCGCCTACCACTTCGAGCATTCGAAGAACTCGCACCTGCTCGTGCTGGCCGACGACAGCGGCAGCTACGCCAAGCTGCCGGGCTATCCGAGCATCGCCTACCGCCCGCGCGACCGCGTGCTGAATGCAATGGAGCCTTGCATCGACCGCTGGCGCGTGGCCGAGCAGATCACCTCCGGGCGCGTGATGCTCGACGACTTCGACTTCAGGAAGTCGCGCGCCTCGCTGCAGAGCGTGCGCCAGGATCCGAAGCCGCACGACCATTCGACCTACGAGGTCTACGAATGGCTCGGCGGCTACAGCGACCACGGACAGGGCGACGCCTACGCGAAGATCCGCCTGCAGGAACTGCAGTGCGCGCACGAGCTCGCCGCAGGCCACACCAACGTGGTCGGCATGGCGCCCGGCTACCTGTTCGAGATGACGCACTGCCCGCGCGAATCGGACAACCGCGAGTACCTCGTCACCGAAACGCGCTACGACCTGCAGGAACCCGACTACTCCACGGGCGCGACGGAGTCCGTCTGCCAGTTCGACTTCACCGTGCTGCCCTCGGCCGTGCCGTTCCGCCCCGCGCGCAGGACGCCTAAGCCGCGCACCAGCGGCCCGCAGACCGCCACCGTGGTCGGCCCCGAGGAGATCTGGACCGACCGCTTCGGCCGCGTGAAGCTGCAGTTCCGCTGGGACCGCTACGGCCAGGCCGACGAGAACAGTTCGTGCTGGGTGCGCGTGTCGAGCAGCTGGGCCGGCGCCAACTTCGGCACCATGCACATGCCGCGCGTGGGCCAGGAAGTGATCGTCGATTTCATCGGCGGCGAGCCCGACCGGCCGATCGTCACCGGCCGCGTCTACAACAACGACCAGATGCCGCCCTGGGAACTGCCGGCCAACGCGACCGCGAGCGGCATCCTCACGCGTTCGAGCAGCGGCGGCGCGGCCAACCAGGCCAACATGCTGCGCTTCGAGGACCGCACCGGCGCCGAGCAGATCCTGCTGCATGCCGAGCGCAACTTCGACGTCGAGGTCGAGGCCGACGAGACCCACACCACCGACGGCACCCGCACCACCCTGATCAAGGGCCACGAATCGGCCACCTACCAGAGCGGCGAGACGCGTGACATCACCGCAGGCGCGAGGGAAACCATCACCGGCGGCGACACGCGCGACGTGACCGGCGGCTTCAGCGAGACCGTGAGCGGCGGCGTCACGCAGACGATCACGGGCGGCAAGACGCGCACGCTCAGCGGCGGCCTGAACGACACCATCACCGGCGGCGTCAACCTCGCGATCACGGGCGGCTTCCACGGCACGATCGACGGCCAGGAGATCCGCTTCGTGAGCGGCGGGCGCAACGACACCATCAACACGATCAACAACGTGACGGTCAACGGCCCGTCGAACACGATCGTGACGGGCCCGACGGTGCACACCTCGCCCGACGTGACCTTCAACACCACGAACCACATCCACAACACGACGCAGCACGTCATCAACACGAACGTCTACAACACCACTTCGAACACCTACAACAACACGACCAACAACTACACCAACAACTCCACGGTCTACAACAACAACTACGCCACCAGCGGCGACTGGCGGCTCTACCGCTCGGGCGGCGTGGGCTTCCGGCTCAGCCTGGTGGGCATGTCGCTCGACGTGTGGGGCGCGCGGCTGCAGTACTACGCGGCGCTCAATGCCCAGATCGCCACCGTGAAGATCGACGTGGCGGTGTTCTCGCTCAAGAACAAGCCGCTCGAGGTCAGCGCCAAGGGCCTGGCGATCGCGAACAAGGGCATGCTGATCGCCACCGGCGGCCTGGCGGCGAAGTTCAAGGTGCTGACGCTGGTGGCCTGAAGCGGCAACGATGGAAATCATCCTGTGGATCGTCTTCGCGGTGCTGATGGGCTCGATGCTGGTGGTGGCCGCATCGGTCGTGATCGTCGCCACGCGCGAGAACCGCATCTATTCGGCCGAGGAAAAGACCTGGAAGCGCCTCGCCCGGACCGGCGTGCCGGCCGAGGCGGTGGTCGAGTCGCTCAAGCGTTCGGAGAACGAGCTCTCGCGCGGCGGCTCGCAGGGCCAGACCGTGTACGCCGTCGAGCTGGCGCTGCGCATCGTCGATGCGGGCACCCCGCCGGCTGAGCGCCCCGCCATCGTGCGAACCCTGATCGACGAGAGCCTGGTGCCGCAGTTCGCGGTGCCCGGCAAGCCGGTGCATCTGCTGCGCGACCCGCACGACGCCTCGGTGCTCGCCATCGACCGCTCGCGCACGCCGCTCGAAATTCCCCGCGCCTCCGCGTGAAAACCGTCAAACCCTTGCGGCTGAGCGTGATCACGCGGCCGTTCCTTCGCAGCGGCCATCAGCGCCTGGCGCTCACGGTGATGGGCATGGTCTCGATGGACGCGGCACCGGTGCTGCTGCCCGAGACCGAGTTCTGGAAGACGGTGTCCGAGGAGCTCGGCCCCACCGGCGCCATCGACCTCGGCATGCCCAAGCCCTGCGCCGAGTTCCTCGCCACCGGCCATGCCTACACCCGGCACCAGGACGAGAAGACGGCCTGCGCGGTGTCGTTGCGCGTGGGCGCGCTCGAGCGGCAGTTCGTGGTGTTCGGCGACCGCTACTGGATCGACGGCCGCGCGAGCGCGCCGCAGCCCTTCGAGTCGATGCGCCTCGACTGGACGCGCGCCTACGGCGGGCCGGCCTTCGCCGAGAACCCGCTCGGCATCGGCCACCAGCCCGAGCGCGTCAACGGCCTGCAGGTGCAGCGGCTGCCGAACGTGGAGCATCCGAATCGCCGCATCGACCATCCCGGCCGTGTGCCCGAGCCGGCCTGCCCCGGCGCCATCGACGTGAGCTGGCCCCAGCGCATGCGCCTGATCGGCAGCGACTACGGCGCCCACTGGCGCGAAAACCTGTTTCCGGGCTTCGCCGAGGACATGGACTGGCGGCTTTTCAATGCCGCGCCGCCCGCGCAGCGCTGGGCCGAGGCCGACCGCATTCCCGGCGGCACGCCGTACGAGATCTGGAACATGCATCCGGACCAGCCCGTGCAGCGCGGCCAGTTGCCCGACTGGCGCGCGCGCGGCTTCATCGCGCGCAAAGTCGGCGGCGGCAGCGCCGAGCCCGAGCGCTTCGAGGAGGTCGAGCTGCGCCTGACCACCGCATGGTTCTTTCCGCACCGCGCGCAGATCGCGCTGATCTTCCACGGCGAGACCGCGATCGCCGAGGACGACGCCGCCGACGTGACGCACGTCATGCCCGCGATCGAGCACGCGGCCGAGCCGCCGCGCGCACTCGGGCACTACTTCGAGATCCTGCAGCGCCGCTGCGACACCGAGTCCGGGGCGCTGCACGCCTTCCGCGACGAGCAGCTGCTGCCCGCGGAGAGCATCGGACCCTGGATCGACCAGATCGAAGACGAAGAAGACGAATCGCCGCGCCTGCGCAACATGCGCGAACGCGCACGCCTGCTGCGCGAGGAGATCGCGCAGCAGGGCATCGCCGCAGGCCGCAAGCCGCGCCATTTCAAGGAACGCCCGGTGCCCGAGCCGTTCACGCGCATGCCCACGCTCGCCGAGCTGCCCGAGTTCATCGAGCGCACCAAGGCCTACGAGCGCGAGCAGATGCAGAAGCTCGAGGAAGGCCGCGGCGAGCTGGCCCGGCTCGGCGAAGCCAATGCGGTCGAATCGCGCAAGGTGGGCTTCGACACCGGCCGCATGGTGGGCGACGCGCAGCGCACCGAGGTCAAGGGGCCGCCCGCCTTCGATGCGAAGACGGTGATGCAGGGCATGCTCGGCATCGCGCCCGCCACGCGCAGCCCGCAGATGCCGCCCGAGCAGCAGCGCGAGCTCGAAAAAGCCGCCGAGAACGGCCGGCGCGGCCTGATCGACATGTACCGCCTCGGCGCGCAACACCAGGCCGCGGCCGACACGCTCGACGGCGAACGCGCCGCCGAGCTGCGCGAAAAGGTGCGCGGGATCATGGCCGGCACGCGCGACCTTTCGGGCATGGACCTGACGGGCGCGGATCTCTCGGGCCTCGACCTGCGCCGCGCATCGATGCGGCGCACCCTGCTCGAAAGCGCGAAGCTCGCGGGCGCACGCCTCGACGGCGCCGATGCGACCGAGGCCGTGCTGGTGCGCGCCGACCTGTCGCAGGCCTCGCTCGCCGGCTGCACGCTGCACCGCGCCAACCTGAGCCTCGCGCACTGCGCGCACACCGACTTCGCCGGCGCCGCCTTCGAGGAAACCACGATCGAGAAGACCCGCTTTGCGCATTGCAGCTTCGAGGGCGCGACGCTCGCGCAGCTGAATCTCTTCGGCATGCACTTCGAGGCCTGCCGCTTCGACGGCGCGCGTCTCGACTACGTGACGCTGCTCGAAGGCACCCGCCTCGTCGGCTGCAGCTTCCGCGGCGCCACGCTGCACAAGTTCGGCTTGATCTCGTGCGAGGTCGAGCGGCTCGACTTCTCCGGGGCCTCGCTCGAAGCCTGTGCCTGGGTCCACACCGCCGGCGACAGCGGCGTGGTGTTTCGCGATGCCGCGCTGCGCACCAGCTGCTTCGTCGGCAGCAGCAGCCTGCGCGACGCCGACTTCGAGGGCGCCACCCTGCACCACTGCAGCCTGCGCGAGATGCCGCTCGAAGGCGCGCGCTTCGTGCGGGCCACGCTCGACACCTGCGACCTGTCGTCCTGCCTGCTCGTGGGCGCCGACCTGGGCGCCATCGACGCACCCGACAGCCTCTTCATCCGCGCCGACTTCACGCAGGCGTCGCTGCGGGGCGCGAACTTGATGAATGCGCATCTGCAGAAATCCCGCTTCGTCGGCACCGACCTGCGCGAAGCCAACCTGTTCCGCGCCGACGTCTCGCAATCGACGATCGACACCGTCACCGAGACGCACGGCGCCTACCTCGAACAGGCCAAGACCCTTCCGCGCCGCCTGGCGGACCCGGTGCAATGACGCCGGAGACGCTCGCGCAGAAACTCCGCACCGGCGAACACATCCAGGGGCAGGACTTCCAGGGCATGAACTTCGACGGTCTCGACCTGCGCGGCGGCGCGCTGCGCGAATGCGACTTCTCGCAGGCCAGCCTGCGCGGCGCGCAACTGGGCGAGTCGGCCTTCGATACCTGCCGCTTCGACGGCGCGGACCTCGAAGGCGCGGACCTGCAGCGCGCCGCGTTCCATCTGTGCAGCCTCCGGGCTGCACGCTTGCGCGGCGCCGCGATGGGCCGCGTGGCCTTCAGCGCCTGCGATCTGCGCGAGGCCGACTTCGACGAGGCGCAGGCCGGGCTCGCGGCCTTCCACCAGAGCCGGCTCGACGATGCGCATTTCGCGCGCGCGGATCTCACGAAGGCGGTGTTCGGCGAATCGCAGCTCGCCGGCACCCGCTTCGACGCGGTGGCGCTGGACACCACGGTCTACTACCGGGCCGCGCTGCGCGGTGCGCATTTCAGGAACGCGCGCTTCCACAACGTGATCTTCAGCGAGGCCGACCTGGCCGGGCAGGATTTCTCGGGCCATTTCTTCCTGCGCTGCCAGTTCATCGACGCCGACCTGCGCGGCTGCAATTTCGATCGCGCGCACCTCGCGCAGTGCAACTTCAAGGGCGCGAAGCTCGAAGGCGCGGCGCTCACGGCCGTCGAGGCGCCGCAATGCCTCTTTCCGGAGGCCGACCTGCGCCGCGCCGACGGCCGCGGCGGGCGCTTCGACCAGAGCCTGTGGATCGACGCGCGGCTCGACGAGGCCGACTTCTCCGGCGCGCGGCTCGAACAGTGCGTCTTCCACCGCGCCCGATGCCGGCGCACCTCGTTCGCGCGCAGCCATCTGGTCTATGCCGATTTCTCGTATGCCGACCTCGGCGATGCCGACCTGCGCGGCGCCACCTTCCAGCGCACGCAGACCCACCGCGCGCTGCAGGCGGGGACGCGCTGGAGCGACCGCATCGGCGTGCTCGATGGCGACCCGGCGCTGTTCGAGGCCGAGCGCTTCTCGGCCGCGCGCAGCCTGCGGCCGCAGCGCGAGGGCCGCGACACTTTCGGCCGGCCGCTGCCGCCGGCCCCTTCCGAGGACACCCGCCCATGAAACAACGCGCCGCTCCGCCGCAAGATGCCGGCACGTCCGACGCCATCGCAGGGCCGCACGAGATGCACGCCCTGCTCCACCGGCCGCTGCCCGCCGCGCCCGCCGCCTGGAGCGGCAGCGCGATCGGCGTCGTCGTGCAGGCGCTCGCCGACGACGTGTTCATCGTCGAACCGCAGGCAGGCGGCGAGCGCTGGCGCTGCATGCGCGCCGCGAGCTGCCTGCTGCAGCCGGGCGTCGGCGACACGGTGCTCGTGGCCGGGCCGCAGCGCGATCACGTCTACCTGATCGCGGTCGTCACCCAGGCCGACCCCGCGCATGCGCAGCTCGTGGTGAACGGCGACCTGACGCTGCGCACGCGCCAGGGCGGCATCGCGATCGAGGCCGGCACGCGGCTCGCGCTGCGATCGCCCGAACTGGCGCTGCAGGCGCAGAAGGCGCAGGTCGAGATCGCCGACATGGACTACCGCGGCGCCGAGGTGCGCGTGACCACGCTGGTGGCGCGCTTCGTCGGCCGCACGCTCGAGACGGTGCTCGACCGGCTCAGCGTGCTCGCGCGCTCCACCTTCCGCATGACCGAGGAGGTCGAGCAGGTGCGCGCGGGCCAGATCGACATGCAGGCTCGCGAGACCCTGCGCCTGCATGCGAAGAACACGCTCGTCACGAGCAAGGCGATCGTCAAGGTCGATGCCGAGCAGATCCACATGGGCTGAGGCCCGCACGCAAAGAAGGAACCCCCCGATGTTCGCCAATGCACAGATGATGGGCGTGGACCTCGCCTTCCCCGACGTCTGCAAGACGCCGCCCGCGCTGCCCATCCCCTACCCCAACTTCGCCCTCGGCCCCACGGCCATTCCCAACGCCTGGAACATCCTCTACGGCGGCACGCCGGCGCACAACATGGCGACCACCACGCCGATCACCAACGGCGACAACGCGGGCGTGCTGATGGGCGTGGTGTCGCAGACGGTGATGGGCCCCTCGCGCCACATCACCGGCGCCTTCACGGTGCTGCTCAAGGGCACGCCGTGCACGCGCATGACCAGCCTGTCGGTGCAGAACCGCTGCAACATCGTCGGCATGCGGATCGTGCCGAGCCAATTCAAGGTGCTGGTGCTCGCCGCCTAGCTATTCGAGCTTCACGCCCGCGGTGCGGATCACCTTGGCCCACTTGGCGGTTTCGGCGGTGATGAAGGCATCGAATTCCTCGGGCGTGCTGCCTGCGGGGATGGTGCCCATGGCGTCGAGCTTGGCGCGGGTCTCGTCGCTCTTGATGATGCGCGCCACCTCGTCGGACATGCGCTTGACGATCTCGCGCGGCGTGCCCGCGGGCGCGATCATGCCGGCCCAGGTGCTGCCGGTGAAGCCGGCGAAGCCCTGCTCGATGAAGGTCGGCACCTCGGGCGCGGCCGCGAGGCGCCTGTCGCCCGCCACGCCGATCAGCCGCACCTTGCCGGCCTTGGCCTGGTTGATGAGGCCCGTCGGCGCATCGAAGAAGAGCTGGATCTGCCCGCCCATCAGGTCCGTGAGCGCGGGCGCGGCGCCGCGGTACGGGATGTGGATCATGTAGGTCTGCGTGAGCGACTTCCAGAGCTCGGTCGTCAGGTGCGCGGCCGAGCCGTTGCCCGAGGAACCGAAGCTCACCTTGCCCGGGTGGGCGCGCGCATAGGCGATCAGCTCGCGCGCGTTCTTGAACGGCGCATCGACGTTGATCGCGGCCAGCAGCGGCGACACGCCCATCAGCGACACGCCCGTCAGGTCCTTCTGCGGGTCGTAAGGCAGCTTGGGATAGAGCGTGGTGTTGGCGGCATAGGCCGCGATCACCACGCCGAAGGTGCTGCCGTCGGGCGCGGCCTTGGCCACCGCGTCGACGCCGATCAGGCTGTTGGCGCCGGGCTTGTTGTCGATCAGCACCGGCTGGCCGAGCCGCGCCTGCAGGCCGGCCTGCACCAGCCGCGCCATCTGGTCGGTGAAGCCGCCCGGCGTGTAGGGCACGACCACGCGGATCGGCCTGGTCGGCCAGCCGCCCTGTGCGAACGACGGAAGGGCCAGGCTGCCCGCTGCGGCAGCCGTGGCGAGCGTGAAGTGGCGGCGTGAGATGCGGGTCTGCGGCATGAAGGCGGCTTTCTCTGCGTGAGCGGGAATGAGCGGCTCATTCTCGAAGCGCCCGCGCGCCGCGGAGGTCAGGGTTTGCCCCCGCGGCTTCAGAGCGGAAGAATCTCGCGCGCGCGGTCCGGGCCCGCATCGAGCCAGGCCTCGAACTCGTCCGACAGCCGCTGGGCCTCGCGCGTCGCGCGGCTCCATGCCCTGATGCGCGCCGGCGCGTCGTTCGCGAAGTGGATGAAGTCCTTGCGGTCGGGCAGCTTGCCGTTGGGCAGCGACCGCACCCACTCGGGGTCGGGTGCGAGCACCACCATGCGGTCGAGGAAGCCGGTCGAGCGGTGGCGCCAGCGCAGGCCCTTGTCGAGCCAGCCGGGCACCACCGCGCGCTGAAAATGCGGGTACAGCACGATGCCTTCGCCGCTCGGCTGGTAGTCGAGGTGCAGGTGGTAGTCGGTGATGCCGCCGTCCCAGTAGGCGCCGCGCGGCGCGCCCGGAATGTCGTGCACCGCGGCGAGCAGGAACGGGATCGAGCACGAGGCCTGCAGCACCAGGTTGAAGTTCTCTTCGCTCAGCGCATGCTGGCGCGTGCGGAAGTCGCGCGTGCCGAAAGGCAGCGGCGCGCCCGGCGTGGAGAACACGCAGCGCTCCAGCCACGCACCCAGGCCCTTGCGGTAGACGCTGTTGGTGGCGAAGGCGCCCAGGTAGCCGAAGGGCGTGCGCGCCCTGCCCTCGCGCCCGAGGATGTGGCGCCCGCGCGAGGTCACCACGTGGAGCCGGTAGCGCGGATGCGCGAGCACCTCGCCGATGCGCCCCCCGTAGAAATCGACCAGGCTCTGCGCGAAGCGTTCGCTCAGCTGCTGCGGGCTGAGCCGCTTCTGCCCCGGCGGCACTTCGAACTGCTGGCGCACGTAGTCGTGCTCGAAGCGCTCGAAGGCCTTCTGCGGATCGGCCAGGCAGGCCGTCGAGAGCCGCCATGCGCCGATCGACGCGCCGACCAGGTGCACCGGCTGGCTCGAGCGCGGCAGCCAGCGGCCGAAGATGAAGCGGTCGAGCGCGCCCAGGATCAGGCCCTTGGGGCCGCCCGCCGCGCCGGGGATGGTGCGCACGTCCTGCGGCTGCAGGCCGTGCTGTTCGATGTGCCGGCGGGCCGAAGGGCCGGCGTAGATGCGCAGTGCTTTCATTGACCGCTCGATTGTGCAGGAGAGACCGTCATGAAGCACCGGCCCGCGGCCCGGCGGCACTTACGCCTTCACGAGCGCCGCCGCATTGATGCAGTAGCGCAGGCCGCTGGGCTCCGGTCCGTCGGGGAACACATGCCCGAGGTGGGCGTCGCAGACGTTGCAGGTGGTCTCGACGCGGCGCATGCCGTGGCTGTCGTCCTGGTGGTAGGCCACCACGCCGGGCGCCAGCGGCCGATGGAAGCTCGGCCAGCCGCTGCCGCTCCTGAACTTGCTGTCCGCATCGAACAGCGCGGTGCCGCAGCACACGCAGTGGTAGCGCCCGGGTTCGAACAGCGCACACATGGACGAGCTGTGCGCGCGCTCGGTGCCCTTCTGGCGGGTGATGCGGTACTGCTCCGGCGTCAGGCGTTCACGCCAGGCGGCATCGTCGCGTTCGACGCGGCGCGGGGGCGGCGGATTGCCGTCGCGCGCGAGCTTCAGCACGCCGCCCCAGTCGAGCGTTTCGCCCGCCTCGCGCGAAGGCGATGCGGCCGCGGCTTCGAGCCTCTGCGTCAGCCAGTTGGCATCGACGTGGAAGCCGTTGAAGATCACCACGCCCTGCGGATCGATCAGGATGAACCACGGCGTGCCGCCGTTGCGGAAGCGCTGCATCAGCACCGAGCCGTGGTCGGGACGGCCCTCGCCCGCGTCGTGGCCGAAGACGATCGGCAGCGCATAGCGGCGCTGGTCGGCGCGCATGTTGTCGTAGCTGTTGGCCTCGAAGTCCTCGAAGACCGTCTGCACGGCCGCGAAGCCGACGATGTCGCTGCCTCGGAACCGGTCGATCAGCTTCGACAGCGTGGGAAAGCCGCGGACGTGGCAGCCCGGGCAGGCGTGCTGGAAGCAGAACACGAGCTTGTAGCGGCCCTCGATCTGCTTCCAGTCGAAGCTGGCGAGCGGTGCGCCCGATGCGTCGACCCATTGCCGCACGCCCAGTTCGGGCGCCAGGCGATCCAGGATGCCCGGCTCGCCCTCGAAATCTTCAGTCATGTGGTGCTCCCCTTTTTGCGCCGCTCATTGTGGTTGCGGCTCGGCGGAGGCACCAGGACAAACCGCACGCTTGCGGCCGTCGTGGCGGCGGCGGAAGCTTTCGCCCTATGACTTGCGCAAGTCCTGCAGCTTGGCGAAGGCATTCGCCATCTGCCCCGCCGGCTGCGGCGCGTTGTTGCGGCGCTGTGCATGCTGGCCCTGGCCTGCGCCTTCGAAGCGGTTGTCGCGCGGACCGTCGCGGCGCGCGGGTGCGGCGTCGAGCTTCATCGACAGGCCGATGCGCTTGCGCGCGACGTCGACCTCCATCACCTTGACCTTGACGATGTCGCCGGTCTTCACCACCTCGCGCGCGTCGTTCACGAACTTGTGGCTCAGCTGGCTCACGTGGACCAGGCCGTCCTGGTGCACGCCCAGGTCGACGAAGGCGCCGAACTGCGCCACGTTGCTCACGGTGCCTTCGAGGATCATGCCCTCGACCAGGTCGGCGATGTCGTCCACGCCGTCGTTGAAGCGCGCCACCTTGAAGTCGGGGCGCGGGTCGCGGCCGGGCTTCTCGAGTTCGCCGAGGATGTCCTTCACCGTGATGACGCCGAACTTCTCGTTCGCGAACAGCTCGGGCTTGAGCGTCTTGAGCATGTCGGCGCGGCCCATCAGCTCGGCGATGGGCTTGCCGGTCTTGACGATGATCTGCTCCACGAGCGGATAGGTCTCGGGATGCACGCCGGTGATGTCCAGCGGATCGGCGCCGCCGCGGATGCGCAGGAAGCCCGCGCTCTGTTCGAAGGCCTTGGGGCCGAAGCCCGTCACCTCGAGCAGCTGCTTGCGCGTGGAGAAGGCGCCGTTGGCCTCACGCCAGCGCACCACTGCCTTGGCCACGCTGGCCGACAGGCCCGAGACGCGGCTCAGGAGCGGCACGCTCGCGGTGTTGAGGTCCACGCCCACCGAGTTCACGCAGTCTTCCACCACCGCCTGCAGCGTGCGTGCGAGTTCGCTCTGGTTCACGTCGTGCTGGTACTGGCCCACGCCGATGCTCTTCGGGTCGATCTTCACGAGCTCCGCGAGCGGGTCCTGCAGCCGGCGCGCGATGGAGGCCGCGCCGCGCAGGCTCACGTCCACGTCGGGCATCTCCTGCGAGGCGAACTCGCTGGCCGAATACACCGAGGCGCCGGCCTCGCTGACCACCACCTTTTCGACCTTGATCTCGGGCGCGCCGGCCTGGGCGGCCATCTTCGCGAGCAGCTTGATCAGGTCGGCCGCGAGCTTGTCGGTCTCGCGGCTCGCGGTGCCGTTGCCGATCGCGATCAGGTTCACGCCGTGCTTGGCGCAGAGCTTGCCGAGCGTGTGCAGCGAGCCTTCCCAGTCCTTGCGCGGCTCGTGCGGGAACACGGTCGCGGTCTCGACCAGCTTGCCCGTGGCATCGACCACGGCCACCTTCACGCCGGTGCGGATGCCGGGGTCCAGGCCCATGACCACGCGCGGACCGGCGGGCGCGGCGAGCAGCAGGTCGCGCAGGTTGTCGGCGAAGACCTTGATCGCGACCTTCTCGGCCTCTTCGCGCAGCCGCGTGAAAAGGTCGCGCTCGGTCGAGAGCGCGAGCTTCACGCGCCACGTCCAGGCCACGCACTTGCGGATCAGGTCGTCGGCCGGCCGGCCTGCATGGCTCCAGCCCAGGTGCAGCGCGATGCGGCCCTCGGCGATGCTCGGCTTGCCCGGCTCGGGCTCGACCGGCAGCGCGAGCTTGGCATCGAGGATCTCGAGCGCGCGGCCGCGGAACACCGCGAGCGCGCGGTGCGAGGGCACGCGGCCGATGGGTTCGTCGTAGTCGAAGTAGTCGCGGAACTTGGCCACGTCGGCGTTGTTCTCGTCCTTGCCGGCCATCAGGCTGGACTTGAGCAGGCCCTCGTTCCAGAGCCATTCGCGCAGGCTCTGCACCAGCACGGCGTCCTCGGCCCAGCGCTCGGAGAGGATGTCGCGCACGCCGTCGAGCACCGCGGGCACGGTCGAGAAATCGGGGCCCGGCTTGCCGTCGTCGAGCGTGGTCGCGGGCTGCAGGAAGGCCTTGGCCTCCACCGCGGGATCGAGCGTGGGGTCGGCCAGCAGCTTGTCGGCCAGCGGCTCGATGCCGAACTCGCGCGCGATCTGGCCCTTGGTGCGGCGCTTCTGCTTGAACGGCAGGTACAGGTCTTCGAGCTCCTGCTTGGTGGGCGCGAATTCGATCGCGGCGCGCAGTTCGGGCGTGAGCTTGCCCTGCTCGTCGATGGCCTTGATCACCGCCACGCGGCGGTCTTCGAGTTCGCGCAGGTAGGCCAGGCGCGCTTCGAGTTCGCGCAGCTGGGTGTCGTCGAGCCCGTCGGTGGCTTCCTTGCGGTAGCGGGCGATGAACGGAACCGTGGCGCCGCCGTCGAGCAGCTCGACGGCGGCCTTCACCTGATGCTCGCCCACTTTGATCTCGGCGGCGAGCTGGCGAATGATTTTCTGCATTGCTGAGTGGCGTCCCTGTCGCTGCAACCGGCCCGGCCGGTCGCGTTGGTCGAATGAAGCGCGGGAGTTTGCCATAGGGGCACGAGGCGCCCGGCCGCGTTCTTTTTACCCGGGTATATTGCGAATTCCTATTTGATCCGGGTAAAATGCGGCGATGCCTGCTTCGCCCTTTGCCTTCCTGTTCCTTGCGGCACAAGAAAATTCAGGTCGACTTCATTTTTCCCGGGTAAATTACCGCTCCCCCACGATGACTTCCGAACATATTCAGGCCCCCGCTGCCGCCGCCTCGGCGGCTGGCGCACCCGCCACCCTGACCGCGTTTGCCGGCTTCCGGCGCATCGCGCGCGGTTCGCGCGCCGAGCTGATCGCCGCGCTGCGCGCGCGCACGGACGACGCACCCTGCCTCGTGTTCGACGACCGCACCGGCATGCAGGTGGACCTCGACCTGCGCGATGCGCCACCGCCCGCGGCCGCCGCGTCCGACGAGCCACCGCGTGGCGTCGGGCGGCCGAAGCTGGGCGTGGTCGCGCGCGAGGTCACGCTGCTGCCGCGCCAGTGGGAATGGCTCGCGCGCCAGCCCGGCGGCGCGTCGGTCGCGCTGCGCCGGCTGGTCGACGAGGCGCGGCGCGTCCATGCCGGGCGCGACGCCGCGCGCGCGGCACGCGAAGCCGCCTATGGCGTGATGACCGCGCTCGCCGGCAATCTGCCGGGCTTCGAGGAAGCGGCCCGTGCGCTCTTCGCGGCCGACCGGGCAGGCTTCGAGGAACGGCTGGCTGCCTGGCCCGAGGATCTGCGGGCCCACCTCCACGAACTGGCCGGCGCAAGCTGGCCCACCCCGGAATGAACGACAACACGAACACCGCCCCCCGCCCCAGCGGCCTCCAGGGCACGCCCGTCGCGCCGGTCGGCGCGCCGCGCGCACTGTGGAAGACCTTCCTGTTCTTCCTCGCGCCGATGCTGCTCAGCAACATCCTGCAGTCGCTCTCGGGCACCATCAACAACATCTACATCGGGCAGATGATCGGCGTCGGCGCGCTGGCCGCGGTGTCGAGCTTCTTCCCGGTGCTGTTCTTCTTCATCGCCTTCGTCATCGGCCTGGGCGCCGGCGCTTCGGTGCTGATCGGCCAGGCCTGGGGCGCGCGCGACGCGGCCAAGGCCAGGGCCGTGGCGGGCACCACGCTGACGGTCGGCATCCTGATGGGGCTGGTGATCGCGGTGTTCGGCGGCGCCTTCACCACGCCGATGCTGGCCGCGCTGGGCACGCCGCCCGACGTGCTGGCCGATGCCACGCGCTACGCCCGCATCATGCTGATCGCAATGCCGGGACTCTTCGTGTTCCTGCTCTCCACGGCCATGCTGCGCGGCGTCGGCGACACCATCACGCCGCTGCTCACGCTGATCATCTCCACCGCGACCGGGCTCGTGGTCACGCCCGCGCTGATCCGCGGCTGGGGCGGGCTGCCGCAGCTCGGCGTGGCGAGCGGCGCCTGGGCCAGCGTGCTGGCCTTCGTGCTGGCCACGCTGTGGCTCGGCTGGCGCCTGCACCGCCGCGGCAGCCCGCTCGCACCCGACAGGGCCTTCCTGCGCAGCATGCGCATCGATCCGAAGCTGCTGAAGGCCGTGCTCAAGGTCGGCGTGCCCACGGGCGTGCAGATGATCGTGGTCGCGCTGTCCGAGGTGGTGCTGCTGTCGCTGGTCAACGGCTACGGTTCGAGCGCCACCGCGGCCTACGGCGCGGTCAACCAGGTGGTGGCCTACGTGCAGTTCCCGGCCATCTCGATCGCGATCACCGCCTCGATCCTCGGCGCGCAGGCCATCGGCGCGGGCCGTGCCGACCGCCTCGGCGCCATCGCGAAGACGGCGCTGATGATGAACCTCGCGCTCACCGGCGGGCTGGTGCTGCTCGGCTACCTGTTCTCGCGCCCGCTGATGGGCTTCTTCATCACCAGCGCGCCGGTGATCGAGGTCGCACAGACGCTGCTGCACATCATGCTGTGGAGCCTGGTGATCTTCGGCATGGCCTCGGCCCTCTCGGGGATCATGCGCGCGAGCGGATCGGTGCTGGTGCCCACGGCGATCTCCATCGTCTGCCTGATCGGCGTCGAGGTGCCGGTGGCCTGGTTCATGAGCCACCGCATCGGGCTGAACGGCATCTGGTATGCGTACCCGGTCACCTTCGGCGCGATGCTGCTGCTGCAGACGGCCTACTACCGCCTCGTGTGGCGCAGGAAGGCGATCCGGCGGCTGGTGTAGCGGCGGCGGCTGGGGTCAGGCGCCGTCGAAGGCCTTCTGCACGGCGGCCAGGTCGAGCTTGACCATCTCCATCATCGCCCGCATCGCGCGCGCGGCCTTGGCCGGGTCCTTGTCCTGGAACATCCGGATCATGGCCGTGGGCACCACCTGCCACGACACGCCGAAGCGGTCGGTGAGCCAGCCGCACTGCACCGGCTGGCCGCCGCCTTCGAGCAGCTTCTCCCAGTAGCGGTCGACCTCGGCCTGGTCCTTGCAGTGCACGAGCATCGAGATCGCCGGCGTGAACTTGTACTGCGGCCCGCCGTTCAGCACCATGAACGACTGGCCGTCGAGTTCGAAGGTGGCGGTGAGCAGCGAGCCCTTGAGGCTGGGGTTCTCGTCGCCCCAGAGCTGGGTCTCGGTCACGCGCGAGTTCGGAAAGATCGCGGTGTAGAACCTGAGCGCATCCTCGCCGTTGCGGTCGAACCAGAGGCAGGGAACGATCTTCTGCATGGGCATCTCCTGGGTTTTATGTTGAACCTGTGAGTTCAGTATCGAGGTGCCCCGGGGTGCCTGTCAACCCCCGTCCGGCTTCGCACCGCCGCGGCGATCGATCATCAGCCAGGCGCTGGCGGCACTGAGCGCGGCCAGCCCGGCGCAGATCAGCATTACCCAGCGGAAGCCCGCGACGAAGGACTCGGCCACCGCGCGTTTCAGCACCGCGGCGGCCGCCGCATCGGCGCCCGGCGGGAGCGCGGCGCCCGCGAGCTTGCTGCGCTCGGCCTCGAGGAACGCCGTGACCTCGGCCGAGGCACCCATGTCGTGCAGCCGCTCGGCCAGCACCGCATCGAAGACCCGCGCCATGACCACGCCGAAGACCGCGATCGCCAGCACCGCGGCCGCGCGCGAGACCGCGTTGTTGACGCCCGAGGCCACGCCCGCCTGCTCGGGGCCGACGGCGTTCATCACGGTGGTGGTGAGCGGCGCCACCGTCACCGTCATGCCGAAGCCCAGCACCACCACCGCCGGCAGGAAACCGCTCCAGTAGCTCGCGCCCACGCCCGGCAGCGCGAACAGCGCGAAGCCCGCGGCCGCGATGGCCGGGCCGACGACCAGCGGCAGCCGCGGCCCGAAGCGGTCGACCAGCTGGCCGGCCCAGCCCGAGAGCGCGAACATGATCAGGATGAACGGCAGCAGCGCCGCGCCCGCGACCGTGGCCGAGTAGCCCTGCACCTGGATCAGGTTGAGCGGAAAGAAATACAGCCCGCCGCCGAGCGCCGCATACAGCAGCAGCGTCAGCAGGTTGGCGCCGCTGAAGTTGCGGATGCGCAGCAGTTCCAGCGGCAGCATCGGCGTGCGCGCCCGGCGCTCGACCGCGAGGAAGCCCGCGCTCGCGGCGATGCCGATGGCCAGCGCCGACAGCACTGCGGGCGAGCGCCAGTGCTGCGTGGGCGCCTCGATGAAGGCGTAGACGATGCCGCCCAGGCCCGCGGTCGCGAGCAGCGCGCCGTAGACGTCGAGCCCGCCGCTCGCGGCGGAACCGCGGCTCTCCGGCACGTGGCGCCAGGCGATCCACAGCACCAGCAGCGCCATCGGCACGTTGATGTAGAAGGCCCAGGTCCACGAGAAATGGTCGACCAGGAAGCCGCCGAGCACCGGCCCGACCGCGGCCGTGATGCCGCTGAAGCCCGACCAGGTGCCGATGGCCTTGCCGCGCTCCTTCTCCGGAAACGAGGCGCTGATCAGCGCGAGGCTGCCGGGCACCAGCAAGGCGCCGCCGATGCCCTGCACCGCGCGCGCCGCGATCAGCTGCTGCACGCTGGCCGCGAGACCGCAGGCCACCGAGGCGATCGCGAACAGGCCGACGCCGAGCGCGAACATGCGGCGCCGCCCGAAGTGGTCGCCGAGCGCACCCCCCACCAGCAGCAGCGCGGCCAGCAGCAAGGCATAGGACTCGACCACCCACTGGGCCTGGAAGGCGGTGGCGCCGAGGTCGCGCTGGATGGCGGGCAGCGCGACGTTGACGACGGTGCCGTCGATGAAGGCCATGCTCGAGCCGACGATGGCCGCGGCCAGCACCCAGGGCTTGGAGGCTTCGGGGCAGGCTGCTTCATCCGCCTTCGCGCCATGGAGGATCAGCGCGTTGTCGCAGGGCGGCTTGCCGATCTGGGTCATCGGAGGTCTCCGGTTTTTCTCCTTCCCCCGCTGGGGGAAGGTCGGGATGGGGGCTGCCCGATTGTGAGGCGGACGGTCGGCGTCGCCCAGGCCGCCGTGCCCCCACCCCTGCCCTCCCCCGGCGGGGGAGGGAGAAAGAAGTTCAGAGCGCGCAGGCGGTGGCCGCCGCATTCGCCTGCGCGGCGCTCACGCTGCGCGCGATGGCGGCGGCCGCGGCGGCGGTGACGCGCTGCGCACCCTGCGCGAGCGCATCGATGCCGCGTGCGACCGGCTCGCCGACGTTCAGCTGGCACGACAGGATGCGCGCCTCGTCGGCACGCCGCAGCGTCCAGCTGAAACCCGCCTCCACGCGGCCGCCGTCGACCGCGTCGAACTGCCGCACCTGCACCGCGATGCGCCACACCGGCTGCGCGCCGGGCCGGCCGGCCTTGGTGACGTCGATCGCGCCGAGCCGCTCGGCGATGCCGCTCGAAAGCGCATCGCGCAGCTCGTTCTCGAACGACGCGGCCCAGCGGTGCTGCTCGAGCACGTCGACCTGCACGCCGCCGCTCGCACGGCCCACCACCATCTGCGGCCGCGCCAGCCGCTCGGGCACGGCCACGGGCGCGAGTTCGATGTAGATCGGCGCGGCGCCCGCGGCCGGCGGTGCGGCCTCGGCCACCGGGCTTGCGAGCGTGTAGTAGTTGTCGGGCTGGCTCGCGCAGCCCGCGAGCGCCAGCAGCGCCGCCGCGGCGGCCGGCGCCCAGGCCGGGGGGAACCCCGTCGTTGTCTTCTGATTCATTTCTTCCTGTCGTCCGGTTTGCCGCGCAAGAGCGATTCGGGATGGCGCTCGAGGTAGTCGGTCAGCACGCGCACCGAACCCGCGGCGCGCGTGAGTTCGCGCAGCGTCTGGCGCATGTCCTGCTGCAGCGGCGAATCGTCGGCCAAGGTGCGCTCGGCATTGTTCACGGTCTTGCGCACGTCCTTCATGGCCGCGGCCAGCTCGGGCGTGACGTCGTTGTTGATCCGGCTCACCGCCTGCTCGGCGGTCGCGAGCGTCTTGTTGAGCGTGTTGAGCGTGGTGCGCAGGTCGGCCGCGATCTGCTCGTAGGGCACCTTGTTGAGCTTGCTCGCGATCTCCTGCACCTGCGACTGGATCTCGTCGAGGCTGTTGGGCATGGTGGGCAGCTCGACCGGGTTCTTGGTCACGTCGATCTTCGCGGGCGGCGCCTTGGGGAAGAAATCGAGCGCCACGTACACCTGCCCGGTCAGCAGGTTGCCGTTGCGCAGCTGGGCCCGCAGCCCCTTCTCCGCGAGGAAGCGCAGGCGCTCCTGCTGCGTGGCGTGCGACTCGGTGCCGCGCTCGCCGGCGCGGCGGCGCAGCCGGTCCGGGTAGACCTGCACCAGCACCGGCATGCGGAACTCGCGCTCGGCGCGGTCGAACTCGACGCCGATCGACTTCACCTCGCCGATCACCACGCCGCGGAAGTCCACCGGCGCGCCCGGCGTCAATCCGCGCAGCGACTGGTTGAAGTACATCAGCAGGGTCTGCGGCGGACCGTCCGGTTCCTTCATGGCCGTGGTCTCGTCACCCGCGAGCACGAAGGCCGCGTTCTCCGCTGCGCGCGGGCCCATCGCGTCGTCCGGGGCGCCGAAGGCGATGCCGCCGAGCAGGATGGTGGCGAGCGACTGCGTGCGCAGCGTGAAGCCGCTCGCGCTGAGCTGCGCGTCGATGCCGCTCGCCTGCCAGAAGCGCGTGTTGACGCCGACGAACTTGTCGTAGGGCGCGTTGATGAAGACGCGCAGCGTCACGCCGCGGCCGTCGCCGTCGAGCTCGTAGGCCGCCAGCTGGCCCACCTTGATGCGGCGGAAATAGATCGGCGAGCCGACGTCGAGCGAGCCGACGTCGGTGGCGCGCAGCAGGAACTGCCGGCCGTTCGCGTCGCGGGTCACGATGGGCGGGTCTTCCAGGCCCTTGAACTCACTCGCGGTCTCCTTCGACACGCCCGCGTCGGCGCCGATGTAGGCGCCCGACAGCAGCGTGCCCAGTCCCGAGATGCCCGAGGTGTCGAGCCGCGGCCGCACCACCCAGAAGCGCGAGTCCTCGGCGGTGAAGCTCTCGGCATCCTTGTTGAGCTGCACCGTCACGCGCACGTGCGAGCGGTCGCGCGCGAGCCGCAGGCTCTGCACGGTGCCGATCTGCACGTCCTTGTACTTGACGGCGGTCTTGTTGGCTTCGAGGCCTTCGGCCGTGTTGAAGGTGAGCACGATCTCGGGACCGCGCTCCATCAGGATGCGCACCACCAGCATCACGCCGACCAGGGCCGCCACGATCGGGATCAGCCAGATTAGCGAGGGCAGCCACTCGCGCCGCCGCACCACGCGCGGCGCGGGCAGCTCCGGCGGCGCCGGCTTGTCGTTGGGGTTGGCTTCGTCGTCACTCATGCTGGTTTGGCTTCCCTGTCGTCACTCGATGGTTGTTCCCGTCGCTCGCGCTCCGCCTGCTGTTGCGCCCTGCCGTCCCAGGTGAGCCTCGGGTCGAAGCTCAGCGAGGCCAGCATGGTGAGCACCACGACCGAGCCGAAGGCCGCGATGCCCACGCCCGCGTGGATCACCGCGAAGCCCTGGATCTGCACCAGCCCGGTGAGCAGCGAGACCACGAACACGTCGAGCATCGACCAGCGGCCGATGATCTCGACGATGTGATAGAGCTTCGCCCGCTCGGGCCGGCGCCAGTCGCTGCCGCGCTGGGCCAGCAGCGCGAGCAGGATCAGCACCGTGAGCTTGAACAGCGGCACCAGGAAGCTCGCGATGAAGATGATCGCCGCCAGCCCGTAGGCGCCCGAGACCCAGAAGTAGATCACGCCGCTCAGGATGGTGTCGTACTGCGCGCCGAACAGCGTGCGCGTGATCATCACCGGCAGCAGGTTGGCCGGGATGTACATGATGCAGGCCGCGATCAGGAAGGCCCAGGTGCGGCTCAGGCTGTAGGGCTTGCGCGCGTAGAGGCGGGTGCCGCAGCGGCCGCAGGGCTCGCCGTCGGCCGCGTCGCGCCAGACGGCGTCGCAGTGCGGGCAGGCCAGCAGGCCGAGCGCGGCGGCGGTGGGCAGCGGCGCGTCGCCATTCTCGGCCTCGTGGCCGTGCGCATGCCAGGGGCCGATCACGCGCCCTCCTCCTTCGGCTCGCCGGGCGGGCGGAAGGTCATTTCCCAGAAGGCGTTCGGGTTGAACGAGAGCACCGCGGTGAGCATCACCGTGAGCGCCATGAAGGCCCAGAGCGCGGGGCCGGCCACCACCGTCGCCATGCTCGAGAGCTTGACGATCGCCACCAGCACGCCGAGCAGGAACACCTCGATCATTCCCCACGGGCGCAGCATCTGCATCGACCGCACCAGGATCGCGAAGCCCGGCGCCCGGCGCTCCTGCCGCAGCGGCACCAGCAGGTAGGCCAGGATGCATAGCTGCAGCAGCGGGAACAGCAGCGTAGTCGCCAGCACCAGCAGCGCCACCACCGACATGCCCTCGCGGCTCAGCACCACCACCGCGCCCGCCAGCGTGGTCTGGCTGCGCAGGCCCTGGAGCTCGATCTCGACGATCGGGAACAGGTTGGCGATGGCGAACATGATCAGGCAGGCGAGCGTCAGCGGCAGGATGCTGCGCTGCAGGTCGCCCGGGTGGCGGTAGAGCTCGGTACCGCAGCGGGCGCAGCACGAGACCTCGCGCCGCGCGAGCGGTGCGCGGCTGAAGACCGCGTCGCAGCCCGGACAAACCACGGTTTCAGGTACTTCCGTCATGGGGCCGTACCCTAACCGATTCAGCCGTGGTGCCCCGTCGTCCGGAGCCGCAGACTGCTGAAAACTGCCGCCACCCCGGCGAAACAGGCCGCCAGCACCAGCGCCACCACCGGCCCATGCCCGCCGTGCGGGCTCCAGACGCTGAACACCCCCGCCAGCACCACCGCGCCCAGGGTCTGGCCCGTGAGGCGCGCGGTGCCGAGCATGCCGCTGGCCGCGCCGCTGCGGTGCGCGGGCGGCGAAGTCACGATCGTGTGGTTGTTGGGCGACTGAAAGAGCCCGAAGCCCAGGCCGCACAGCGCCATGCGCCAGGCGATGTCGGCATTGCCCGGATGCGCCGGCAGCGCGGCCAGCAGCGCCAGGCCGGTCGCGAGCAGCGCCAGCCCGATGCCGCCGAGCAGCCCGTCGGGGTAGCGGCCGATCAGCCGGCCGGCGACCGGCGCCATCGCGACGATCGCGAGCGGCCAGGCGGTGATCAGCAGCCCGGCCTCGATGTGGCTGCGGCCGTACACCTCCAGCAGCAGGAAGGGCAGCGCGATGTAGGCCAGCATCTGCGCGCAGAAGGCGGCCACCGAAGTGCCCATCGACAGCGCGAACACCGGGATGCGCAGCAGGTCGATCGGGAACACCGGCACCGCGAGCCGGCGCTGCCGCCGCAGGTAGACGAAGCCCACGGCCACGCCGGCCAGCAGGATCGCCCAGGCCGACCACGGCGCGCCGGCACCCGCCGCCGCCGGGTCGCGCACGCCGAGCCGGTCGACGCCGAGGAACACCAGCGCGAACATCAGCACGTTGAGCGCCACGTCCACCGGCGAGAAGCGCAGCCCCGCCGCGGGCGGCACGCGGTTGAACGGCAGCGCCTTCATGCCGAGCGCGAAGACCAGCAGCCCGAGCGGCACGTTGATCGCGAACAGCCACGGCCACGAGGCCACCGACAGGATCGCCGCCGCCACGGACGGCCCGGCCACCGAGGAGGTGGCCACCACCATCGAGTTGATCGCCATGCCGCGCCCCAGCAGCGCCGCCGGAAAGGTCAGGCGCACCAGCGCGGCGTTCACGCTCATGATGCCGGCCGCGCCCAGGCCCTGGAAGGTGCGCGCCGCGATCAGCGTGCCGAGCGAGTTGGCGAAGGTCGCGCCGATCGAGGCCACGGTGAACACCGCCATGCCCACGAGGTACACGCGCCGGTAGCCGACCAGGTCGCCGAGCGAAGCCAGCGGCAAGAGCATCACCAGCGTGGCGATCTGGTAGGCGTTGACCACCCAGATCGCATGCGAGGCGCTGGCCTGCAGCTCGCGCGCGATGCCCGGCAGCGCGAGGTTGACGATGGTGCCGTCGAGCACCGCCACCATGATGCCGAGGATGATCACCAGCATCGCGCGCTGCCGCGCGGGCTGCGGCAGGCCGTCCATCGGCTGCCCTGCCCCGCCGCCTGCGCCGGCCGGGCTTGCGCCGCCGGGTCCGAAGTCCGTGGTGGCTCTCACGCCCGCTGCGCCCCGCGGCCGGGCTGGGAGCGCACGCGGCCCAGCGTGAGCCAGGTGAGCGCCAGCGAGACGAAGGCGCCCGCGGCCATGCCGGTCACCATCGGCAGCGGGCGGCCGTCGGAGAAGAAGCCCACCACCGCCATCGCCAGCGCGCCGGTCAGCATCTGCAGCGTGCCGAGCAGCGCCGAGGCGGTGCCCGCGATCGCGCCGTGCATCTCGAGCGCGAGCACGCCGGTGGTCGGGATCACGAGGCCCATGAAGCCCGAGGCGATGAAGTACAGCACGACGAGCACCCAGAGCGCGTCGCCGCCGCCCGCGAAGTACGCGAACATCGCCAGCATCGTGAGGCTGGAGGCCACCACGCCGAACTTCACCAGGCCCACCAGGCCGTAGCGCTCGCCCAGCGGCCCGGTGAACTGCGAAGCGCCGATGAAGGCCGCCGCGTTCACGCCGAAGGCCACGCTGTACATCGCGGGCGACAGGCCGTAGTGGTCGATCATCACGAACGACGAATTGGCCAGGTAGGTGAAGAAGCCCGCCATCGCGAAGCCGCCGATGAACACCAGCCCGAGGTAGTGCCAGTCGCGCAGCAGCAGCGCGTACGCGGACAGCGCACTGCCGAGGCTGCTCTCGACGCGCTCCGCCGGCGGGCGCGTTTCCTCGAGCTGCATGGCCATCATCGCGAGGCCCGCGGCGGCGGCGATCGTCACCGCCCAGAACACGCCGCGCCAGCCCGCAACCGCGATCACCGCGCTGCCCGCGAGCGGCGCGAGGATCGGCGACACGCTGAACACCAGGATCAGCAGCGACATCAGCCGCGCCGCGTCGGTGCCGGTGTGCAGGTCGCGCACGACGGCGCGCGGGATCGCCATGCCGGCCGCCGCGCCCAGGCCCTGCACGAAGCGCAGCGCGATCAGCGTGTGGATGTCGGTGGCGAGCGCGCAGCCCACGCTCGCGGCCGCGAACAGCGCCAGCCCGGCATAGAGCGGCGGCTTGCGCCCGACCATGTCGGATACCGGACCGAACAGCAGCTGGCCCGCGCCCAGCGAGAGGAAGAAGGCCGTGAGGCTCATCTGCACCGCGCCGATGTCGGCGTTGAGCGTCTGGCCGATGGCCGGCAGCGCCGGCAGGTACATGTCGATGGCGAACGGGCCGATGGCGGAAAGCAGGCCCAGCAGCAGGGCCATCCTGAAGAACGGGGAAGAAGAACGCATCGCGTCGATTGTCGCCAAGGGCGCCTTTCGGTGCAGGCGTGGGGTCGACGGCGCGCATCGGCTTACGAACTTCGTATTCATGCCTGCGACAAAGCGCGGTCGAGGACGCGAATTCGCGTGCACGGCGCCGCGGTCGGCCGCTACGCTACGGCCTCCGGAGAGTTCCATACAACGACCACAACAGGCTTCGAGGAGTAGCAAGACCATGGCCCCTGCACGCACGATCCACGGCGATCTCTTTCGCGTGTTCCTTCTGACACTGGTGTCGCTGTTCGCCATTCCGGCGGCGACGCTGGCCTTCACCACCTATGCGCAGCGCACCCAGGACGCCGATTTCCTGCGGACGATCGAGGCGCGCATCGCCGCCGACGCGCGGCTCTCGGCCAACGACAAGGCCGAGGCCGCGGCCTTCTACCGCAGCCATCCGCTGTCGCAGGCCTGCACGGCCACCGCGCCGGAGGACAAGGACTTCCACGACCAGGTGTGCGAGCCCTACGGCATGCATTGGCAGTTCCACTGGGCGGAGCGCGCGGCCGTCGGCACCCTGCTTCTGGGCGCGGCGCTGCTCGCGGCGGCGCTGGTGCTGGGCGCGCTCGCCTTCGTGAACCGCGGGCTGCGCTACGCGAGCTTCGTCGCGGGCTGGCGCCTGATGACGGTGTCGAGCGCGGCCGAGGTAGTGCTGCAGAGCGCGATGCTGGTGTGGCTCTCGTTCTGGCTCACCGCGTATTTCTGGCACAGCTACTACGTCAAGCTGATCGCGCTCGCGGGCATCATGGCCGCGGCGGCGGTGTTCTACGCGGTCTACACGCTCTTCAAGAAGCTGCCCTCGGGCTGGGAGATCGAAGGCGAACTCGTGGCCGAGGCCGACGCGCCGCGCCTCTGGGCGCGCGTGCGCCAGCTCGCGGCCCGCGTGAAGACCGCGCCGCCGGACCAGATCATGGCCGGCATCGACACCAACTTCTTCGTCACCGAAGCGCCCTGCGAGGTGGCCGGCCGCGCGCTGCAGGGCCGCACCCTGTTCGTGAGCATTCCGCTGCTGCGCGTGCTCGACCAGTCGGAGGCCGACGCGGTGCTCGCGCACGAACTCGCGCACCTGGGCGGCGGGGACACCCGCAGCAGCGCCCTGCTCGGTCCGAAGCTGCAGCAGTTCGATGCCTACACCTGGCAGATGCGCAGCGGCGGCCTGACCATCGTGGCGCACTACCTGCTGCGGCTCTACCGGATGATCTTCGCCTTCGCGCTGGCACGCGACAGCCGCGAGCGCGAGTACCTGGCCGACCGCGTGGCCGCGGGCCTCACGGCGCCCGGCGCCATCGTGCAGTCGCTGATCAAGATCTCGGCCTATGCGCGCTACCGCAACGACGTGGAGCGCAGCCTCTTCGCCCACGACCGCCAGCATGCCGGCGCGCTCGGCATCGCCGGCTTCGTGGCCGAGGGCCTGTCGCCCTACGCCCTGTCGGAAGCCTTCCTCGAAAGCATGAAGACCGCCGACGTGCCGCATCCCTACGACAGCCATCCGCCGCTGGCCGAGCGCATGCGCAACGTCGGCCACCACGTGCCGGAGAGCGCCTACGGCAGCATCGTCGCGGCCGCGCCGCGGGCCTCGTGGGCCGACGAGATCGAAACCGCGCCGGACATCGAGCAGCGGCTCTGGAGCGCCTACGAGCAGCGCTTCGTGCAGAACCACGAGCTGAGCCTCGCCTACCGCTACGAGCCCGCCACCGAGGAGGAGCGCGAGGTGGTGCTGCGCCATTTCCCGCCGCTCGCCTTCGCGCTGAAGGACGGCGAGCGCATCGAGGTCAGCCACGAAGGCCTGCGCACCAGCGCCGAGGGCGGCTCCGCCGTTGCATGGGACGAGGTCAAGAACCTCAGCTACCAGGACAACACCTTCGGCGACTTCCTGACCGTCACACACCACGACAAGGGCATGCTCGGCGCGCGCACCACCAAGCTCAAGCTCAAGGGCATCGGCAAGCAGAAGGAAGACTTCAAGGCCGTGCTCGGGCGCTACTGGCAGCGGCACCAGATCATGCGCGCGCAGCAGCAGGCCGAACAGGCCGCGCCCGCCTGAGGGCGCCGCCGCGCAGCCGCCGCCGTTTCAGTACAGCGTGGCGCGCTGCCGCGCCGGCAGCGCGCGGTCGTAGCCTTCGCCGTCGAAGGCCGCGTCGGTCAGCGCCGACAGGATGGCGCCCGGCGTCGGTACCGGCCGTGGCCCCTGGGGCACGGGCGCCCACAGCTGCGAGCGCTGGATCGCACGCGCGCACTGGAAGAACACCGTCTCGACCGCGATCTCGATCACGCACTGGGGCGGCTTGCCCTCGACCGCGAAGCGCGCGAGCAGTTCGGGCGTGGCCCTGATGCGCGCGCGGCCGTTCACGCGCAGCGTCTCGCCCACGCCCGGAATGAGGAACAGCAGCGCCACGCGCGGATCGGCCACGATGTTGCGCAGGCTGTCGATGCGGTTGTTGCCGCGGCGCTCGGGCAGCAGCAGGGTCTTCTCGTCCTGCACCGCCACGAAGCCCGGCGGATCGCCGCGCGGCGAGGCATCGAGCCCGCCGGGCCCGAGGGTGGCGAGCACCGCGAAAGGCGACGCAGCGATCAGCGCTTGGTAAGTCGGATGCAGGTACGGCACCTCCTTCTTCAACGAGGCTTCGCCCGGCTGGCCGAACAGCGCTTCGAGCTGCGCGAGGGTCTGGATGGCATGCGGATCGTCGGTCATGGCGGAATGGCGGAAGAAAGGTGATCGAAACAACGCGGAATCGGACAGGAACACGCGCGCATCAGTCGGCGGCACGGACCGCGCGCGAAGCGCTCCGGCCGCAGCCCAGGGCGGCCGCCGCGAGCAGCAGCGCGGCCGCACCGTAGATCCATGCGGCCGGCGCCACCGGCAGCAGCAGGCCCGCGAGCATCGGCCCGGCGCCGGCGCCGATGTCGCGCCAGGTCGAGCGCGCCGCCAGCGCCTGCAGGCGTTGCGGCCCCGGTGTGCGGTGCGCGACGATCGGCGCCACCAGCGGCAGCTGCAGTGCGCGCAGCACCACGATCATTGCCGCGCAGCTCCAGAGCCAGCCGAGGCCGAAGCCCACGAGCGCGATCGCCGTCGCGAGCGACAGGCCGACCAGCAGCCGCTCGGCGCCGAAGCGCTCGGCCATGCGGCCGCCGGCCGGGCTCAACGCGATCTCCGACAGGTAGCGCATGGCCATGAGCAGCCCGGCCACCACCACCGCCGAACCCGGCAGCAGGTCTTTGCCGAGGTACGACAGGCCGACGATGAACAGCCCGTCGAGCGCGAGGCCCTCCATGAACGACCAGCCGTCGAGGCTGTTGGGCCGCTGGAAGCGCCGCACCGGCGCCGCGACCGAATGCGGCGTGGCCGGCAGCCGCCGCGCCGCGACCAGGCCGAGCAGCGCCGACACCGTGAGCAGCCAGAAGATCGCGCGCGGTCCGCTCCACTGCGCGAGCAGCGCGCCGAGCGGCAGCGCCAGCACCGGCCCCATCGCGATGAAGGCGCGCGAGCGTCCGCTGCGGCGCGCGACGCCGATCGGGTCGGCGGTCGCCAGCGCCTGCGTCGAGAGATTGAAGGCCGCGAAGCACAGCCCCCAGAGCAGCCGCAGCGGCAGCAGCGCCCAGAAGCCCGAGAGCACCGCATAGCCCAGCCCGCAGCCCACCGCGCCCGCGACCGCCAGCGTGCAGGTGCGGCGGTCGCCGTGGCGCGCATAGAAGTCGGCCACCCAGCCGTAGCCCGCGATGCGCACCAGCCGGTTGGCCGCCAGCAGCACGCCGGCCTCGGCCAGCGTCACGCCGAACTGCGGCGCGTACATCGGCAGCAGCAGGTAGAGCAGCACGTCGGTCGGCAATGCGAGGCCGAGCGCGAGCGCGGCGTGGCGGGAATGGCGGTCGGTCGGATCGGGCGGCATCGGCACGCATCGTGCGCCCTGCGCGCGGCGCCGACAAACGACATTCGCGCGCGGCACGCGTGAGAAAATCGAACGCATGCCGCCTCGCGAGCCTCCCCTGAACGCCGTGCGCGCCTTTGCCGCGGCGGCGCGCCACCTGAGCTTCACGCGCGCGGCGCACGAACTCCATGTCACGCACAGCGCGATCAGCCGGCAGGTGAAAAGCCTCGAGGACTTCCTCGGCGCCGCGCTGTTCGAGCGCCGCGTGCGCCAGGTGGCGCTCACGGCCGAGGGCCAGCAGTTCTTCGCCGAGGTCGAGCCCGCGCTCGCGCAGGTCGGCGCCGCGGCGCGGGCGCTGCGTGCCGAGACGCCCGCGCGCGCCGTGCGCATCGACGTGCGGCCCTCGTTCGCGGTGCGCTGGCTGATTCCGCGCCTGCCTTCCTTCGCGCTGCACTGCCCCGGCATCGAGCCGCGCGTGGTGACCAGCACCGTGCCGCCCGGCCAGGCGGCCGAGGGCTTCGACATCGCCGTGCGGCGCGGGCGCGAGGGCTGGCCGGCGTCGATGCGGCCGCATCCCTTTCTGGAGGACGAGGTGCTGGTGGTCGGCGCGCCCGCGCTCTTCGCCGCCAAGCCGCTCGACACGCTGAAGGCATTGCCGGCGCACGTTCTGCTCTCGGCCCGCACGCGCAGGGACGACTGGGACGCCTGGAAGAAACAGGTCGGCGCCCCGCGCGCGCGGCCCGCCGGGCGGCTGCAGTTCGATCACCTGCATTTCGTGCTCCAGGCCGCGATCGACGGGCTCGGCATCGCGCTCGCGCCCACGTCGCTGCTGGCGCACGACCTCGCATCGGGCCGGCTGCAGTCGCCGCTGCCCGCCCTGCGCATGCCGCTGGCGCGCTACTACTACGGCCTCTCGCCCGATGCCTCGCCCGAGGCGCGGCAGGTGGCGGCGTGGTTCGAGCAGATGGGTCGCGGCGCAGGCTAGAAGAGCGGCAGCGTCCCGCCCGGCGTCGCGCCTTCGATGTCGAGCATCTTCAGCTTCGTCAGCGCACCGCCGCCCGCCGAAAAGCCGCCGGGCTTGTTGCCCGCCGCGAGCACGCGGTGGCAGGGCACCACGGGCGCGAAGGGGTTCAGGCCCATGGCCTGGCCGACTGCGCGCGACAGGCCGAGGTCGCGGAGCTCGGCCGCGATCTCGCCGTAGGTGCGCGTCTGCCCCGGCGGGATGCGGCGCGCGATCTCGTAGACGCGGCGATGGAAGTCGGAGACGCCGCGCATGTCGAGCATGATGTGGCGCAGGTCGTCGTGCGTGCCGTCGAGCAGCGCGCGCACCGCGTCGATGGCATGTCGGGCGCTTGCGGGCGGCGTGGTTTCGGCCAGCGCGGGAAAGCGCTGCCGCATGCGGCGCCGCGTGGCCTCGGCATCGGGCACGTCCTGCGGCAGCTGCACGCCGACCAGGCCGTGCGGTCCCCATGCGAGGCCGCACACGCCGATGGCGGTGTCGAACACGGCGAAGCCGGCGTCCGGTTGGTGGTCCGGCGGCGACGAAGCGGCGTTCATGGAGGCGGTCATGGCGCCATTCTCATACGGCTTGCCGCAGCGCGCGCTGGCGCGAGGCCAGCAGCGCCCCGGCCCACAGCACGACGGCCGAGGCCACGAGGCCGCGCGCGAGGCCGCCGGGCCCATCGGAGATCCAGCCCGTGGCCGTGGGCCCGACGATCTGCCCGAGCGCGAACACGATGGTGAAGGCGCTGATGCCCTGCGCCCATTGCACGCTCGGCAGGTTGTGGCGCACCAGCGCCGTGGTCGAGGCCACGACCGAGAGGAACACCGCGCCGAACAGCAGCCCCGAGACCAGCGCCACGCCCGCCGATGCGTTCAGCACCGGCAAGAGCGTCGCGATGCCGAGCAATCCGTTGAGCAGCGCCTGCGGCTGGCCGCCGCGGTAGCGGTCGAGCAGCCCGGCCCACAGCCGCGAGGACGCGATGCAGGCGATGCCCAGCAAGGCGTAGAACAGCGTGACGAACGCGGTGCTCGCGCCCTGCTCGCGCAGCAGCGCGATCACGAAGGTCATGTAGCCGATGTAGCCGACGCCGAACAGCGCATAGCCCGCGAGCGCCCAGCCGAAGCGGCGCAGCGCCACGGCGCCGCCGGCCGTGCCCGCGCCGCCCGGGGAAGCGACCGCGGCCGGTGCCGGCATCGCGCGCGCCGCCCAGCCCAGCAGCCAGGTCGCCGCCACGCTCGCGAGCGCCAGCGCCCACCAAGCCCAGGCCCAGCCGTGCGGCCGGTCCGCGGCGGCGCCGAGCACCTGCGGCACCAGCAGCGCCGACAGCAGGATGCCGAAGCCCGTGCCGCCGTAGTAGATGCCGAGCAGCAGCCCGCCGCGCGAACCGGCCGCCTCGCCGAGCCGCGCCGCCATCAGCCCGCCGGCGACGAAGACCCAGGCGCTCGCGATGCCCGCCAGCAGCCGCTGCAGCAGCAGCGCCGGCGCGGCGGTCACGAAGCCGCTGCCCGCCATGAACACGCTCGCGAGCACCGCACCGACCATCAGCAGCCGCGTCGCGCCGAAGCGGCGCATCAATGCCGGCGTGACCAGCGCGCCGAGCAGGTAGCCGACCGCGTTCGCGGTGTTCATGCCGCCGGCCAGCGCATAGCTCCAGCCGAGGTCGGCGCGCATCGGCGGCAGCAGCAGCGCGTACGAGAAGCGCGTGATGCCGAGCGACACGGCCGCGCCCATCGAGAGCGCGAAGGCGAGCCGCAGCGCCGTCGGTGCGGAGGGGGAAAGTGCGGAGGTGGTCGACATCGATGCAGGCCCACGGCCGGCGGCCATTCTGGCGCAGCGGCCGCACGGCTGCCCGCGGGCCGCCGATTCACCCCGCGGCGGTCTGCGCCTCGGGCTTCTTCAGCAGATGCCGGTCGAGCAGCACCGCCACGTGCACCGCCTCGCGCGCCGCGCCGTCGGCGATCTGGTGGCGGCAGCTGGTGCCGTCGGCCACCACGACCGCGTCGGGCCGGGCACGGATCGCGGGCAGCAGGCTGGCCTCGGCCATCTGCATCGACACCTCGATGTGGCGCGCCTCGTAGCCGAAGCTGCCGGCCATGCCGCAGCACGAGCTCTCGATCAGCTCGGGCTCGGCGCCCGGAATGAGCCGCAGCACCTCGAGCACCGGGCTCACCGCGCCGAAGGCCTTCTGGTGGCAGTGGCCGTGCAGCAGGATCGGCGTGGTGGCGGGCGCGAGTGCGAGCGCGAAGCGGCCCGCCTTGCACTCGCGCGCGATGAATTCCTCGAACAACAGCGCCTGGCGCGCGACGGCCTCGGCCTTCCTGCCGAGGCCCATCACCAGCGCCTCGTCGCGCAGCGTCAGCAGGCACGAGGGCTCGAGCCCGACGACCGCAATGCCGGCCTCGGCGAAGGGCTGCAGTGCATCGATCAGCGCACCGGCGCGCTGCTTCGCCTGGTCGACCATGCCGCTCGCGAGGAAGGTGCGGCCGCAGCAGTGGTGCCCGCCGCCCTTCTCCACCGTGTGCAGCGTGTAGCCCGCGGCCTTGAGCACGCGCGCCGCGGCCAGCGCGTTCCCGCTCTCGAAGGTGCCGTTGAAGGTGTCGACGAACAGCACGGCAGCCTTGCCGCCGCTGGCCTGCACCGACAGCACCGCCTCGCGGCTCGCGAACAGGCCCGGGCTGTCGGCCTTGATGCGCCAGAAGGTGTCGGTGCGCCATTCGGGCAGCGAGCGCTTTGCCGAGAAGCCGAGCAGCTTCTCGCCGAGCCAGGCCGCACCGGGCAGGCTGTTGCGCAGGTTCAGCAGCCAGGGCACGCGGCTCGCGCGGTGCGCGTAGTCGGGCAGGCGCGCCACCAGCCTGTCCTTCAGCGTGTGGCCGTGGCGCTTCTTGTAGTGGTCGAGGAACTCGATCTTCATCTTCGCCATGTCCACGCCCGTCGGGCAGTCGCGCTTGCAGCCCTTGCAGGCCACGCACAGGTCCATGGTCTCGTGCATCTCCTCGCTGGTGAAGGCGTCGGCGCCGAGCTGGCCCGAGAGCGCGAGCCGCAGCGTGTTGGCGCGGCCGCGCGTGAGGTGCTGTTCGTCGCGCGTCACGCGGTAGCTCGGGCACATGGTGCCGGCGTCGAACTTGCGGCAGTGGCCGTTGTTGTTGCACATCTCCACCGCCTTGGCGAAGCCGCCGGTCACGTCGCCGCCGGTGCCGGGCGCGCTGGTCTGCTCGGTCACCGGGTCGGCATTCACGTTCCAGGCCGACCAGTCGAGCACCGGCTTGAGTTCGATGCGGCGATAGGGCTTCGGCGCATCGGGCGGCGCGAAGCGGAACAGCGCGGCATCGTCCATGCGCGGCGGATCGACGATCTTGCCGGGGTTGAAGAGCCCGGCGGGGTCGAGCTTCTGCTTGATGGCGCGGAAGGCCTCGTTGATCGCCGGCCCGAACTGCCATTCGATCCATTCGCCGCGGCACAGGCCGTCGCCATGCTCGCCGCTGAAGGCGCCCTTGTACTTGCGCACCAGCGCCGCGGCCTCCTCGGCGATCGCGCGCATCTTGGCGGCGCCGTCGGTGCGCATGTCGAGGATCGGCCGCACGTGCAGCGTGCCGACCGAGGCGTGGGCGTACCAGGTGCCGCGGCTGCCGTGGCGCGCGAACACCTCGGTCAATGCATCGGTGTACGCGGCCAGGTGCTCGAGCGGCACCGCGCAGTCCTCGATGAAGCTCACCGGCTTGCCGTCGCCCTTGAGGCTCATCATGATGTTCAGGCCGGCCTTGCGCACTTCCCAGAGGTTCTTCTGCCGCGCCTCGTCGGGCATCTCGACCACGCTGCCGGGCAGGCCCAGGTCGCCCATCAGCTCGACCAGCCGCTTCAGCTGCGGCAGCAGCGACGCCTTCTCGGCCCCCGCGAACTCCACGAGCAGGATCGCCGCCGGCTTGCCGATCAGCGCCGTCTGCACCGTGGGCTTGAAGGCCGGGTTGGCGAGGCTCAGCTCGATCATCGTGCGATCGACCAGCTCCACCGCCGTCGGCCCGAGCTTGACGATGTGCTGGGCCGCGTCCATGGCCGAATGGAAGGTCGGGAAGTTCACGATGCCGAGCACCTTGGCGCGCGGCAGCGGCGCGAGCTGGAGCTTGAGGCTCTTCGTGTAGGCCAGCGTGCCCTCGGCGCCGATCAGCAGGTGCGCGAGGTTGACGCTGCCGTCGGCGGTGTAGGGCCGCTCGTTCTGGTTGTCGAAGATGTCGAGGTTGTAGCCCGCCACGCGGCGCAGCACCTTGGGCCAGTGCGCGCGGATCTGTTCGCGGTGCGCCTGCGCGAGCCCGTGCACGAACTGCGCGATGCCGGCCGCGCGCGCATCGAGCGAAGCCACCGGCCCGAAATCCACCAGCTCGCCGCTCGAAAGCCAGGCGCTCGCGCCGAGCACGTTGTGCACCATGTTGCCGTAGGCGATGGAACGCGAACCGCAGGAGTTGTTGCCCGCCATGCCGCCGAGCGTCGCCTGCGCACTGGTCGACACGTCGACCGGAAACCACAGGCCGTGCGGCTTGAGCTGCGCGTTCAGGTGGTCGAGCACCAGTCCGGGCTCGACCGTGGCCGTGCCCTCCTCCAAGTTCACGTCGAGCACGCGGCGGAAATGCTTGCTGTTGTCGATCACCAGCGCCGCGCCCGTGGTCTGGCCGCACTGACTGGTGCCGCCGCCGCGCGCGAGCACCGGCACCTTCAGGTCGCGCGCGATGTCGATGGCGGTGGCGATGTCGCGCTCGTTCGTCGGCACGAAGGCGCCCACGGGCATGATCTGGTAGATCGAGGCGTCGGTGGCATAGCGACCGCGCGAGCCGCTGTCGAACAGCACCTCGCCCTCGGTCTCGGCGCGCAGCCGGCGCGCCAGCGCTTCGCAGGTCTCGTTCGGCGGCAGGACGGTGCCGGCCGGCTGGATGTGGCTCGCGGGATCGATGCGCATGAAGGCCTCAGCTCGAACTGGCTTGGGGATAGATCTCGCCGGCGCGCATGAGCGCCAGCACCGTGTCGCGCTTGCGCATCAGGTGCGAGACCAGCACCTTGCGCATCGCGGCCGCGTCGCGCGCGGTCAGCGCCGCGATCATCTGCTCGTGTTCCTCGACGGCGTGCTTCCACTTCGCGTCGTCCTGGTTGGTGCGAAAGCGCAGCGACTGCACGCGCGCGTTGATCGAGCGGTAGGTGGCCGACAGCACCGGGTTGCCCGCCGCGTCGTTGATGGCGCTGTGGATGCGCGCATTGAGCCGGTAGTAGCCCGAGAGGTCGTGCCGCGCGAAGCAGGCCAGCATCTCGTAGTGCAGCGCGCGAACTTCGGCCAGCGCCTCCTCGGTGATGCGCTTGGCCGCGAGCTCGCCCGACATGCCCTCGAGCATCGCGAGCACCTCGAAGGTGTCGAGCACGTCGGCCTCGGTCAGCTTCACGGCCACCGCGCCGCGGTTGGGCAGCAGGTCGACCAGCCCCTCGGCCGCGAGCAGCTTGATCGCCTCGCGCAGCGGCGTGCGCGAGACGCGCAGCTGTTCGCACAGCGCGCGCTCGTTGAGCTTGGCGCCGGGCGCGATGTGGCCCTCCACCAGCATGGTGCGCAGGCGCGCCGCGACCTGGTCGTGCAGCGCGAGGCGCGAGATCTCGATGATGTCAGCGGTCATGTTCGTTTCCCTTGAATGCATTTTGAATGCAAAAAACAACAGCAACAACCGCTCTTATTAAGGGTAAACCATTACGACAAATTCTATTTTGAATGCAAAACTGGAAGCGAAAGGACAGTCCATGCTGCAACTCGACATCCATCCCACCGGCCGCCACTTCCTCCAGATCCCCGGCCCGAGCCCGGTGCCCGATCGCATCCTGCGGGCGATGAGCCTGCCCACCATCGACCACCGCGGGCCGGAGTTCGGCACGCTCGGCCTGAAGGTGCTCGGCGGCATCCAGCAGATCTTCAAGACGCGGCATCCGGTCGCGATCTATCCGGCCTCCGGCACCGGCGCCTGGGAGGCCGCGCTCGCCAACACGCTGAGCCCGGGCGACCATGTGCTGATGTACGAGACCGGCCACTTCGCCTCGCTGTGGCAGAAGATGGCGACGCGGCTCGGCCTCTCGACCGAGTTCCTCGCCTGGTCCGGCAAGGACGAGCACCTGCCCGCGGCGGCAGGCTGGCGCCGTGGCGTGCAGGCCGACCAGATCGAGGCGCGCCTGCGCCGCGACACCGAGAAGAAGATCAAGGCCGTGTGCGTGGTGCACAACGAAACCTCCACCGGCGTCACCTCCGACATCGCCGCGGTGCGCCGCGCCATCGACGCCGCGGGCCACCCCGCCCTGCTGATGGTCGACAGCATCTCGGGCCTCGCGAGCGCCGATTTCCGCCACGACGAATGGGGCGTGGACGTGACCGTGAGCGGTTCGCAGAAGGGCCTGATGCTGCCGCCCGGCATCAGCTTCAACGCCCTCTCGCCGCGCGCGCTCGAGGCCTCGAAGACCGCGAAGCTGCCGAAGGCCTTCTGGGCCTGGGACGAGATCGTCGCGATGAACAAGGACGGCTACTGGCCCTACACGCCCAACACCAACCTGCTCTACGGTCTGTCGGAGTCGCTCGACATGCTGCTCGGCGAAGGGCTCGACAACGTCTTCGCGCGCCACCAGCGCTGGGCGGCCGGCGTGCGCGCCGCCGTCAACGCCTGGGGCCTGCCGATCCAGTGCGCCGATCCGGCCGTGTACTCGCCGGTGCTCACCGGCGTGATCACGCCCGAAGGCGTCGATGCCGACGCGCTGCGCCGGCTGATCCACCAGCGCTTCGACCTCTCGCTCGGCACGGGCCTGGGCAAGCTCAAGGGCCGCATGTTCCGCATGGGCCACCTCGGCGACAGCAACGACCTCACGCTCGTGGCGATGGTCGCGGGCGTCGAGATGGGCATGAAGCTCTCGGGCATCAAGCTCGCCGGCAGCGGCGTGCAGGCCGCCATGGACCATTTCGCGAGTCATGCCGCGCCGGCGGCCTTGGAGCAGGCGGCCTAGCCGCCACCGCACCTGCACGGCACTCGCACCGCGGCCGCAGCGCATCGCTCGAACGATGCGGCGGCCGCTCCCGCATCGGACCCCCAACCCACTCGGAGACAAAGATGATGCAGAGACGTTCCCTCCTCCAGGCCGCGGGCGCCGCGGCCGCCACGCTGGGCATGCCCCGGCTCCACGCGCAGGACTGGCCCAGCGGGCCGGTGCGCATCGTGGTGGGCTTTCCACCGGGCGGCGGCACCGACGCGCTCGCGCGCGTGGTGGCGCAGAAGCTCACCGTGATGTGGAACCAGCAGGTCATCGTCGAGAACAAGGGCGGCGTGGCCGGCGTGCTGGCCGCCGAGTACGTCTCGCAGCAGCCGAGCGACGGCAGCACGCTGCTGATGGCGCACATCAACAGCCATGCGCTCGCGCCCAGCCTGCAACCGAAGCTGCGTTACAGCGTGGAGCGCGACTTCGTGCCGATCGTGCTGGTGGGCGTCACGCCCAACCTGCTGATCGCGAGCCCGGCGCAGAAGGCGCTCACCACCCGGGACATCGTCGCGCTGTGCAAGGCCGCACCCGGCACGGTGAGCTTCGGCTCGGCCGGTGCGGGCTCGGCGCAGCACCTGGCGCTCGAGATGTTCAAGCTGCAGGCCAAGGTCGATGCGCTGCACGTGCCCTACAAGGGCAGCGGCCCGCTGCTGGCCGACCTGATGGGCGGCCAGATCCAGTACAGCTTCGAGACCATGACCGCGGCCACGCCGCACGTGAAGAGCGGCCGCGTGCTCGCGGTGGCGCAGACGCGCGCGAAGCGCGCCAAGGGCCACCCGAACGTGCCGACGATGCAGGAACAGGGCTTCGCAGGCTTCGAGGCCACCACCTGGTACGGCTTGGCGGGCCCGGGCAAGCTGCCGCAGGCGGTGGCCGACAAGGTCAACCGTGACGTGAACACGGTGCTGGCGATGCCCGACGTGCAGGAGAAGCTCGACACCTACGGCGCGGAGGACGGCGGCGGCTCGCAGGACAAGTTCAAGCAGTTCATCGCGAGCGAGATTGCCAAGTGGGGCAAGGTGGTCAAGGACGGGAAGGTGCACGTCGATACCTGACGCATTTTTGCTCCTGCGGCTTCTTTGGGGCGCGCTCGTTCGGGGCGCGCTCCCGCCGACGGTGGGCTCCCCTCCGCGAATGTCCCCCGGCCTGCGGCCTCCTCCTTTATTTCGCTGCGGGGAGCCCACCATCGACGGGAGCGGATCAGAGCACTGGTTGATCGGCCGCAAACCACGAGCGTGCCCTGTGCACAGGGCACCGGGTGCTCCCCGCAGCGAAATAAAGGAGGAGCCGAAGGCGGGGGACATTCGCGGAGGGGAGTACCCGGTGGCCTGTGCACACGCCCCGAACAACCGCCCCGAACAACCGCCTCGAAACAAGCACCCCGAAACAAGCACCGAACAACACAAAGAACCCAACGAAGACAATCCCCCAATGACCCCTTCAACGACAGCCCTCGCCGAAGCGCTCGCAAACGCGCGCCGCACCCACCAGACCCTCGACGCCACGCCCTGGCTCGCCACGCTCGAGAACGCCGACCAGGCCTACCAAGTGCAGGACGCCGTCGCCGCGTCGCTCGGCTGGTTTGCCGATGAAAGCGCACCGCGGACCTGGAAATCCGGCGGCGCATCGCGCAACGCGGTCCTCACGCATGCGCCGCTGCCGCCCGCCGGCGTGCGCGCCGCGCCGGCCGATTTCAGCGACCTCGTCTTCCATGTGCCCGGCATCGAGTCGGAGATCGCATTGCGCCTCGGCCGCGAGGTCACGCCCGCCATGGCCGCCGCGCTCGACCATGCCGATGCCGCAGCGCTCGTCGACGCCATGGCCGTCTCGGTCGAGATCGTCGATTCGCGCTGGCAGGACCTCGCCGCCACGCCCGCGCTGCTGCGCCTGGCCGATTCGCAGGTGCATGGCGCGCTGGCCATCGGCGAATGGAAGCCCTATGCCGCCATCGACTGGACCTCGCAGCGCTGCGAGACGCGCATCGGCAGCGCCGAACCCGTGGTGCGCCAGGGCACCCACCCCATGGGCGATCCTGCCTGGCTGCTGCCGGTCTGGCTGCGCCACCTCACGCGCCATGGCCGCACCGTGCCCGCGGGCACCGTGGTCACCACCGGCTCCTGGGTCGGCATCCTGCCTTGCCGGCGCGGCGATCAGGTGACGGTGGCCTTCGACGGCATCGGCGCGCTGCGCCTGAGCGTGTAGCGCCCGCCGCCCACGCCGGAATTCGCCACCAGGAAGTCGAGCACCGCGCGCACCCGCGCGGGCAGCGTGCCGGCCTTGCCGATGTACACCGCGTGGATCGGCTCCACCTCGCCCGGATTGAATTCGTCGAGCAGCGGCACCAGCCGCCCGGCGTCGATGTCGGCCTGCACGTGGTAGAGCGAGAGCCGCGCGATGCCCGCACCCGCGAGCGCGAGATGGCGCAGCGTTTCGCCATCGGCCGCGCGCACCGGGCCGGCGACCGGCAGCCCGATCGTCCGTCCGTCCACGCAGAGCGGCCAGTCGGGCGTGTTGCGGCGGTAGCTCCAGCCCAGGCGGTTGTGGGCTTCCAGCTCCTGGGGCGTGTGCGGCGTGCCGTATTTCGCCAGATAGGCCGGTGAGGCGACGATCGCCTGGCTGGTCTCGCCCAGGCGGCGCGCCACCAGGTCGGACGGCGGCAGCTGGCCCCAGCGGATCGCGATGTCGGCGCGCTCGTCCATCAGGTCGACGATGCGATCGGTGAGCGCGATGTCGAGCGTGATCTGCGGATGCGCCTCGAGCAGCTTCGGCACCAGCGGCACGAGCCGGTGCTGGCCGAAGGACACGCTGGCGTTGATGCTCACGCGCCCGCGCGGCGCGGCGCCCGCGGCGGCGCAGCGCTCGGCCTCTTCCATGTCGGCCAGCACGCGCGTGCTGCGCTCGTAGAAATGCAGCCCCTCAGGCGTGAGCTGCAGCTTGCGCGTGGAGCGGTGCACCAGCTGCACGCCGAGCCGCTGCTCGAGCCGCGCCACCAGCTTGCTCACGGCCGAAGGCGTCATGTCGAGCAGCCGCGCCGCGGCCGAGAAGCCACCGGCCTCGACCACCTGGACGAAGGCTTCCATCTCGCCCGAACGGTTCACATCGAAGCGCGGCATGGCGATCTCCTAGCGTGATTTTGTGTGAATTGAATTCACAGGTGAATGTCCGGGCGGCATTCTAGTCATCGAACGGGTTCGCCGCCAAAGTACAGGGCATGCCCATCGCCCTTCTTGCCCTCACCGCCGGTGCCTTCGGAATAGGCACCACCGAATTCGTCATCATGGGCCTGCTGCTGCAGGTCTCGGCGGATCTTCACGTCTCCATCACGGCCGCCGGCCTGCTGATCTCGGGCTATGCGCTCGGGGTCGCGGTCGGCGCGCCGCTGCTCACCATCGCCACCCGCGGCCTGCCGCGCAAGACGGTGCTGCTTGCGCTGATGGCGATCTTCACGCTCGGCAACCTCGCCTGCGCGCTGGCGCCCAGCTACGAGCTGCTGATGGCCGCGCGCGTGGTCACCTCGCTCGCACACGGCACCTTCTTCGGCGTCGGCTCGGTGGTGGCCACCGGCCTGGTGGCGCCCGAGCGCCGCGCCTCGGCGATCGCGATCATGTTCACCGGCCTCACCGCCGCCACGCTGCTCGGCGTGCCGGCCGGCGCCTGGCTGGGCCTGCATTTCGGCTGGCGCGCCGCCTTCTGGGCCGTGACGCTGATCGGCGTGCTGGCGTTCGCGGTGCTGGCGCTCTTCGTGCCGCGCGTCGAGGGCGAAGGCAAGCCCGCGCCGCTCGGCGAGGAGATCGCCGTGCTCGGCCGGCCGCAGGTGCTGCTCGGCCTGGCGATGACGGTGCTCGGCTATGCCGGCGTGTTCGTGGTCTTCACCTACATCCAGCCGATCCTGACGCGGCTCACCGGGCTGTCCGAAGCGGCCGTGTCGCCGATCCTGCTGGTGTTCGGCGGCGGGCTCGCGGTGGGCAACATCCTGGGCGGCCGGCTGGCCGACCGGGCGGTGATGCCCGCGGTGCTCGGCACGCTGCTGGCGCTGGCCGTGGTGCTCGGCGCGATGCAGTTCGCCATCGGCACGCCGGTCGCGGCCGTGGTCTTCGTCGGCCTGCTCGGCATTGCCGCGTTCGCCACGGTGGCGCCCATGCAGCTGCGCGTGCTCGAGAAGGCCGCGGGCGCGGGCCAGAACCTCGCCTCCAGCCTCAACATCGCGGCCTTCAACCTCGGCAACGCACTCGGCGCCTGGGTCGGCGGCGCTGTGATCGACCATGGCCCAGGCCTGCGCGCCCTCGGCTGGGTGGCGGCACTGCTCACGCTCGCGGGCCTTGCGATCGCGCTCTGGAGCCGTGCGCTCGACCGGCGCGAAGGCCGCGGCAAGGCCGCGAGCGCCGACTGCGCCTCGGCACGGGCCTGATCCTTTTTCTTTTCTTCTTCTTCCTCCTCACTCGAAAGACAACACCATGGAACAACGCTTTCTGGGCCGCTCCGGCTTCAAGGTTCCCGCACTCGGCTTCGGCGCCGGCACCTTCGGCGGGCAGGGCCCGCTCTTCAGCGCCTGGGGCAACACCGACGTCGAAGGCGCGCGCAGCATCGTCGACCTCGCGCTCAACGCGGGCGTGACGCTGTTCGACACCGCCGACGTCTACTCGAACGGCGCTTCCGAATCGATCCTCGGCGCAGCCCTCAAGGGCCGGCGCGACAAGGCCATCATCTCGACCAAGCTCGCGCTGCGCGCGGGCGACGGGCCCAATGACGTCGGCGCCTCGCGGCACCACCTGATCGCCGCCACCGAGGCCGCGCTCAAGCGCCTGGACACCGACTACATCGACATCCTGCAGCTGCATGCCTTCGATGCGATGACGCCGGTCGAGATGGTGCTCGACACGCTCGACGACCTGGTGCGCGCGGGCAAGGTGCGGCTGATCGGCGCGTCGAACTTCTCGGGCTGGCAGCTGATGAAATCGCTCGCCGCCTCCGACCGGCTCGGCCTGCAGCGCTTCGTGGCCAACCAGACCTACTACTCGCTGATCGGCCGCGACTACGAGTTCGAGCTGATGCCGCTCGGCATCGACCAGGGCCTGGGCGCGATCGTCTGGAGCCCGCTGGGCTGGGGCCGGCTCACCGGAAAGATCCGCCGCGGCCAGCCGCTGCCCGAAGGCAGCCGCCTGCACGAGACCGCGGGCTTCGCGCCGCCGGTGGACGACGAGCGCCTCTACCGCGTGGTCGACGCGATGGACGCGGTGGCGGAAGAAACCGGCAAGACCCTGCCGCAGATCGCGCTCAACTGGCTGCTGCAGCGGCCCACGGTGTCGAGCGTGCTGATCGGCGCGCGCAACGAGGCGCAGCTCGAACAGAACCTCGGCGCACTCGGCTGGCAGCTGAGCCCGGCGCAGATCGCGCGGCTCGATGCGGCCAGCGCCGTGACGCCGCCCTACCCCTACTACCCGTACTGGAACGGGCAGTTCGCGGAGCGCAGCCCGGTGGCCGTGGCCACCTGATCAGAAATCGCTCAGCACGCCAAAGTCGCTGTCGCTCTGCTGCACCGCGTTCACCAGCTGCACGCGGTTGCGCGCTGCGAAGCGGCGGCGCAGCTGGCGCATGTGGTAGTCGACCGTATGCGCCGAGAGGTCGAGGTGGTTGGCGATCTCCTTGTCGCTGCGGCCCTGCAGCAGGTGCTGCAGGATCGACTGCTGGGTGCTCGAGATCTCGATGCGCGCCGCCGCGCCCGCCTCGCTCGGCATGCGCGAATGCCGCGACAGGTACTCGTGCAGGCTCAGGCCGAGCGTGAGCGCATGGCCCACCACGTCGTCGGTGATCCAGCGGCGGCCCGGCTCGCTCGACTGCAGGCTGATGACCGTGTACAGGTTCACCTGCGTCGGTGATGCGAGGCGGAACATCAGTCCGCTGTGGATGCCGCTCAGCCGCAGGTCGTCGACGAAGCGCTGCCGCAGGCCCGCCGGATCTTCCGCCGCCGAAGTGGCTGCGGACACGGGCATGGCCTCGATCTGCTCGACGTCCCACACCAGCGGCAGGCTGGACGCCGGCACGCCCGGCTGGCGCAGGTCCATCTCGTAGAGGCGGTGCGAAAAGTAGCGCTGCGTCCATTCCGGGTTGGCGTGCGCGGTGTAGAAGCTCAGCGGCCACCAGCGCCCGCGCAGGTAGGTGACGGTGCCGTAGGCGAGCCAGTCGAAGCCGAGCGCATCGAGCAGGTCCTGCACGAGCTCGCGCCGCGCCTCGGCGTCGCGCGCATCGAGCAGGTCGCCGACGATGCCAGGCGCACCGTCGGCGCGCCGGTCCGCGGAGGGCGGCAGGTACAGCTGCTCTTCCGAATAGAGCTGCGGAAAGGGGCCGTCGAGCGGCAGCTCGGCCGACTGCCTCGGCGGCAGCGCCGGGTCGATATCGCGCGCGTCCGGCAGCGATGCCGCCGCGTCCAATGGCAACAGGTTCGAAGAAATCATGAGAGGGCTCGTGGAGATGCCGCGCGCCGCGTTCCACAACGCTGCCGCGGGCAGTGGCCCAAGCTACCAAAGGGCTGCGATGCCGCCTTGTAGATTCTTAGCTTCGGAGGCCTGGGGAGCCAGGAAGAAAGGCCCCCGCATACCGCGCCGAGGCCCGACTGAGTACCTTTGGATGAAGTTTGCACCCGGTGCTCGCCGCGCCGCATGAGGGACACTCGGACAAACAGATCGCGCACTGGCATGCGGCTTGCAGCCCTGCGCACGACAACATTCGAGGGACACCGCTTTTGATCGAACTCCTGGGCACCCGCTACTGGCGCGACGCCGATCTCACCGGCCTGCAGCTGACCTCGAACCGCCTGTCGGAGCGCGAGATCCGTCCGCACCGGCACGTCGGCTACACGCTCGCAGTGTCCGATGCCGAGCTGCATGTCCGCACCAGCGGCAACCGCGTGAGCGTCGTGCCGCCGGGCACGCTGCTGCGCATCGCGCCGCAGGTCTGGCATTCGGTGCAGGCCCGCAGCACGCCCTGGCGCGAGGACGCGATGTACTGCAGCCCGGCCGTGGCGCGCTGCATCAGCGCCGCGCACGAGAGCACGCCGCTCGCGCGCGTGGAGGACGACGACGGCGTCGCGGTCTTCCTCGACCAGGCCGAGGCGCGCGACTTCCTCGAATGCCACCGGCTGCTGTCGGAGCCCACCGGCATCGGCCGCGACGACGACACCGAGGAGAGCGCCGCCGGCCGCGCGCTGCTGCGGCAACGCCTCGCGCGCTGGATTCCGCTCGCGCCGCAGCCCGCTCGCAGGCTCGACGGCGGCGACGACCGCATGAACCGGCTCTACGCGCTCATCGCCTCGGGCTTTCAGCAGCGCCTCACGCTCGACAGCCTCTCGGCCGCGGCCGGCCTGCATCCGGTGCATGTGCAGCGGCGCTTCAAGGGCGCCTTCGGCTTCACGCCGCACGAGATGCTGGTGGGCCACCGCATCGAGTACGCACGCGACCTCATCGCCGGCGGCGCGCGCGTGACCTATGCGGCGCACGCGGCGGGTTTCACCGACCAGAGCCATCTGCACAAGACCTTTCTCGGCACCTATGCGGTGATGCCGGGCGACTACCGCAGGCTGTCTGCGCTCGATGCGTTGCAGCCGGCTTCGGCGAGGAATGGCATCAGCGGCTAGCACGGCACGGGGGCTTCGCATCGCAGGCTACCCCTTCTTCAGTTGCAGCTTCACGTGCGCCGCCACGGCGCCGATCGTGGACTCGAGGCACTGCTGCAACGGCGCAAAGCCGTCGTTCGGTTCGCGCGTCTTTTCGTTCATGTAGATCGGCCGGCGGATCTCGATCTGAAGGCTGTGCCGCCGCTTGGCCGGATTGCCGATCTCGGCGATCAGCGCCACGCCCTTGTACGGGTCGTTGCGCGCCACCGTGTAGCCGTGCGCACGCACCGAGGCTTCCACCACGTTCAGCAGCGCGGGCTCGCAGGTCGTGCCTTCCCGGTCGCCGAGCACGAAGTCCGCGAGCGGCCGGGTCGATGCGATGCGCAGCTTCTCATAGGCATTGCCCGGCATCGAATGCAGGTTGAGATGCCACAGCGCACCGAAATCGGTCAACGCGCGCTGCACCGCGGTGGAAAGCGCCGCGTGGTACGGTTTCCAGAACCGGTCGATGCGCCATTGCACCGCGGACGGCGCAAGGGGCTGGTCGTACAGCGGCTGGTCGGCCGCGATGCGGCTCCACACCAGACCGTAGCCCAGACGCGATTTTTCGCCCGGCTTCAGCGGGGACGGCCACGGGCCGTCGAGCAGCTCGGGATCGAGGTCGTCGATCGCGCGGTTGGGATCGATGTAGGCGCGAGGAAACTGCGCGCTCACCAAGGTCGCGCCGTGCCGCGGCGCGGCGGCCCAGAGCGCGGCAACGTGCGTGTCTTCAGCCTGGCGCAGTTGCGCGAACGGCACACGGGTGACGAAGTCCGCCGGGTAGCGGGTGCCGCTGTGCGGCGAATCGCACACCAGCGGCAACCGGGCCACGTCGCTCGGAGGATCGGCGACAACGACGACGGGGTCGGTGTCCTGCATGTGGTGCGGGCCCGTCACAGCTTGATGTTCGCCACCTTGGCGATGCGTGCGTACTTGTCCATCATTTCGCGGATCTGCTGCGCGAACTGCGCCGGCGTGTTGGCCATGGGCACGCCCGAGATGTCGATCGTGCGCTGCTTGAACGCCGGGTCCTGCATGGCCTGGTGCGCGCTGGTCATGAGCTTCTCGATCACCGGTGCGGGAACGCCCGCCGGGGCGACCAGCCCGAACCAGCCGCCTTCGCTCATCGATTCGAAGCCGAGTTCCCGGTAGGTCGGCACGTCGGGCAGGAGCGGCGAACGCTCCGGTGACAGAACCGCCAGCGCACGCAGCTTGCCCGACTTGATGTGCGGCAGCGACGACGGCAGGTTGTCGGTCATCGCGTCGACGGTGCCCGCCAATGCGTCGGCAGCCGCCTGCCCCGCGCCCTTGTACGGCACGTGCGTGAGCCGGATGCCCGCGAGGTCCATGAACTGCTCGACGTTGACGTGGCCGAGCGAGCCGTTTCCGGGCGAAGCGAAAGTGAGCTTGCCCGGCGAGGACTTGGCGAGCGCGATGAACTCCTTCATGTTCTTCACCGGCAGCTTGGGACTCACGACGAACACGCTGGGCACCGACATCACGTTGGTGATCGGCTGGAAGTCCTTCACCGGGTCATAGGGCAGCTTGCTGTAGACGGCCGGGTTCGCGCCGTGCGTGCTCACCGTGGCCATGCCGATGGTGTAGCCGTCGGGCTCGGCGCGCGCCACCGCCGAAATGCCGATGGTGCCGCCCGCGCCACCGCGGTTCTCCACCACCACCTGCTGCCCCAGAACCACCGACATCTTCTCGGCAAGCAGCCGCGCGACGAGGTCGGTCGAGCCGCCCGGCGGGAACGGCACGATGAGCTTGATGGGCCTGTCGGGAAAGGCCGAAGAAGCATGCGCATCGGTGCTCGCCATCGGCAGCCCGAAGGCGACGGCGGTAATGGCCAGCAGGAGGTCTCGGCGGTTGTTCATTGCGATTAAGTCGAAAGGAATATCCAGGTGGACGATGCGCACGGAAGTGCCCCAAAAGTGCGGCGATTATGTGAAGCGCCCTCTGGTCTTTGGGGTGACAATTGCGCCGCCTGCTATGACCAGTGCGCATAGCAAGCCACCACACCCTCCATGCGAATCCGTTCACCGTCGCTGCATGAGCTGCATGCCTTTGCCAGCACTGCGCGCCTGGGCAGCTTCTCGAAAGCGGCCGAGGAGCTGTGCGTCACCCAAGGGGCGGTCAGCCGCGCGGTGGCACGGCTCGAAGCGGAACTGGGCGTGCGATTGCTGGACCGCCACGGCCGCCTCAGCACGCTGACCGAGGCGGGCCGTGCCTATCTCGACAACGTCGCGCCGGCACTGCAGCAGCTCGAGGCGGCCGCCAATGCCGCGGGCGCGCAGCACGGGCCGCACACCTTGCGCCTGTCGGTACCGCCGACGCTGGCCACCAAGTGGCTCATTCCACGGCTGCCCGACTTCCGCCGGCGCCATCCGGACGTCGCCATCTCGTTCGCGCCCTACCGCCGCGACGATCCGCTGGACATGCCCGACATCGACGGCTGGATTCGCGTGCGCACCGGCGACACGGCGTGGCATCCGGCGGGCATCCAGTCCGACTACCTCGTGGGCCGCGAGATCGTGCCGATCTGCCGCCCCGAGGACCTGCGCGGCCCGCGTGCATTGCACACGCCGCGCGACCTGCTGCAGCGGCCGCTGCTGTTCCACGCGAACTACCCTGACAACTGGCGCCTGTGGTTCGACACCCAGGGCGTGCCCGACGCCAACCCGCGCCCCGCAGCCGACTTCGACCAGGTCGTGATGCTGGTGCAGGGCGTGATCTCGGGCCTCGGCCTCGCGGTGGTGCAACGCTGCCTGATCGAGGACGAGCTCGCCGCCGGCCGCATCGCGATCCCGATCGACCAGGCTGCGCTGACGCCGCGCGGCTACTACGTCTGCGCGCCGAAGGGACGGCGCGAGACGCGGGGGATGCGGGTGTTCAGGGACTGGGTGCTGGCGCAGGCGGCTGCGCCAGCACCGTCTGCCCCCGCGGCCTAGGTACTCGCCGCGCCCTTGCTCGAGCCCGGGTCGTCCCTCTTCCGCCCGAGCTTGCTCAGATCGATGAGGCCTTCGGGAATCTGCCGGCCGGGCCCACCGCTGCTCGCGCGAAAACGCACCGTGGAATCGGCGGTGAAGCGGCCGAACGCGTCGACCTGCCGCCCGGCAAGAATGGACGCCAACGGGATCGTGCGCGAGCCGTCCGCGGCCACCTGTACGCTTTCGCCTTCGGTCGTGTAGACGTAGGCAGCGCTCTCGGTCCCGTCGCGCTCGAACGGTGCCGGCATGGGTTCGATCGCAGCCCACTTGGCACCGGCCACCGTGGCATGAACGCCACCGGGGCCCGGCACTTCCAGCCCGCCCGCCTCGATGACGCGCTCGGGTGCAGGCCCGGCCACGAACTGCACCCTGCCCGCGTCGGGCCTGTCGGGCGCCGGCCGCTGGGCGGCGTTCTGGCGGCCGGTGCGCGCCAGCTTGAGTGCTTCGCCCTCGTGATAATTCCGGGCCAACTCTCCGCTGGATACTTCGAGCGGATCGAATCCGATCACCGATCCATCCGGCTCGATCAGGTGTTGCGGATCGCCCGGGAATCTGTCCACGGCATTCAGGCGCTCGGTGAGAGCGCCCGCGGTCCGCGCGGTACGTTCGTTGAGCAGTTCGCTGCCTTCCCCCGAATAGGTTCGCGTGTCCAGGTCCAGTTCGAGCCTGTTGCCCGCGAACGGATGCCGGGGCATCACCAGCGCCAGGCGGTCGCCCACCAGGAACGGTCCCTTGACGCTGACGAACGCCGACTCGCCTGCCGCGCCTTGGAGCGCCCTCACCGCACGCACTTCGCTCGCCGCGGTCGCCATGCGCGGATGGATCTCAGCACCGTCGGGCAGTTCAACGAGCAGATGCGACTGGTCCGGGTCGGGCTCGCGGGAGTTGCGGTAGATTTTGATCACCTGTCCTTCGCCGAACGGGTAGACGTCGGCGGAACTGCCGCGACCCAGCAGGTCGGGCCCCGTCATGCGGAGCACCTCCGCCCCGGTCATCGGCCGCCGCGTGCCGTCGGGCTCGGTCACCATCAGTCGGTGGACGGAGAGTCGCTCCCCGTCGCTCGTTCTCACCGCGACCGGTTGCGCGTCCTCGAAATCGATCGTGGGATGCTGCGCCGCGTTCTTGCTCGCATCCACCCCCATGTCCGCCTCGGTGAAGATGCGGTCCAGCGTTCTGCCGGGCAGCGTCTCGGCATACCCCATGTGCATGCCGACGCCTTTCTCGCCGGCGCGCTTGGGGTGCGGGATGTCCGCCAGCCCGTGCGCCCTCGCATAGTCCGCGATGCGCCGCCCGGCCGCGTCGAGCGCACCGCGCAAGCTCGCCTCGTCGATCTGCCCCACCACCGCCGCAGCCAGTTCGTCGCCGCCGGTGCGCAGCGGAACAACAGTGGCGCCGGTGCTCGAAAGCGCATCGGCCAGCAGCGTCGCCATGGCCTTGAAATGCACGTTGGCCCGTTCGGCCACGTTGCCCATCGCGTGGTTCAGTCCGCCCAGGTTGGCGATGTCGGCGGACACGTAGAAGCCGTTGTCGTCCGAGTTGGCGACGAGGTCCTGCATCCGGCGCACCGTGTCGGCTTTCACGCCGGATTGGCGCGCGTCGTAGAAGCCGGTCACGCTGTCCTTCGGCGAGATGCCGTAGTGCAGCAGGCCGGTGAACTGCTCGGTGTTGAGGCCTGCTTGGTGGGCCGCGGCGGCAAAGTCCTGCTTCCTGACCGCGTCAGGATCGATGGTCGCGTGTTCGTGCGAACCGGTGGCGAAGCGCGTGGGGTGGTCCGGCGTCAGGACTTCGGCGGCGTCTGCCCGCGACGCGCCGCGCGCTGGGCCTCGAGCGCCGCCTTCGCCTGCTGGCGTTCCTGGTCGATTTCCTGTTGCAGTTGCTGCAGGCGTTGCTTGCGCTGTGCCGGGTTCAGCCCCGTCAACCCCAGTCGTTCGTCCCTCGTCTGTTGTGACATGTTGCTTGCTCCTGTCGACGCCTTGGTCGGCCTCGGTAAAGATGTGGTCCAGGGTCTTGTCGGGCGACACCGATGTATACCCGATGTGCAGGCCGACGCCGCGCTGGTCGCCGTGCTTGGGATGTGGAATGTGGTCCAGGCCGTGCGTCTGCGCGTATTGCGCGACCTGCCGTTGCGTCGCCTCGACGGCGCCCGCCAGCGTGGGTCCGTCGATGCCCGCGACCACCGCGCCGAGCTCGTCGCCGCCGGTGCGCATCGGCACCACCGTGGCGCCGGTGGCATCCAGCTGCGTGGCGAGGATCTCGGCGAGTCCGCGGAAGTGGACATTGGCCGCCTCGGCCACGTTGTTCATCGCCGCGTTGAGTCCACCCAGGTTGCCGATGTCGGCCGATACGTAATGTGCGTCGTCGCCGCTGTCGGCGACATGCGCCTGCGTGCGCGTCACGGTCTCGGCCTTCAGGCCCGACAGCCGCGCATCGTAGAAGCCGGTCACCGCATCGCGAGGCGCCGTCGTCCAGCCGCGCATGGCATCGGCCTGCGCATCGGTCAGGCCCAGTTCGCGTGCGAGTGCGTCGTAGCTCTCGCGGGCGATGCTGTCCGGGTCGATGGCGGGCGCGCTTCGCGAAGGAAGGTCTGCGCTCGCGGCGGCACGGCTCACGGTCGGACCGGATGCGCCCGTGTCCTGCGCCGCCCCCAGCCACGAACCCGGGTCCGGGTGATCGTCGATCAGCTTCTGGATATCGGCTGTCCATTTCTCCCGCCCCGGCCCACCGGGCAGGTAGAGCCCGCGGTCGGTCTCGAAGATCAGCACATAGCGGTCGGCGCCGCCGGTCACCGGCGAGCCCTGTTCCAGGCCCACCGCGATGGGGCCCCGCCGCGCCATCGATTCCTGGCCGAACAGGCTGGGTATGTTGGGTTCGACGTGCGGTGCCATCAACACCAGTGGCCCGCCGCCGTGCACCCGCGCATAGAAGGCCAGGATCTCCTCGCCGCGCCGCTGGCCCTCGGCCGCCGCCTCCTCGATGGTCAGCATCTTGCCGGCCTTGTTGGTGCCCGGCACCTGCTTCGCGTCGGCGTTGAGGTAGGTCGAGAACTGCCAGACGTCGCCGCGTGCGAGCAGGTCTTCGCGCGACACCTCGCCGGCCTCGAACTTGCCTGCGCGGTAGTACGACGCGGGCAGCGTCTTCACGTACTTGTCGTCGATCAGCGCCTCGCGATGGAGCGCGATGATGCCCAGCGGCTTCTGGCCCAGCGGCGAACCTTCGGCCGGGTAGACGACGTAGGCCATACGGGTGCCGTCGGCCATCTCCTGCTGCCATTTGCGCGCCATGCCTTCCGGCCCGAGGCTGTTGAAGTCGGGGCTGACGGCAAGCTGCCTGGTCAGCGAGGCCAGCACCGCCGGCGCGTTGCGATCGCCGAACTGCTCCAGCCGCACCACGCGCTCCTCGATGCCGAGCACCATCGGGTCGATCCAGTTGCCCTCGCCGACGCGCGCGCCCATGTTGCGCACTTCCGCGCCGAAGGGGGCATCGACCCGCTCGCCGCGGCCATTGGGCGCGAGCCAGTAGCGCTGCTGCGCATCGAAGTTCTCGCCCGGGCGCATGCCGCCGTTCGAGACGTCGATCAGCGGCAGCTTCGGCTGCGCGGTGCCGACGCGGCCTTCGCCGAGTTCGATCTTCGCGCCCAGCGTGATGGTGCCTTCCACGGCATGCACGCGCGCACCCAGCATGTCGCCGAGCTGCGACGCCACCGATTGCGGCACGGGCGCCGACGGGTCGTCCGTCTTGAGGCCGAAGCAGAAGCACAGCGCCACCTCCTGCCCGTCCGTGTAGCCGGCGGCGCGCATGTCGGCGGCCAACTGGTGCAGGTTGGGCAGTTGTGCCGCTTCGGCCATGACGGTGAACGCCTTCTCGGGCACCGCCACCTGGATCAGGCTTGCCGGCACCGGGCGGCCGTTCACCATGGCATCGCCCTGCAGATAGTTCAGATCGGCGAGGCGGTGCACCAGCGGCTTGCCTTGCCACTCTTTCGGCGCGAGCCAGGGCTCCGACGGGTACTTGCTCGCCTGGGCCTCGATCAGCGAGCGGTAGGCGGCCGTGCCGCCACCGTCTTCGGCATAGAGGCCCACCGGCGTCTCGAAAATGGCGACGTAGCGGGTGGGCGTGGTGCCGTCCTCGAGCGGCGGTCCCTTTTCGTGCACCACGGCCACCGGCCCGCTGTCGGCCATGCGGGCCTGGCTGTTGAGGCTGTTTGCGTTGGCGGTCTTCGGCCAGCCGAGCGCGGGCACAGCCTCGGGCGCGCCGGCGTGCACCCGCGCATAGAAGGCGTCGATGGGCTCGCCGCGGCGCGCCAGTTCGGCCATCGCGGCATCCATCACCTGCTTCTTGGCGGCCGAATTCACCACGCCGCCGGGGAACGACGAATCCGGCGACTTAGTCGATGTCCGGGCCCCGATCAGGTAGGTCGAGAACTGCCACACCTCGCCACGCTGCAGCAGTGCCTCCTTGCTGGCCGCACCGGCCGGCTTCTCGCCGGCGTAGTGGGCGGGGGCCAGCGTCTCGATGTAGTTGTCGCCGACCAGCGGTTCCTTGTGCACGGCGATGATGCCCAGCGGCCGCCGCTCGGCCGCCGAGCCGGAAGCCGGATAGATCACGAAGGCCATGCGCGTGCCGTCGTTGATCTGATCGATCCATTTCCTGGTCATGCCCTCGGCCTTCAGCTGCATGAAGTCGGGGCTGTACTTCAACTCCTTGGTCAGGTGTGGCAGCACGTCGCGTGCGTGCTGCGCGTCGAACGGCACCAGTTCCACCGAGCGGTCCTCGATGCCGGGCCGCGGCGAGGTCGATGGTCCTGTCTCCCACCGCCGTCCCCTGGTCGAGCACCTTCTGCGAGAACGGCGCCTGCGCTTCCTGCGTGCGGCCGCCCGGCGCGAGCCAGAAGCGCTTCTGCGCATCGAAGTCCGCATCGGTCACCGGGTGCGGCGCGTTCTGCGAAACGTCCGTCAACGGCAGGTTCGGCCGCTGCACCACCGGCGTTCCGCGCGCGGTGTTCCGCGGGCCGAGTCCGACGTCGCCGTCCACCACATGCACGCGCGATCCGCGCAGGTTGCCCAGTTCGCGCGCCAGCGCCTCGGGCGTCGGCGTGCCCGGCCGGACCGACGGTTCGCCCTTGAAAAGATAGAGCGCCACGTCCTTGCCTTCCGGGTGGCCGGCCGCGCGCAGGTCGGCGGCAATGCGCTCGGCACTCGGCGGATTGCCGTGCTCGGCCACCACCAGGATGCTGTCCGGCGGTACCGCCAGTTCGATCTCGGCTGCCGGCATCGGGCGGCCGTTGACCATCACTTCGCCCACCAGGTAGTTCTTGTCCGCCGTGCGCATCGGCGACAGCAGGCTGCGCGAGCCGGGCACCTTGTCGAAGGCCTCTTCGATCTTGCTGCGCCACTTCAGCGTGCCCTTGCCCTCCGGCCCGTAGAGGCTCGCATCGGTCTCGTAGATGTAGATGTGGCGCGCCGGCTCTCCGTCCGGATAGTCGGGGCTCTTGAACGGCGAACTGTCTTCATAGCCGACGGCGATCGGTCCGCGGCCGACCGTCTGCGATTCCTGGCTGAAGGAGCTCGCCACGTTGAACTCGTGGCCCTTGAGCAGGACCGTGACGCCGTTCGAATCGGTGATGAACGGCGCGCCGCCGCTCACGCGCGAATAGAACGCCTCCACCGGCGCGCCCTTGGCGGCCTCCTGCCGCATCACGTCCTTCATGAACTGCATGCGCGCGGCCTTGTTGATCACGCCGCCCGGATAGCGGTTCTTGTTCGAGCCCAGGTAGGTCGAGAACTGCCAGACCTCGCCGCGGGCCTGCAACGCCTCCTTGCTCGTCTCGCCCGCCGGCTTGCTGCCGCGGTAGAGGGCCGCGGGCAAGGTGTTGCGATAGCTCTCCCCGAGCAGCGCCTCCTTGTGGACCGAGATCAGGCCGATGGGCGCGTCGGAGACCGGCGTCGAGCCGGGCGCCGGATAGATGACGCGCGCGTAGCGCGTGCCGGCGGCGATCTCGCCGAGCCACTTGTCGATCATGCCCTCCGCGCCGAGCGCGTTGTACTCGGGGCTGACGCCCATCTGCCGGACCAGCAGCGGGAACACCTCGCGTGCGTTCTGCGCGGTCATCGGACGCATGTCGACCACGCGGTCCTCGATGCCCAGGTGCAGCGGGTCGATGGACTTGTCGCCCACTTTCGCGCCCTGGTCGAGCACCTTCGGCGAGAACGGCGCCTGGGCCTCCTGCGTGCGCCCGCCCGGCGCGAGCCAGAAGCGCTGCTGCGCGTCGAAGTCCGCATCGGCCGCCACCGGGTGCGGCGCCTTCTGCGACACGTCGGTCAGCGGCAGGTTCGGCCGCTGCACCACCGGGGCGCCGTCGACCGTGGTCCTGGCGCCGAGCACGATGTCGCCGTCCACCGCATGCACGCGAGCGCCGAGCCTGTTGCTCAGCTCGCGCGCCAGCGACGCGGGCACCGGCGCGTCGGCCCGCGCCGGCGTCGCGCCTTCGCAGAGGTACAGCACCACGTCCTTGCCCTCGGGATGGCCGGCCGCGCGCAGGTCCGCCGCGATGCGCTCCGCGCTCGGCGGGTTGCCGCGCTCGGCCAGCACCAGGATGCTGTCGGGCGGCACCGCCAGCTCGATGTCGCGCGCCGGGACCGGCCGGCCGTTCACCGTCGCCTCGCCTTCGAGGTAGTTCAGGTCCGCCGGGCGCATGCCGGCCGTCCGTGCCGCGGCCGGCGCGGCGAGCGGCGCTGATTCGCCGGGCTGCCCGGCCAGCAGCGGACGCGAGCCGGGCTTGGCGCCGGGCTTCAGTCCCACCAGCAGGCTCACGATGTCCTCGGCCACCGGCTGGCGCAGGAACTTCCCGTCGCCGACGGCAGCGTCCTTGCCGGTCATGTGCTTCTCGCGCAGCGCCGTGAGCGCCGCGCCATCCTCGGCGCCCAGGTGGGTCTGCAGCTTGTCGAGGAAGGTGGTGAGCTGCGCGGTCCCGCCCTTGGGCACCACCGGGGTCGCGCCTGTCAGGGAGCGTTCGAGCAGCTTGGGGAACCACTGGGGCACGTCCACGGTGCGGGTGTCGTCCGGCGACACCTTGAAGTCCTGCATCCTGCCCTTCCTGACCGACTTGGCGGCCGAAGGCGCATCCAGCCCGAGCTGCACGCGGAACTCCACGCTGGTGCCCAGCACCCCCACGTCGAACAGTGTGGGCAGCGCGGCCACCGCGGTGAGGCGCCTGGAGCTGTCGGCGTTGGGCCGGCCCCTGCCGCCCGTCATGGCATCGATCAGGTTGCCCGTGCCCACCAGGTGGTGCGGCGATGGCGCGGAACGCTGCAGGCCGGCGGGCAAGGCGCCGTAGACGACCTTCTTCACGCCGTAGATGCCCCGCTGCAGCGTGCGTTCGAGCCCGTTGTCGGCAAAGATGATCCAGACGTTGCTGGTCGACTTGTTGGGCACGCGGCGCTCCTTGCCCGTCAAGTCGGTGAAGGCTTCCGTGAGCGGCTTGCCGGGCACCGACGTGCGGTGATGATTGCCGCCGCGGTTGGGCACGAAGAACAGCGCCTTGTCAGGATCGGCACTCACGTAACCGTGTTCGACCAGCGCCTTGAACCCGGCCACGTCGGGCTTGGCGAGGAAGTTGCGAACCGCGGTCGCGGCCGGGTCGCGGCCGAAGCCGGGCAGGCGGTCGGGCACCACCACCTGCACGCGGTACTTCGCATCGCCGAAGGTCTTCCTGAACTGCTCGAAGAAGCGCGTGGGCACCACGTCGCCCGCGCCGATCACGTCGTTCAGCAGCATCTGCGAACGCCGCTCCACCGAGGGCGTCACCGGCAACGGATTGCCCACCAGCTTCTTGACGATCGGCAGCAGCGGCGCGATGCGGAAGTCCTCGATGACGCGGTCGAACATGAGGCTGCTGGGAACCTTCACGTGGCCATCGGGCGAACTCGACGCCTTGCCGCCGAAGAAGTCCTTCTCTCCTTCGGCCAGCTGGACCTTCTCGCCGTCGAGCTTGACGCTGATCTCCAGCTCGACCACCCGGCCGGAGCCGTCGGCAGCCGGTCCGATGTCCGTGGCCGAACGCACGTTGACGCCGTAGCCGGGGGTTCCCTCCTTGCCGAACAGTTCGGTCTTGGCGGTGTTGATCAGGTCCTTCGCGAACACGGTGAAGATGGTGTCGCGCGACATCGGGCTCACGCCCCACTGCAGCATGCTGGTGCGCCGGTACTCGTCGGGCCGCACGGCCACCGACAGCTCGCGGCCCAGCGCGTCGCGGATCGGCACCGTGGAGCGCCAGCGGATGCTGTCCATGACGCCCGTGGCGATGGCGCGCAGGTTGGAGCGGGTGCCGATCCCGGTGCTCACCGACTGGAGGGTCGGCGACGCCAGCGGCGCGTACTCGCCCACGTTCAGGCGCCCGCGCGCGGTGACGCCGAGGCGCATGTCGGTGCGGGCCGAGCGCGCAGCCGCACGGTCGGCCGCCACCGCAACGGGGTCGGGCCGGGTGCCGGAGCCGTACAGCGCCACCATCTCGGCGCCGCTCAGGTACGACATGCGCTGGTCGTAGCCGTCGTAGGCCGGCCGCAGCAGCGTGTCGCCAGACAGGGGTGCCTTCAGCGGCTTGGTGCCAGTGACGACGATCTCGGGCTGCGCCTGCCCGTCGGCGCCCGGCTTGCGCGCGATCTTGACGTTGTCGAAGCCCGCAGCGCGCATCCGCACCTGGATGGCGGCGTCCTGCGCGGCCTCGACATCCTTGGTTTCCTGCGCATCGTCGCCCTTGCGCCGCACGCCGCCGTCGTTGTCGCTTTCGCTCGAACGCTTGCCGGTGCCGGCGGTCCTGCCCCGGGTGTTGCCGGCACCGCTGGCGGCCACGCCCTCGGCGGCCGATGCCACGGCCTTCTGGGTGTCGATCGCCACACGGAACTCGACCTCGCCGCCCGGCGCCGTTGCTTCCGAAGCACGGGTCTGCACGTCCAGGCCATTCGTCAGATCGTCGAGCTTCACGCCGCCCACCCGCAGCGTGGTGGCATCGCGGCCCGCAAGCCCTGGCAACGCATCCACCGGCGCATCGATCTTCACCGGCTCCAGCGCCACCGGCTTCACATCCGGCGTGCCGCGCCCTGCCGTGGGCGGCGGCTGCCGGTTGGCCGCATCGTTGCCTGCCTGCGCCCGTGCGCGCGCCGCCATCATCGGATGCAGTGCGATGTTGTTGAGCGTGCCGGGCAAGGCCTGCAGCGAGGCGGCGATGAACTCGCCCTTGTTCATTCCCCGGCCTTCGTTCAGGTACGAAATGAGCTGGCCGGTGCCGATCGACCCCGCGCCGTCGGTCACGAACTGGCCGGAGAAGCCGGCGTAGGACATCTTCTGCGTGCCTGCGGTGGTGCTGGAGGCGGTGTTCGCCGCCGCGCTCGTCGCCGCACTGCTGGCCGCGCTTGTCGTCGCATTGGTGGCGGCGTCCGTCGTCGCATTGGCGGCCGCGTTCGTCGTCGCATTGGCGGCCGCGTTCGTCGTCGCATTGGCGGCCGCGTTCGTCGTCGCGTTGGCAGCCGCGTTCGTCGTCGCATTGGCGGCCGCGTTCGCCGTCGCATTGGCGGCCGCGTTCGCCGTCGCGTTGGCGGCCGCGTTCGCCGTCGCGTTGGCGGCCGCGTTCGCCGTCGCGTTGGCAGCCGCGTTCGCCGTCGCGTTGGCAGCCGCATTCGTCGTCGCGTTGGCGACCGCGTTCGTGGTCGCATTGGCGGCCGCATTCAACGTCGCGCTGGCGGCCACGTTCGTCACCGCATCGGCAGCCACGTTCGTTGTCGCGTCGGCGGCGGCATTCGTCGTCGCGTTGGCAGCCGCATTCGTCGTTGCGTTGGCAGCCGCATTCGTCGTTGCGTTGGCAGCCGCATTCGTCGTCGCGTTGGCAGCCGCATTCGTCGTCGCGTTGGCAGCCGCATTCGTCGTCGCGTTGGCAGCCGCATTCGTCGTCGCGTTGGCAGCCGCATTCGTCGTCGCGTTGGCAGCCGCATTCGTCGTCGCGTTGGCAGCCGCGTTTGTCGTTGCGTTGGCAGCCGCGTTTGTCGTTGCGTTGGCAGCCGCGTTCGTCGTCCCGCTGCTGGCGGCGGCCGGTGCGACCTTCCACAGGGGGATCGCACCCGAGGCGCCACCCGTGAGCGGTGCGCTGACGAGCCCGGCCGCGGAACTGACGAAGGTGGCGCCGATGCGCTTGTTGCCCTCCTCGGTGCCCCACTTTCCGTCGAGGCCGACGCGTCCGCTTTCCACCGTCACGCGGCCCACTCCGTCCACGGCTTGCGAAGTGATGCCGGCGCGGGCGCCGACCAGCGCGCGGCCGCCGAGGTTGAGCACGCCCTCGCTCTTGACGAACGCCTCCTTGGCCAGCAGCCGCGTACTCACCGCGGCACTGGTCTTGATGCCGGCGCCCACGCCGGTGGCCGTCACGATGTTGCTCGCCGCGTCGATCGCCTCGTCCTTCAGCGTGAACTTGACGTCTTCCCAGCTCGCATTGCCGGTCAGCGCCTTGCCCTCGAGCGTCCAGAGCGAGGTGTGGCCGTCGGCGTAGATATCGCGCCCCTGCGCGGCGGCGACGACGTCGCCCGTGGTGTCCCAGACTTCGCTCACGAGCATCGCCGTGCCGAAGCCCACCGCCACGTTGCCGCCCGAGGCGATGGTGGCGGCAATGCCTGCCGCGGCGGTGACCGTCATGCGCACCGCTTCGTCGACCACGCTCCAGGTGCCATCGGCGTCCTGCACCTTCTGCGCCAGCTCGGCCGACTTCACGTCGTAGCCGTCCATCAGGGCGTCTTCCTCGGTCGAGTACTTCGACACGGAGATCTTCCCCGCGGCAAGGTCCTTGCGCAGTTGATCCGATTTGGCGAGTCGATCCTCGGTGTAGTCCTTCGCCTCGTCAGCCGAGTCGCCGAACATCGCGCCCCAGGCGTCGCGCACGAAGGTGTGCTTCTCGATGCCTTGGTTGATGCCCTCCAGGTCCTTGCTGATCTGCGCGCTGTCGTTGTCGCCCACGCCCATGTACTCGCCCTTGACGGCGTAGTTCATGTCCATGGCGGACAGCCGCTGCCGCCCCTGCTCGCTGGCCGACAACAGCGATCTGATCTGGTCGCTGCGGTATTCCGCAGCGCGGAGGCTGCGCTGGTCCTGGTCGGTCCCCAGCGCATCGAGCTTGCGCTTGAGGTCCGGATTGCGTTCCTCCCAGTCCTTGATGTAGGCATCGACGGCCTGCGCCCTGTCGTCCAGGGCCTGGCCGGACAGGTCCTTGATCTTCGCCTTCAGCTGGACGTTGAAGTCGCTGTTGTCCTTCGCGTAGGCCTCGTCGGCCTCCTTCATCGCCTCGGGGTCGGCCCGGTCGGCCGCGGACATGTCTTGCAGGTGCTGCGTGTACTTTCTGTCCGCGCCGATCTGCAGGTCCTTGATCTTTCCGTCGGCCACGCCCTTTTGCAGCAGGTCGAGCGTTGCCTGGTTCTCCTTCTCGCCGGGGCCCTGGAAGTTCAGCGAGAACAGCGTCGGGTTGGCCTTGATCCAGGCATCCTTCTTCTGCTGCAGGCGGTCGAGGTCGCCCTGCGTCAGGTGGGTGCCGGCTCGGGTGCTGGCGCTCAGCGCGTCGTTGTAGCGCAGGTCGCTGGCCACCGCGTCGTCGCTGGTCCTGTTGCGCGCCAGCCAGGCATTGCGCGCGGGACGCTCCTCGGGCGTGAGGTAGTCGTCGCCGTACTTGTCCATGTCCGTCTGCTGGGAGACGAAGGCTTCCCAGGCCGCGTCGTTCTCCTGCTTCATGTCGGGGTACATGCGCATCGTGGGCACCTGGCCCTCGGCCTTCATCTTGTCGGCCGTCTTCTTGTCGATGCCCTGCCACATCCAGACGTCGTCCTTCCATTTCTGGAATTGGGTCTGCAGGTCGGCGTCGGCGTTGGCCTTGGCGGTGTCCTTGATCTGCTTGTCGAGTCCGGCCTTGGCGAGCGTCACGTCCTTGTTGGCGAGGTCGACCAGCCGATCGACGTTGTCCAGCGCCGCAAGCTTGATGTCCAGCACGGCGGCCGCATCGGCCTTCTCCTGGCTGCCCGGGCGTGCATAGGAATGGTTCTGGTAGGCGATGGCGGCCTGCTTGTCGAGCACCACCTGCTGGTTCTTGGTGAGCGCGGCGGTGTATTGCGCGCCGGCGACCGTCGCCTCGCCCTTGGCGGCGTCCTGCTTCTCCACCAGCGCCTTGCGCTCGGCGCGCAGATCGGTCGTCGATTCGCCCATGCGGTTGTACAGGCGGATGTTCTTGTCGATGTTCGCGATCTGGGTGCCGTAGCCGGCGGCAAAAGTCGGCCTTGTCCTCGGCCTGCTTCTGCAGGTAGGCCAGCCCGCCGCTCTTTTCCACGGTCACCGGCTGCTTGGTTTTGGGGTCCGTGTCGTGGACCTGGTAGGTGGACTTCTCGTCGATGACCTGCACGCTCACGTGGTCGTGCTGCCAGTCGTGCGACTCGACCACCACGCGGTCGGTGACCGGGTCGTACATCGTGCGCGTCTGGACATCCCCGTTGTCGGAGGTGGGCTCGGTCACCTCGACGGTCCCCTCGGGCAGCGCGGCCAGCACCTGTTCCTCGCTCAGCCCCATGCTCCTGGCCACTTCGGCCAGCGGCTTCCGGTCTTCGAAGATCGCCTTGCGCGCGGTCTCGCCCGGGCCGCTGCGGTCGTCCGGCTTGCCTTCGAGCACCGTGCGGCGCCCGCTGGCCGAGGTCGCCACCGCCTGCACCGAGCCGTCGCTGGCAACGGTCCGTTCCAGCGTGGTGCCGTCCTTGTTGTAGGTCTTCACGGTGGTGGTCACGTCCGACACCACCAGCTCCTGGCCGGGTTCGAGCGGCTTGCCGTAGTCCACCGTGGGATTCAGCGTGAACAGCTGCTCGGGCGTGCGCCCCACGGCCTTGGCGAATTCCAGGTAGCCCTCGCGCTCGCCCACGGGACGCGTGATCTTCGCGCCGGTCAGCGAGGTGGTGGTGTCGACGCGCAGGCCGTTCTTGTCGACCACGCTCTCGGTCCGGGTGCCGGCCTGGGGGTCGATCGTGACGGTAGTGGTCGTGCCTGCCTTCTCATCCTTGGACACACGGCTGTAGCGCCCCTTGCCGTCTTCCGTCGCCTCGAAGGTCTTCCTGCCGCCGGGCGCAGTAGGGTCGGCGATGTCGCCCTTCACCGTGAGGGTGTCCTTCTTCGCGTCGTGCGTGTAGGAGAGCGATGAGTCGCCCTTCTTCACCGTCGTGACCTGCGCATCGCCGCCGGGCTTGCCCGACTCGATGCGAATGCCCGCCGCATTGGCCTCGGCGATCACCTTGTCGACGCCGATGTGGCGGTCCTTTGCGATCTGGTCGACGGTCTTTCCGTCGGCGATGGCGCTCAGCGTCTTCGAGACCTCGGGCGTCACCGCCGCCGGCTTGGGCTGGAACAGCCCGTTCAGCGGCGCGGTGGACGAATTGCCGCCCGTGCCGAGCGCCGGCCCGTTCAGGGTCGAGGGGAAGGTGGTCGGTCCGTGCAGCGGAGCGTTCGGTGCGGTCAGTGTCAGCGAGGTCAGCGGCAGGTTGTTGGTGGTGCCGGCGATGGCGTCCAGCCCGGAGCGCGGCTGCACCTGCAGCAGCTGCAACAGCGGCGAATGCAGCGGATCGGTGGGCATCGGCGGCGTCGCCTGCACCGTGGGGAACGGCTGCGTCACGGCCTGGCTCGGCGGCGAACTGCCGTAGAACTCGGTCTGCGCATCGGTACCGACAGCGTCGGCGAATTTCGTGTGCGCTGCGTCGGCCTCCCCGCGCAGCTTGGTGGCGGCGGTCTGCGCGTCGGAAAGGTCTGTGCGCTCCTTGTCGGTGATGACGGACTGCGGCTTGCCGGGGGGCGGCGTCAGCTCGACCACCTTGGCCTCGGCATCCTGCGCCTTGCTCTCCTTTTCCTGCGCGTCGAGATTGAGCTTCGAGAGCTCGTTGGTCTTCTGCGCCTGGTCGCGCTCGCCCTGCGCGTCGGCCACCTTCTTGTCGCCGGCGGCCGAGGCCTTCGCCTCGGGGCTCTTCTTCTGTTCGCGCTTCTGCTCGATCTGCGCATTGAGCAGCGTGACGTCCTTGTCCTTCAGGTCGGCCTGGGCGCTCGCCTCCTTGGCGCGTGCATCTTCGAGCTTGGCCTCCTGCTGCGCCTTCCTGGCCTTGTTGGCCTCGGCGAGGTCCTTGGTCTTCTGGGCCTGCGCCTCCATCTTCTCGGCATGCTCGCGGGCCTCGCGCGCCTTGCGCTGCGCCTCGATCGCGCGCTTGCGGGCTTCCTCGGCCTGGCGCTGCGCCTCGCGCAATTTCTCGAGCAGGGCTTCGAGCTGGCGCTGCAGTTCGCGCGCGCGCGCCGCGGCGTCCGACTCGGCCGATGCCGCCGCGGGCTGCGGCGTCTGTTTCACGGGGTTGGGTACGTTCACCGGCACGCGTGCGCTGCCGCCACCATCCGCAATCAACATGGCTCGTTCCTTTCGATCATCGGTTTCACTCGCCGCCCTGCGCCCAGCGCAGCAGCTTGGCCACGGGGGCGTAGAGCGCCCGCGGAATCGGCTGGTCCTCGGGCACCTCGTCGTAGAGGCGCTCGGCCAGCGCGGGCTCGAATTCGGTGGGCACCAGGCCCTCGCCGGCAAAGCGGCGGATCTGCGCGGCCACGTCGCCCTCGCCGCGCGCGATCACGCGCGGCAGATCGGTCTCGCCCAGGTATTGCAGCGCCACGGCCACACGCGGCGAATGGATCACGGCCGAGGCGGCGCGCACGCGGTCGTTCAGGCTCGCATACACGGCCTCGAAATGGGCCGAGCGCCGGCGCGAGCGGTTGATGGGGTCGCCCTCCATCTCCTTGTATTCCTGCCGCACTTCCTGGATGGACATGCGCTGCTGCTTCATGAACTCGTGGTGCTCGTGCGCGTAGTCGACCATGGCCATCACCGCGTAGATCAGCACCGCCCAGCCGAACGCGACCAGCACCATGTGGGCCGCGGCCGTCATGATTGCCTCGGGCCGCGCGTAGCCGAGCTTGAGCGCGGTGTCGACGAACCCGCGCACCACCACGAACATCAGCACCGCGAGCAGCGCCGTCTTGGTGCTCATCTTGAGCAGGTTGATGAGGTTGCGGCTCGAGAAGATGCGCTTCAGGCCCTCGGCCGGGTTCATGCGGTTCACGTCGGGTGCGAGGCGCTCCCAGGCCGCCACCCCACCGACCTGGAACAGCGAGCCCACGATGCCGGCCGCGGCCGTGATCGCCATGATCGGCAGCGTGCCCCAGAGCAGCGTCTCGCCCGTGTGCAGCAGCAGCTCGACGAAACGGTCGTCCGGTGCGGTGAGCAGCGTGGTGCTGGTCGCATGCAGCCAGAGTTCGCGCAACAGGTTGTAGACCAGCTGCCCGCCCAGCCACAGCGAGACCACGACCACCACGAACACCACGGTCGAGGCCACGTCGGTGCTGAACACCACCTCGCCGCGCTTGCGCGCATCGCGCAGGCGCTTGGCGGTGGGGGCCTGGTCCTTCTCCGCCATGGGCTACAGCGTCGAGCGCAGGAAGTCGAGCACCCCGTTCTCGGGGCGCAGGAAGTCCTGCAGCGACTCGTACACGAAGAACAGGAACAGCAGCATCATCAGATGGGCCAGCAGGCTCTTGAGCGGCTGCGCGAAGACGAACACGTTGAGCTGCGGCGCCACGCGGCCCACCAGGCCCACGCCGAGCTCCACCAGCAGCAGCACCACGATGACCGGCGAGGCCAGCTTCACGATCCAGAGGAACAGCGTGTCGCCCTGGCGGATGGCGAACTGCTCGAGCACCAGGCCGAGATTCGGAAAGAAGGAGCCGACCGGCCAGAGGCGGTAGGAGTCGACGATCACGCCGAGCATCGCCAGCAGGCCGCCCGCCGACACGAAGAGCGTGATGACCATCCAGCCCAGGAACTCGCTGGTGGCGCCGTTCTCGTGCCCGGCCACGGGGTCGAAGAAGGAGGCGTTGCTCGACCCGGTCTGGAAGTCGATCAGGTCGCCCACGCTCTGGATCGCCCAGATGAAGATGCCGAAGCCCAGGCCCAGCAGCACGCCGATCAGCGCCTCCTTGCCGGCGATGAACACCCAGGTCGCCATCGATGCCGCCGGCACGTCGCCCGCGACCGGCGACATGAAGATCGCGAGCATCAGCAGGATGCCGTTGCGCACCGTGCCGGTGATCATGCCGCCCGAGAGGAAAGGCACCACCGCGAAGATCGCGAACAGCCGCGGCAGCGTGAGCACCACCGCCGAGAAGAACTGCTCCATGTTGCCGAGTTCGAAGCTTTCCATGGCGAATCCCTTCGCAGCTTCTCAGGCCGGCCGGCGCATGGCCCAGGCCTGCGCGGTGCGCTCTTCGTTGCCGTCTTCGAGCCGCTGTTCCTGCAGCTGCAGGCGCTCGCTGCGTGCGCGCTGCTGCATCTGCTGCGCCTTCTCGAGCTCGCCGTGGGCGGCGCGCAGCTGGCGGCGGCTCTGGTCGAGCACCTGCTCGCGCTCGGCATGCGCCTGCGCAGCCTCTGCGGCGGTCTGGCCGGCCTGGGCGATCTGCGCATCGAGCGCGCCGCTCCAGGCGCCGGCGTGGCGGAACTCGGCCACGCTGAGCTGGCCGCCCGAGAGCGCGCCGCGCGTGGCTTCCCAGTGCTGCGCCTTGTTCTGCACCTGCTGCTGCCGGGCAGCCTCGGCCTCGCGCCATTGCGCCTGGCTGTGCTCGGCCGCGGCGCGGTCGCGTGCGACCACGCCCATCGCCACGGTCTTCTGCCGTTCGCGCACGTCGGCCAGCAGCTTCCAGTCGATGCTCATGCCGGCCTCCTCGCTGCCGGCGTGCAGCGCAGCAGCGCCGCCAGCGATTGCGCGAAGTCCTCGCTCGTGCCCGGCGGCTGCGCGAGGAAGTCCAGCATCGCGGGCCGCGCGCCGATCGCTTCGTCGGCGAGCGCATCGCTGCCCGGCCGGTACTCGCCGATCTGCACCAGCAACTCCATCTCCTGGTACTTGGCGAGCAGGCTGCGAAAGCGCGCCGCCGCCGCGCCGTGCTCGGCCGTCGTCACCAGCGGCATCACGCGGCTGATGCTCGCGAGCACGTCGATCGCCGGATAGCGGTTGGCCGCCGCGATCTTGCGCGACAGCACGATGTGGCCGTCGAGGATCGAGCGCACCTCCTCGGCGATCGGGTCGTTCTCTTCGTCGCCCTCGGTCAGCACCGAGTACACGGCGGTGATGGAGCCGGTCCTGCCCTGCCCCGCGCGCTCCAGCAGCTGCGGCAGCATCGAGAAGATCGAGGGCGGATAGCTGCGGCGCGTGGGCGGCTCGCCGCTGGCCAGGCCGATCTCGCGCTGCGCGCGCGCGAAGCGCGTGAGCGAATCGACCAGCAGCAGCACCTTCTTGCCCTGGTCGCGGAAATGCTCGGCGATGGTGGTCGCCACGTAGGCCGACTTGATGCGCTCCATCGGCGGGCGGTCGGAGGTCGAGACGACCATCACCGTCCGGGCCAGGCCCTCGGCGCCGAGGTTGTGCTCGAGGAATTCCTTCACCTCGCGCCCGCGCTCGCCAATCAGCGCGATCACGTTCACGTCGGCCGTCGAACCGCGCGCGAGCATGCCGAGCAAGGTGCTCTTGCCGACGCCGGGCGGTGCGAACACGCCGATGCGCTGACCTTCGCCCACGGTCAGCAGCGCATCGACCGCGCGGATGCCGGTGGCCATCGGCGCATCGATCATGCGGCGCGCCAGCGGGCTCACGGGCTCGCGATGCACCGGCAGCCGCGTGTGGACCGCCAGCGGGCCGAGCGCGTCGATCGGCTGGCCCAGCGCATCGAGCACGCGGCCCAGCAGTTGAGCGCCCACCGGGCAGGCATGGCCGCGTCCGGTGGGCACCACCTCGGTCAGCGCCGAGATGCCGGTGATGGACCCCAGCGGCGTGAGGATGGCCGTGTTGCCGCGGAAGCCCACCACCTCGGCGAGCAGCGGCGGCTCGCCCGGCGTGACCAGCTCGCAGAGTTCGCCCACGTGCGCCTGGATGCCGGTGGCGTCGATCAGCATGCCGACCGCCTTGCTGACGCGCCCGCGCATCGCCACAGGGGTGACGTGCGCAAAGGCCGCCTCCAGTTCGGCGACGATGTCGAGCGCCGCGTCGGACATGCCCGCGCCCTGCATGGCCGTGGCCGGCGGGTTCATCGGCTTCTCCCCGGCACCGGCATGCCGCCCTGCTCCACCGCACGACGGAAGGCCTCCAGCTGGGCGTCGACGCCGATCTCCAGCACCCCGGTGGAGGTCTGCACCAGGCAGGCGCCGGCCGGCAGCTCGGGATCCGGCGTGAGGGTCATCGCCATGGTCCAGTTGGCGTCGGTGCGCAGCCGGTGCAGGGTCTCGCGCATGTGCGCCTCCTGCGCCGGCGCCACGCGCACGGTGATGAACGACTCGGCGCGCAGCAGCGCCTCGACGCGCTCCAGTGCCGAACGGAACAGCACCGCGGGATCGGCCTCGGCCAGGAACTGGCCCACCGCCTTGACGACGATCTGCGCCATGGACGTGCGCAATGCGTGCAGCTGCCGCTCGACCGCCATGCCCTGCGAGACGAGCTGCGTCGCGTACTCGGCGCGTGCCTGCGCGAGCCCTTCCTCGTAGCCCTTGCGGCGGCTCGCCTCGGCACCGGCCTCGGCGCTCGCGGCGATGCGCGCGGCCTCGCGGCGCACCGTGTCCAGCACCGCCGATGCATCCAGCAGCGCCGCGTACTCGTTCTCCTTCAGCACCTTGCGCTCGCTCAGCAGCTGCAGGTTGTCGGTCGTGATCAGAAAAGCCAGTCCCATTGCGGCAGTCTTTCGGGAACGATGCAGGAGAGCATCAGTTCATGGAGTTGCAGCGTCTGGCGCGGTGCCAGCGCCGGCACGCTCAGGGCGGAGATGCGCCGCGGCAGCTTGTGCTGCAGGCGCTGGCGCAACAGCGCCCCTTCGGGCGCGGCGGCGCCGAGCAGCAGCCGGTAGCCGCGGTCCAGCACCACGCGGCCGGTGGCCAGCGGCCGCGCCTGCACGGCGGTGCTGTCCATGTGCAGCGCGGTGAGCTGCGGCACGCGGTCGAGCACGAAGTCGACCGCATCGCGGTCGAAGCGGCGCGCCTGGCGCCGGATCTGCGCGCCTGCGCCGCCGCGCAGCCTGAACAGCGGCAGGTGCGCGCAGAAACCGAGGTAGGCCGCGAGGCGGCGCAGCGAGGCGGCATCGAGCAGCGCGAGGCGCTTGAGCCGCGAATCGAAGTTGTAGTCGCCCCCCGCGCGCAGCGGCTGCAGCTGGCTGCGCGCCTGCTGCTCGCGCAGCATCGCGGCCAGCACCGCGCGCCCCGCGGGGCCCAGGCGTGCCACCGAACGATGGTGCGCCGGCCAGTGGGCGGGCAGCCAGCTCGGATGCAGGCCCTCTTCCGGATGGAGGTTGAAGCGCATCACCAGCCGCACCAGGTCCATCGGGCCGGGCACGGCGGCACGCGGTGAGGTGGCTTCGGCGGCGGCTGCGGGCATCGTCGGGTCGGCGCTCGCTCAGCGCTTGTTGTGCAGCACCTGGCGCCGCATCCAGGTGCGCCAGTCCTGGCCCTGGCGGCGCAGCAGCGCCGGCAGCGCCATGAGGCAGACGGCCGCCAGCAGCAGCAGGCCCAACAGCACCATGGCGGTCTGCTGCGGCAGCACGCCGAGCACCAGCGGCGCGCCGCCCGGCTGCCCGGCCGGAACCGCGGCCGCGGTGCGCCGCGCCTCGAACAGCGACAGCGAGACCTGGTCGTGCGTGAGGCCCTCGATGCTGTGGGCGACCATGTCCTTCACCGCGGGCGCCAGCAGGCGCAGGTCGACGTCGGGCCGGTGCTTGATGAACACCGCCGCCGACGAGGGCCGGATCTTCTCGCTCAGCGGATCGTTGGCCGGAATGACCACGTGCACGCGCGCCGACACCACGCCGTCGACGTTGCGCAGGGTCTGCGACAGCTCCTGCGAGATGGCGTAGATGTAGCGCATGCGCTCCTCGGACGGCGTGGACACCAGGCCCTGCTTCTGGAACACCTCGCCCATGCTCACGTAGCGCTCGGCCGGCAGGCCCTGCACGCGCAGCACGTCGAGCGCCTGGCTCAGGCGGTCTTCCTCCACCTCGACCTGCCAGGTGCTGCCTTCGAGCCGGGTCTTGGCCGCGCCGATGCCTTCGGCCGACAGCGCCGCGACGATCTCGTTGGCCTCCTGCTCCTTCAGGTTCGAATAGAGCGCGACCTTGCAGCCGGAAAGCGCCAGCAGCAGCGCCAGCATCAGAAGCCAGCGCGAACGTGGGTATGACGCGCTCATTGCTGGTTCTTCAGCAGGCTGCCGAACAGGCTGGTGGCGGCGCTGGCCAGCCCGGTCGAGATGTGCATGCGCGCGAACATCATGTTGGCTTCCATGGCGTGATCGGTCATCACGAACATGGTCTTGATCGGGTCCGCGAAATCGATGGACTCGAGCATGCTCTTGCGCATGTCCTCGATGGAGCGCACGTTGCCCGAGAGCTGCGCGGCCAGCGACTTGGCGGCGTCGCCGATCGCGCTCGGCGCGGCGGTGCCGCCCGTGGCCTGCATGCCCTGCATCATGTTGGCGAACATGCGCGTCTCGCCCGGATCGAACTGCGACGGACCCGCGGAGGGCGGCGCCGCGGCCGACGGGGCTGCCGTGGCGGCCGATGCGGCTTCGGGCGGCAGCGCGCCGGCGGCAGCCGACGATGCGACGGGATCGGTCATGTTTCACACTCCTCGAAAAGAAAAAAGGGCCGCGCGCGAAACCCGTGGGGCCGCGCGCGGGGCCTCCCCGTCAGTTCTGCTTGGCGGACTGGCGGATGTCGTTGCCGGTGGACTTCGCCACTTCGGTGCCGGCGGCATTGGCGCCGTTGACCGTCTGGGCGGTGGCCGCGGCGCCGGAGATGGTGGCGCCCGCCGCCATGCTGACGCTCATCAGGCGCGCCTGGTCGGCCGCGGCTTGCTGCATTTGCTGGATCGAGGTGTCGACTGCGCTCATGGGAAACTCCTGTCAAAGGTTGGTTGAGGTTTTTCGCTTGCGGATCAAAGCGCTCCGTCTCCGGCGTGGAAGACGAAGCCATTCCACGCGCCGCACCGGTGGCGTCGGCGCATGAAATCGGGTCGGCGAGGCAGCAGGCGGCTCGGCACGCTGCTCACCTCGCGGGTTTTCTCTGGTTGTTGGGCACGCCGCCGCTCAGGACGAGTCCGTCGGCGTCAATGCGCTTGAGTTCCGCGCCCGAGCGCAGCACCGAGCCCTCGTAGTAGCGGTTGCCGTTCGACAGCTGGATGTGGCGCAGGCCTTCGCCGTCCTCGGTGATGCTCACCATGCGCGCGGGCAGCACGCTCTGCCAGGCGTCCCACTGGGCGCGCACGTCGGTGGTCTCGGGCTCGGCCTTCGGCTTTTCGCGGTACTGCACCTTGTCGGACACCAGCACCGACGGATGCAGGTCTTCGCCGAGGCGCTGGATCTTGCGGCGCACGCTCTCGTCCTCCACCGTGCCGCTCAGCACCAGGCGGCCCTGGCCGGTGTAGGTCACGGCCACGCCCGGGTCGCCCACGTAGCGGCGCGCCTGCTCGACCATGTCCTCGGCCGCATGCACGTTGACGCTGACCTTGCTGCCGAAGCGCGCCATCGCATCCTCCAGCGTCTTGCGGCGCTGCTTCGATTCGACATAGCCCTTGACGCCGAACTGCCCGCCGGGCGCCGCGATGACTTCGACTTCGGGGAAAGGCACCAGCGCCTTCTCCACCTCGGCGAGGTTCACGCTGCCGCCCCCTGCGGCGCCGGTGCCACTGCCGCCGAGCGACACGGCCGCGAGGCCGAGCACCGCCAGCAGCGCGAACACGCCGCCCACCCAGAGGCCGAGCCGCTGCGCCGGCGAGGCCGGCGGCCGCGCGAGCGCCTCGCCCTCGGGCAGCGCGCCGTGCGCGGGCGCGAACATGCGGTCTTCCTGCGGGCTCGCGGGATAGGTGCGGTCGAGCTGGATGTCGATCTGGCCGACGCTCACGATGTCGCCCGCCACCACGCTCTTGCGCGGCTGCTGCATCTCCTCGCCGTTCAGGCGCGCCGAGGCGGTGCCCAGCCGCTGCATCGACACCACCAGTTCGCCCACGGTGAACGCCAGGTGGCGCGGCAGCACGTCGCCGCCCGGCAGCATCACCTCGCACTCGCCGCCCGAGCCCAGCACGTTGATGCCGGGCCGCAGCACGATGGTGCGGCCCTTCACCGCGCCGCTCAGGAAGCGCAGGCACCAGCCGGCGGCCTGTGCGTGCGCGTGCGGCGCATCGGCCGCGGCGCGCGCGCCGCTGGCGTCGTCGGCGCTGCTGCCGTCGACTTCCTCGTTGTCGCGGTCGAACGGAATCTCGGCGTCCATGCTCAACCTCCGGGCTCCGGCAGCGGCAGCATCGGCACCGAGGCCGTGGAGCCGGGCGTCACGAGGCGCGGCGTCAGCAGGTAGAAGCGCTCCATGTTGGCCTGCTTCTTGTCGGTGTACCTGAAGAGTCCGCCCACGCCCGGAATGTCCTTGAGCAGCGGCACGCCGGTGATCGCGTTGCTCTTCTCCTCCGACGAGTAGCCAGCGATCAGCAGGCTCGCGCCCTCGTCCACCAGCGCCTGCGTGTTGACCGTGCGGCGCCGCACGATCGGAATGCGGTCCACCGACTGCGTGCTCAGGTCGCCGTCGACGATGTCGATCGACATCATCACGCCGCGGCTCGCCTTCTCGTCGATGATCAGCGGCGTCACGCGCACCGCGGTGCCGGCGGTGATGCTGAAGAGGCCGGCATCCTGGAAGCCGTCCACGCGCACATAGAACTCGCTCAGGTTCTCGAGCACGGCCTCGGTGTTGTCGAGCGTCATCACCTTGGGGCGGGCCACGAAGTTCGCGCTGCCGTTGGTGGCGAGCGCGGTCACGCGGGCCAGCAGGTAGTTGCGCGCGCTGTTGCCGATGGCCGCGGTGAACATGCCGCCCAGCGGCGTGAGCGGATTGCCCGAGGTGTCGGTGCTGCCGATCTGGCCGGCCTCGCTGCCGGTGCCGCCCCAGGTCAGCGGACCGCGGTCGCCGCGGCCGGTCTGGAAGTCGGCATGCCGGCCGTGCAGCCGCCAGTCCACGCCCAGGCTGCTGAGCGTGTCGGAGCTGATGTCCATGATGGTCACCTCGATCTCCACCAGCCGCGGGCGGGTGTCCATCGATTCGATCAGCTTCGCGTACTGCGCCATCTTGTCGGGCATGTCGCGCACCAGCACGGCGTTCAGGCGCGTGTCGGCCTGGAACTGCGGCAGCTCGTTGCCGACGAGGCTCGACATGCCGCCGAGCGTGGTGGTGTCGGTGGAGCCCGCGCCCGCGATGTCGATCTTGGGCGCGTTGATGGTCTCGCCGCTGCGCAGCTTGATCTGCCGGTTCGGCCCCACCGAGAGCGTGCCGTTGCTGCCCCGCGCGCCTCCGCCGCCGCCAGGCGACGCGGCATTGCCGCCGCGGCCGTAGAGGCTGCGCAGCACGTTCGCCACGCCGGGAATCACGGTCTCCTTGCCCGATCGGTTGATGCGGAAGTCGGACGCCCAGGCGTACTTGAGCGGGAACAGCCGGATCTCGGCGCCCTCGGCCATCGCGGTTTTCTGGTCGGCCAGCTTGACGGCCTGGCGCACCATCTCGACGTAGCGGCGCGGGCCGGTCACGTACACGCTCGCGTCGCGCTCGCTGATGCTGAGCGGATAGCGTTCGTCCGAGATGTGCAGCCGCACCAGCGTCTCCGCGATGCGCCCGGCGTTCTCCGGCGCGATGGGAAGCACTTCGCTCTTGGCATCGGCCGCGAGGTCGACGAACAGGAAGGCGCCGTCGTAGTACCAGGTGAGCCCGTTGACCGCGCACACGCTGTTGAGGATGTTCTTCGCCGGCCCGTCGAACTTGCCGCTGATGACGCCGTTCACCTTGGGATCGATCACCGCGGTGATGCCCTGCGAGGACGCGAGCTCGCGCAGGAAGTCGCCGAGCGGCTTCTCGTTGGCGATGATCTGGAACGGCCGGTTCTGCCAGCGGAACTCCGCCGCCATGCCTTGCTGCACGAAGAGCAGCATCAGCACGGCCGCGCCGAGCCGCATGAAGGCCTGGCGCCGCGCGAGAACAACACGTGCAAGCGTCGTCATCGCGGCGCTCATGACAGCGAGGTGAGCGAGAGGAAGGCCCGCTCGGCGAAGCGCATCACGTCGCGGCCGAGCCAGCCGGCGGTGGCGATGATCGCCACCATCACCGCGATCAGGCGCACCGACTGGCCGATGCTCTGGTCCTGCACCTGCGTCACCGCCTGCAGCACCGCCACCACCAGCGACGACAGCGTCGCCACCACCACCACGGGCAGCGAGATCCACAGCACGAGCAGCAGGCCCTCGCGCGTGATGTCCAGGATGTTCTGCGGTGTCATGGCTGGCTTCGGCTCCCTCGGGAAACAGGTCGTTGTCGTGGTCGGCGTTCATCAATGCGCCTGGGGGTTGGTGATCCAGCCCACCGGCTGCAGGGCCACGTCGTCGTCGATCTCCTGGTAGGAGAGCACCGCCATCTGCGGCGCCACCGGCTCGATCAGGTTCTTGATGTAGCGGCGCACGTCCGACGAGGCGATGGCCACCACGCGCTGCGCGGTCGAGCCGAGGATGCGGCGCAGCTGTTCGCGGATGTCCTGCGTGACGGCCGGGCTCAGCAGCAGCAGGTTGCCGCGCGGCGAGCGCTCGATGGCGTTCTGCACGCGGTCGAGCAGGCTCGACTCGAACAGGATCGCTTCCAGCTGCCGGTTCGGCCCCACGTAGCGGCTCGTGATGTAGCGCCCGAGGTGGATGCGCACCAGCTCGGTCAGCGCAATGCCGTCCTGCTCCTTGGCGGCCCACATCGTCAGGCTCTCGAAGATCGCGTGCAGGTTGCGGATCGGAATGCCCTCCTGCAGCAGCCGGCGCAGCACCTCGGCGATGCGCTGGGCCGAGGCCACGCGCAGCACCTCGACCGCGAGTTCGGGCGCATCGCGCTGCACCGAATGCAGAAGGCGCTGCACCTCCTGCAGGCCGATCAGGTCCTTCACGTGGCGCCGGACGGTGTGGTCCACATGCAAGCCCACCACCTCCGCGCCGGTCCATGCCGTCATGCCGGGCTCCGCGCCCGGCACCCACACCACGCGCGGGAACGGGCCGAAGGGCTCGGCCACCTCGGCGCCCGGCGGCGGGGTCACGGCCTGTGCCGGGTCGAGCAGCAGCCAACCGGGCTTGAGCGCGCCGCGCGCCACCGCCACGTCGTGCACCAGCACCTGGTACTCGTTGGCCGCGAGGCTGTCGACGTAGTGCAGTTGCAGCCGCGGGAAGATCGGCCCGAGGTCGGACTCGACCGCGTTCTTGACCTGCGAGAGGTGCTGGTCGAGCACGAAGCGATCGACCGGCATGCGCAGGCTCGAGGACAGGCGCACCGCGAGCGGCGCGGCGATCGCATGGTCGGTGTCGGTCTCTTCCGAGGCCACGCCGTCGCCGTGCGAGATCCAGCCCGGCGTGTTGCGCTGCTTGCGCAGCATGCGCATGGCCAGGCCCAGGCCGAGCAGGATCGCCGCCAGCAGGCCGAACACCCATTTGGGAAAGCCCGGCACCACGAGGAAGCTCGCGACCGCGATGCCCGCGATGATGAGCGCGCGCGGATGCGCCATCAGCTGATCGCCGATCTGCTGCGCGAGCTGCGCGTCGCGGCGGTCCCCGGTGCTCACGCGCGTGATGACGATGCCCGCGGCGATCGACACCAGCAGCGACGGGATCTGCGACACCATGCCGTCGCCCACCGTGAGGATGGCGTAGCGCTGCAGCGCGCCGCCCAGCGTCATGTCGTGCATCAGCGTGCCGATGGCGATGCCCGCGAGGATGTTGACCAGCGCGATGACGATGCTCGCGATGGCATCGCCCTTGACGAACTTCATCGCGCCATCCATCGCGCCATGCAGCTGGCATTCCTGCTCGAGCTGCTGGCGCCGCTTCTGCGCCTTGGCCGACGAAAGCACGCCGGCGCGCACTTCGGCGTCGATGCTCATCTGCTTGCCCGGCATCGCGTCGAGCGCAAAGCGCGCGGCCACCTCGGCCACGCGCTCCGAGCCCTTGGCGATCACGATGAACTGCACGATCGCGATGATCAGGAACACCACGCCGCCCACCACCACGTTGTTGCCGACGATCAGCTTGCCGAAGGTGTCGATGATGTGGCCCGCATGCGCCTGCAGCAGGATGAGCTTGGTCGATGCGATGTTGAGCGCCAGGCGGAACAGCGTGGTGAACAGCAGCAGCGAAGGAAAGGTCGAGAGCGACAGCGCCGAGGGCACGTACATCGCGACGATCAGCAGCACCAGGCTGATGGCCAGATTGCTCGCGATCAGCAGGTCGAGCAGCGGCGTCGGCAGCGGCAGCACGAACAGCGCCACCACCACCACGAGCAGGCCCGCGAGCAGCAGGTCGTTGTAGCGGCCGGCACTGCTCAGCAGGTCGCGAAAACTGCCGCGGTACGTCTGAAAAAGAGGCCCTGGGGAACTCGCCATTGCGTCCTTGTCGGGGTGAATTTCTTGGTGTTGTTGTGAGAGCCGCCGCAATGCCATCGCACTGCGCGCCGCACACCGGACGTGAGGAAGCACACGTCGCGGTGGACTCTAAGCGTCGCCCTCCTTTCACGGCAACCACGAGTTCTCGTAAGTCCAGGGCGCTTGTGGCGTGCGCGGCACTACGCTTTTGCGTACTACCTGCGAAGAGCCCCTTTCGCTAAGCTGCGCCGACCCCGATGTGCAGGTCCTCGCATTGCTTCAAGGTATGTAGACAGTGACAAGACGTAGCAGTTGTTCAGACGAAAGCATGCATGCCCGCGCACGCTGCTGACGTGGTGACGGAACTCGGCGAGGCCCGCGCATTGCCTCGCGCCGATGCAGCCAACGTGCGTGCGCTCAACCGCCTGTATGCGCGCGTACCGCTCGACGGCGTGTCGGCCCTGGGCACGACATACCGGCTCGCATGGCAGCACGACGAGGCCTTCGCCCGCACCTCGCGCGAGCGCTACAGCTTCAGGCTCGGCGCGCACGTCGGCCATCTCGCGATGGATGCGCCCAGCATGCAGGCACTGCTCGGCGAACGCCGCATCGACCTGCTGCCGCGCGACCTGCGCTACATCCTGCTGGCCGATGCGCTGCATCCGGTGATCGACGCGCTAGAGAAGGCGCTGCGCCTGCACTTCGAATGGCAGCCCGCGGAGGCCGAAGGCGTCGAGCGGCCGCGCGAGCAGGCGCTCGTGCATTGCGACCCCGAGCGCGCCGCCTTCTTCGTGGCCACGCCTTCCGATGGCGGCGCGATGCTGCGCGGTTTCGTGCAGTTCGAGGACGCGGCGACGCTCGATGCGCTCGTTCCCGCCGCCACCGGGCCCCGTCATGCGGCACGCACGAGCGGCGCCTTCGATGCCCTGCGCATGCCGGTGAGCTTCCGGCTCGGCAGCACGCCGATCCAGCTGCGCGAGATCGGCAGCATCCGCCCCGGCGACATCGTGAGCATCGAGCAATGGAGTTCTTCGGGTGCCGCGATCGTCGTCACCGCCGAGCTGGGCGGCCCTGCCGGCCTGCACATTTCCGCGGTGGCCGAAGGCTCGCGCATCACCGTTCAGCAATCGAGAGACAGCGCCATGAAGCCAGACACGCCCGCCGATCCCACCGCGTCCGCCGCGGCGGAGAACCTCAACCTGCCGATCGACCGGCTCGATGCGCTCGAGGTGACGCTGCGCTTCGAGGTCGGCGAGCTGTCGCTCTCGCTCGGCGAGCTCAAGAGCATCCGCGCGGGCCATGTGTTCGACCTGGCGCAGCCGCTCAACCGCAGTCCGGTGCGCATCCTGGCGCACGGCAACGTGCTCGGCAAGGGCTACCTGGTGGCGGTGGGCGACCGCCTCGGCGTGCGCGTGTCGGAGTTCGCCCCGGGCGAAGTCTGAGCCGCGACCACGCAAGCAAGCAGCAGACAAGCGAGCAGCACATGCAAGGCGGCATACCGGAGCCACTCACACTCGTCGCGGTCATGGTCGCGTTCGGCTTCGCGACCTTCGCGGCGCTGATGGTCACGAGCTACACCAAGCTGGTCATCGTGTTCGGCCTGCTGCGCACCGCGCTCGGCCTGCAGCAGACGCCGCCGAACATGGTGCTCAACGGCATCGCGGTGATCCTCACGGTCTACATCATGGCGCCCGTGGGCATGGACATCGGCGACACGCTGCGCAACCGCAGCTTCGGCGCCAAGGGCGAGAGCATGGGCGACATCATGGCGGTGATCGATGCCGCCAAGGTGCCGGTGAAGGAGTTCCTGCAGAAGCACACGCACGAGCGCGAGCGGCAGTTCTTTCTGAAGTCGGCCTCCAACATCTGGCCCAAGGCACGCGCCGAGCAGCTGCGCGACGACGACTTCATGGTGCTGGTGCCGAGCTTCACGCTGACCGAGCTCACGCGCGCGTTCCAGATCGGCTTCATCATCTACCTGGTGTTCGTGGTGGTGGACCTGATCGTCGCCACCGTGCTGCTGGCGCTCGGCATGTCGATGATCGCGCCCACCACCATCTCGCTGCCGTTCAAGCTGCTGCTGTTCGTGATGCTGGACGGCTGGACGCGGCTGGTGCACGGGCTGGTGCTGTCGTACCGCTGAGTTCATCCACCAGCCGGTCGACCGCCTGCTCCGCACGCGCGAGCGACTGCGCGAGCTGCTCGCCGCCGAATTCGTCGCACTCCACGGCGGCTTCGTGCACCTCGGTGATGCCGATGTAGCCGAACACGGCGCGCACGCTGCTTTCGGTGTGGTTGAGGTGGGCGATGCGGCCGCCGGGGTCGTAGCCGTGGTCGCCGCGCGCGCCCAGCAGCACCATGCGCTTGCCCGCATCGGCGAGCATCGGCCAGTACGGCACCGCGCCGCGCGCACGGTCGAAGCCGAAGGTGCGGCCCACGCGCACGATGTTGTCGATGTACGCCTTGAACTGCGCGGGCACGCTGAAGTTGTACATCGGCAGACCCACCACGATCAGGTCCGCGGCCACGAGCTGGTCGACCAGCCGGTCGCTTTCGGCCAGCGCCTCGGCCATCCAGGGTTCGCGCGCGGCGGGCGGCGTGAAGGCGGCATGGATCCAGCGCGCATCCACGTGCGCGGGCGGATGCTGTCCCACGTCGAGGTGGTCGATGCGGTCGTCGGGCCGGGCCGCGCGCCAGCGTTCGACGAAACGCGCCGAGAGGCGGCGCGTGTGGGAGCCGTGCGGGTCGATGCCCGAGCGGCCCGGACGGGCGCTGGCGTCGATGTGGAGAAGGTTCAATGTCGGCTTGTTCATGGATGAGATTTCCTGATTCGTCGGGCGCTGCCACAATGGCTGCGCAGGCCTTGAATCTAGGGATGAAGGCCGCTGCCCACAAACGATCATTTCTCCTTTCATGCAAGAGCCTGGCTCATCCGTCCGCCCTGCCCGCCGGCTGCCGCCGCTGCTCGGCCTGCGCGCCTTCGAGGCCGCCGCCGCGCACCTGAGCTTCCAGCGCGCCGCGTCGGAACTCTCGGTCACCCCGTCGGCGATCAGCCATCAGGTGCGCGCACTCGAGGACGCGCTGGGCCAGCCGCTGTTCCGCCGCCTCACGCGGCAACTGGTGCTCACGCCCGCGGGGCACCGCCTCTTCGACGACCTGCGCATGGGCTTCGACCTGATCGAGGCCGGCGTCGACCGGCTGCGCCGGCCCGCCGCCTCCAAGGCCGTGACGCTGACCACCAACACCGCCTTCGCCGCGCGCTGGGTGCTGCCGCGCATGGAGGCCTTCCGCAAGGCCTGCCCCGACGTCGAGCTGCGGCTGCATGCGGGCGACAGGCTGGTCGATCTCGCGCGCGGTGATGCCGACATCGCCATTCGTTCGGGCCGCGGCGAATGGCCCGGGCTGGTGACGCGCGAGCTGATGCGCGAGCGCTACGCGCCGCTGTGCAGCCCGATGCTGGGCCTGAAGCGCGTCGCCGACCTGCCGAAGCACCAGCTCATCCACTGCGACTGGCAGCCGCATGCGCTCGCGCCCGCGGTGTGGCCGCGCTGGTTCCGCGAGGCCGGCATCGCGCCGCCGCGCGGCCGCGCGATGAAGTCGCCGGGCCTGTCGTTCTCCGACGAGACGCACGCGATGCTCGCCGCGCTGGGCGGCCACGGCGTCGCGCTGCTGAGCCTCACGCTCGCGGCCGAGGAGATCGCCAGCGGCGCGCTGGTGCAGCCCTTCGGGCCGGCGCTCGACACGGGCAGCTATTTCCTCGCGGTGGCCGAAGGGCGCGAGAACGAGCCGGCGATCCGCGCGGTGTGGGCGTGGATCGCGGCGCAAGCAGTTGCCGGTTGAGGCGGCGGCGCGTCGCGCGTACCGCCTGCCGCCCCCGCGGTAGCGAATGCGGCTACCACGCACGATTTCGGTTCCGATGAACGCACGACCAGCGCGGAGAATGGCGCCCGCCGCAATCCTTCTTCCATCTCATGAACCTCCGACTTGCACTCTACGACCTGGCGCGTGCCCACCACCTGCCCCCACCACGCATGCGGGCGCTGTTCGCCCTTGTTGAACTGGATGCACCGCCGCAGCACCTGCCGCAGCGCTTCTGGCGCATCGTCGCGCTGCTGGCCGCAGGGCTGGGCGGCTTCGGCATCGTGATGTGGATCGCGGCCAACTGGGACGACCTGGGCCGCGCGGGAAAGTTTGCGCTGCTGCAGGGCTGGGTGCTGCTCACGGCGCTCGCGGCCTGGCGCAGCGCGGCCCTGCGGGCACCGATGGGCCTGCTGTGCCTGATGGGCACGGGTGCGTTGTTCGCCTTCTACGGCCAGACCTACCAGACCGGCGCGGATGCGTGGCAGCTCTTCGCGCTGTGGGCGTTGCTCACCCTGCCCCTGTGCCTGGGGGTGCGCAGCGACGTGTTGTGGTTCCCGTGGGTGATGGTGGCCAGCAGCGCGATCGGCCTTTGGGCCCATGCGCATGCGGGATACCGCTGGGCGGCGGACAGCCGCGACCTGCCGGTCCACCTGGCGAGCTGGGCCTTGGGCGCATTGCTCGTGCTCGCGTTGAGCCCGTGGACCCAGCGATGGGTCGGAACCGCGCACTGGGCGCGCCGGCTCGCGCTCCTGGTGATGGCCACGAGCGTGACGCTGGCCGCACTCGGCGGCCTCTTCCTGGGCACCGGCGGCATGCCGCATTACGTCCTCGCGCTCGCACTGCTCGGCGCCGCGAGCGGCCTGCTGATGCAGCGGCGCTGGTTCGACATCGTGGGCTTGAGCATCGTGATGCTGTGCGTCGACACCCTGCTCGTGGCTGGCCTGGCGCGCCTTCTTTTCGAGAGCTCCGGCGACGCGATCGGCCGCCTGCTGCTAATCGGCCTGGTGGCGGCCGGAATACTGGCGGCCTCCGTGGCCTGGGTCATGCGGCGCCAGACCGCAGTGCTCGCGGCTGCGCCGCGCGGAGAAGGCGCGTGAGCACCCCGTCGCAACTGATGCGCCGCGCGGTCGACCAGGGGCTGCTGCCGCCGGATGCCCAATGGCCGGCCGAAGCGGCCCGCCCCTGGCCCGTGCTGCTGCTGACCGCGCTGGGTGCCTGGCTCGCCGTGCTGCCGCTGCTCATCGTGGTGGGCCTGGCCTTCGGCGAAGCGCTGCTGCGCGAGGGACTTGCGCTGTACGTTCTCGGCCTCGGCCTGTTGGCGGTGAGCGTGCTCGTCCTGCGCCAGCGCGCCATGGGGCCGTTCTTCGAGCAGCTGTGCCTGCCGGTCATGGCGCTGGGTCTTTGCTGCCCGGGGTGGGCGCTGTTCCGCGACGCATCGATGGTGACGGCCGCCCTCGCGATGTGCGTCGTCAGCGTCGCGCTGGCCGGGCTCGTGCCCTTGCACTGGTTGCGCGCACTGATGGGCCTGACGCTGGGCCTGTTCCTGCTCGTCGCCACGATCGGCGGGTCGAACGGCGACAAGGCGTTCTGGGACCTGTTCTGGCTCCCGCGCATGCACTCGACCTGGTGGCTCTACGCCCATGCCGGCATGGCCGTGTGGCTCGCGCTGCTGTATCTGCTGCCGCGGCTGCCGGGCGCGCGCATCGGCAGCCTGCTGACGGCCCTGGCCGACGGCTGGTGCGTGCAATTGCTGATGACGCTGGTGCTGGTGTCGGGCGCCACCTTCATGCTGGGCGGCATGGTGCCAGGCAGCGACATCGGACAGGACTTCGCAACTGCGGGCCCAGGCACCGTCGACAGGCTCCGGACCGTTGTGTCGGCGCTGGGCGCGGTGGGCGCGGCCGTGCTGCTGGGCCGCTGCTGGCCCGCACTGCGCCAGTCACCCGTCCTCGGCCTGGGTGTGGCGCTGCTGCTGGTGCTGCTGTGCGCATTCGTGCCCACCCTCGGCGCGGCCTGCCTCTGCACCGCGGCACTGGCCGTGACGCGGCGCTGGCGACTCGCCGGCCTGGGATGCGCGGCGAGCCTGTGGATCGTGGGCAGCTTTTATTACCAGCTCGCGTGGCCGCTGGCGGACAAGGCACTGCTGCTGGTTGCCATCGGTGCGGCGCTGGGCGCGCTGGCCTGGGTGGCTTCACGCAAGGCATCGGCGGCGCATGCCTCCGACGCGCCCGATCCGTCGGCTGCCGGCCGCGCGAAGAAGAACTGGCAGCGCGCCGGCATCGTGCTGACGGGCGTGGCCGCGTTGATGGTGGCCAACGGCGCGATCTACGACAAGGAGAACGTCATTCGCCATGGCCAGCCGGTCTTCGTGCGGCTGGCGCCGGTCGATCCGCGATCGCTCATGCAGGGCGACTACATGCGGCTCGACTTCGCGCTGCCGGACGCATGCTGCCGAGAGGACTCAGCGGATCGCGGGCCCCGCCCGACCGTGCTGGTGCGCCCCGATCCGGCTCGCCCCTCGACCTACACCTTGCATCTGCCCTCGGCCGGCGAAGCACGCCGCGCCGGCGAACTCGAAGTCCCGCTCAGCGCTAAGGACGGCGGCTGGGTCTTCGTCACCGATGCCTGGTTCTTCAAGGAAGGCGACGCGCAGAAGTTTTCGCATGCGCGGTACGGCGAGTTCCGCATCCTGCCCAACGGCGCGGCCCTGCTGGTGGGCATGGCCGATGCGCAGTTGCAGCCGATCCGCTAGGCGCCTGCGCGGCGGTCGGCGCAGCGCTTCGAGGCTCAGCCCGCGCGCAGCTGCTCGCGCAGCTTCTGCCCGATCTCGGGCCGTTCGAGAAAGGGATCGGCCGGGTTCGTGATGGAGACGATGTTCTCCATGCGGCTCTTCACGTTGCCCAGCGCCTTCGGGTGGCTGAAGACGTAGAACTGGTTGGCGCTGATCGCGTCGAACACCATCGCGGCGACTTCGGCGGCGCTGATCTTGCCGCTGCTCACGGCCTTGTTGCTCATGGCCTGGCCGATCAGCTGGCTCTTGGTGAGTTCGCTCTCCTTGGGCGCGTTGGGGCGGTTGCGCTCGCTGCTGGTGATGCCGGTGGGCACGAAGTACGGGCATAGCAGGCTCGCGCCGATCTGGTCGGTCACGAGGTTCAGGTCCTGGTAGAGCGTTTCGGTCAGGCTCACGACCGCCGCCTTGGCGGCGTTGTAGATGCCCATGTTGGGCGGCGTGAGCAGGCCGGCCATGCTGGCGGTGTTGGTGATGTGGCCGCGCCAGGCCGGGTCCTTGGCGGCGGCCTCGAGCATCATCGGCGTGAACAGGCGCACGCCGTGGATCACGCCCCAGAGGTCGACGCCGAGCACCCATTCCCAGTCGGCCACGGTGTTCTCCCACACCAGGCCGCCCGCGCCCACGCCGGCGTTGTTGAACACGAAGTGCGGCGCGCCGAAGCGTTCCTTCACGGCGGCTGCGAGGGCCTCCATCTGCGCGGCATCGGACACGTCGACCTTGCGCGCCATCACCTGCGCGCCGGCGGCTTCCATCTCGGCCTGCGCGCGGTCGAGCGCGTCCTGCTGCACGTCGACCAGCACGAGGTTCATGCCGCGCGCGGCGCCGATGCGCGCGCATTCGAGGCCGAAGCCCGAACCCGCGCCGGTGAGAACGGCGGTCTTGCCCTTGAAGTCCTGAATCATCGAATGCTTTCCTTTGGGTTGGCTCTGCGCCGCCATTAGAGCGCCTTGCGCGGAGGCGGTCTGTCGTTCGCGCGACGCGCGGCGAAACCGTCGCGCCGCTGTCTCCGACGCTACACACAAGCTCCCTATAAACGCCGGCTGTCGATCCGTCCCGTTGAGCTTTTGTTCTTACACATTTCAGGAAGCCACGCATGATCCATCCGGCATCGAAGCCTCTCCGGCTCCCCCAGACCCTGGCGCTGGCCATGGTCGTCGCGCTGTCAGCCTGCGGCGGTGGCGGCAACGGCGGCGGCGGCGGCTTTGCGCTCGTCCCGCCCGTCGCCGGCACCGCGTCGCCGGAACCCACGCCACCTGCCGCCACGCCACCGGAGACGACGCCGCCCGCCACGCCACCGGAGACCCCACCCGTCACCCCGCCCGTGACGCAGCCGCTGCCCACCTGCACCACCGCCGTGCCGGCCCTGGCGCCGCTGACCGCGATCCCGGCGATCCAGGGCACGGGCCATCTGAGCCCGATGGCCACGCAGGCCGTGACGGTGCGCGGCGTGGTGGTCGGCGATTTCCAGAACACGGGCACCACGAGCGTGAAGCTCAACGGCTTCTTCGTGCAGGAACCCGTGCCCGATGCCGATCCGATGACCTCCGAAGGCATCTTCGTCTATGCGCCGGACAACGCCACCCGCGTGTCGGTCGGCGACTTCGTCCAGGTCACGGGCACGGTGAGCGAGTTCGGCCAGACCGCCGGTGCCGGCGCCGCGCCCGACAGCCTCACGCAGATCACCGGCAAGACCGGCGAGCCCGTCGCCATCTCCATCTGCGGCAGCGGCATCGCGCTCGCGCCGACGCCGATCTCGCTGCCGGTGGCCGACGCATCGACGCTCGAGCGTTACGAAGGCATGCTGGTCGAGATCGCGCAGCCGCTCGCGGTGACCGAGCTGTTCGAGCTCGGGCGCTACGGCCAGATGGTGCTCGCGCTCAACGGCCGCCAGTTCAACCCCACCAACGGCAACGCGGCGGCCACGCATGCGCAGAACCTGCTCTCGCGCATCGTGCTCGACGACGGTTCCTCGCGCCAGAACCCCAACCCGATCCCCTACCTGAGCGCCGCCGGCACCGAGGGCACGCGGCGCATGGGCGACACGACGCAGAAGCTCACCGGCGTGCTGAGCCACAACTTCGGCGCCTACCGCATCCAGCCGACGGTGGCGCCCATGTTCGCGCAGGCCAATCCGCGCCAGCCCGCCGCGCCGGCGGTGGCCGGGTCGCTGAAGGTGGCGAGCTTCAACGTGCTCAACTACTTCACCACCTTCCAGGACGGCACCAACGCCGCGGGCCAGACCGGCCAGGGCTGCTCGTTCGGCACCGGCCCCGCATCGGCGGCCAACTGCCGCGGCGCGAACAACCGCGCGGAGTTCGATCGCCAGCAGGCCAAGATCGTGGCCGCGATCGCTGGCCTCGATGCCGACGTGGTGGGGCTGATGGAGATCCAGAACACCGACATCGCGACGCAAAACCTCGTGGCGGCGCTCAACGCCAGGCTCGGCGCCAACACCTATGCCGCCGTCCACAGCGGCGTGTTCGGCACCGACGCGATCAAGGTCGACATCCTCTACAAGCCCGCGAAGGTCCAGCGCGTGGGCAACACGGTGCTCCCGACCGGCAGCGACCTGAGCGACTACACCGCCGCGAGCGGGCGCCCGCCGCTGGCCCAGCGCTTCAGCGCGGTCGGCAACAACGGCGGCTTCTGGTTCGTGGTCAACCATTTCAAGAGCAAGGGCAGCTGCCCCACGTCGGGTGACGTGGACATGGGCCAGGGCTGCTTCAACCTCGCGCGCACCCAGCAGGCGAAGGCGCTGAACAGCTTCGTGGCCAAGCTCAAGCAGACGGGCGAGCCGGACGTGCTGATGATGGGCGACTTCAACAGCTACCTGCTCGAAGACCCGACCAAGGAACTCGAAAGCGCGGGCAACGAGAGCCTGCTCAAGCGCATGCCCGCCGGCGACCGCTACACCTACGTGTTCGGCGGCGAGACCGGCGCGCTCGACCATGCCTATGCCTCCTCGACGCTGGCCGCACAGGTCGGCGGCGTGGGCGTGTGGCACATCAACGCCGACGAACCCACCGCCCTCGACTACAACACCGACTTCACGACCGACGACCGCTATGCGCCGACGCCGTTCCGCGCCTCGGACCACGACCCGGTGCTGGTCGGCCTCACGCTCGCGGCCGATGCCGCCGTGACGATGCCGATCGTCAACGCGACGATCCCCGCGAGCGCGAAGGCGGGCGAAAGCTACAGCGTGGAGATCGTCGAAGCCGAGCCGGGCGGCTCGACCACGGTGGCCTCGCTCTCGGTCGACTGGGGCGACGGCACGCCGCCGACCTCGGCCTCGGGCACCGGTCCGGTCATGCACACCTATGCCGCGGCGGGCAGCTTCCAGGTGGTGGTCACGCTGACCAACTCCAGCGGCCAGACCGCGGCGGAATCAGGCAGCGTGAACGTCGGCGGCCCCGTGGTGGTGGTGCCGCCGGGCGGCCCGGAGCTGTTCTTCAGCGAATACATCGAAGGCAGCTCGAACAACAAGGCGATCGAGATCTACAACCCGACCGCGTCGGCGGTGGATCTGGGCCTCTACACCGTGCGACTGTATGCCAACGGCGCGGCCACGGCGACGGCGACGCAGGTGCTCAGCGGCACGCTGGCGCCCGGCGAGGTGGTGGTGCTCGCGAACGGCAGCGCTGCCGCGGCGTTCCGGCCTGCGGGCAGCGTCGTGAGCGGCGTTGCCAACTTCAACGGCGACGATGCGCTGACGCTCGAGAAATCGGGGGTGGTGATCGACCGCTTCGGCCAGCGCGGCGTGGACCCGGGCAGCTACTGGTCCGGCGGCAGCATCCGCACCCAGGACCAGACGCTGCGCCGCAAGGCGGGCATCACCTCGGGCGACGCGGACGCCGACGCGGCCTTCGATCCGTCGGTGCAGTGGGACGGCTTCCCGATCGACACCGCCGACGGGCTGGGCATGCACGCGGTCCACTGACCGCCGCGCCGGGGGCGCAGCAGCGGCCTCAGCCGCCCTCGGCCTTCTTCAGCACGTAGCCGATGCGCGGGAAGTGCACGTGCACCGTGCCCACGCGCTCGCTGCTGCGTTCGAGCGTGTAGTGGGTGCGCGTGGCGGCCACCAGCGTGCCGGGCGTTTCCTCGACGCCGAAGCTCTCGGCGCGGATGGTGACGGCGCTGCCGAGCGGAATGCCGTGGTCGTCCTGGAAGGTGCTGTCGGTCAGCAGCGTGTGCGGGACGGCGGCCTTGGCGACGGCAATCGCCTCCTCGGCGCTGAACTTCTCGATCTCGCCGTGGCCGATGGCGGCCATGCGGTCCATCCAGTCGAGCACCGCGGGCGTCAGGTCGAGGATGGTGCGGACCGACTCGACGCGGCGCGTGTACCAGAGCGGGTGGTAGACGGAGAAGTCGGCGATGCACGGCACCTCGCCGAGCAGGAAGGGCTTGTCGTCGAGCATGTCCGAGAGCCGGCGCAGGTACGACTTGTAGGCGCTGGTGGCATCGGCCGGGCGCAGCCGCGTCATGTTGCCTGCGCTCATCTTGGCGCGGTCCTCGCCGAAGGCCTTGGCGGCCTCGGGCGGCGCCTTGGCGAACACCTCGGCCGCGCCGCGCGGCTGCAGGTTCCAGGCCATCGCGGCCCAGAACAGCGTGGTGTCGGCCCACTGCGCGAGGATGCGCGACATGCCCTTCTCGGGCTCGGGATAGAGCGTCGCCTCGGGCTGCAGGTGCTCGAGCACGTCGGCGATCAGCGCGCTGTCGCAGTACACGTCGGCGCCGATCTGCAGGAACGGCGTCTTGCGGTAGCCGCCCGTGAGCGCCTCCACCTCGGGCTTGGGCATGATGGCCGGGATCAGCACCGACTTCCACGGCAGCTTCTTGGCGCCGAGGATGAGCCGCACCTTCTCGGAGAACGGCGAGGTGTTGTAGTGATGAAGGATGAGTTCGGCCATTGGCGTCCTTGTGGTTCCTGGTTGAAGGGGGCGTGCCGCGCTCAGCGCGGGCGGGCGCGTTCGATGATCGCGTCGAAGCCGGTGCCCGCGCCCAGCGTGCCGAAGGCATGCCCCCAGTCGCCGCCGAGCCGCGAATTGCAGAAGGCGCCGGCCACCTCGGGCGGTGCGGTCTGCACCAGGAGCGCAGCCTGGACCGCGAGCGCGACGTCCTGTGCCAGACGGCGCGCCTCGGCCTCGGAGGCCATTGCCTCGACGCGCGCGGGCAGCGCATCGGCCAGGCGGTCGAGCGCGGCATGCTGGCCGCGCGCCGGCGCGAGCTCGGCCGCGAGCGCGGCCACCGCGTCGCCCTTGCGCAGGCCGCGCAGCAGGTCGAGCGCCATGATGTTGCCCGCGCCCTCCCAGATCGAGTTGAGCGGCATCTCGCGGTAGATGCGCGCCATCGTGCCCTCGCCGCCCTCCTCCACGTAGCCGTTGCCGCCAAGGCATTCCATCGCCTCCTGCGCCAGGTGGCTGCCGCGCTTGCAGATCCAGAACTTGGCGACCGGCGTGAGCAGGCGCGCCATCAGGCGCTCGTGTTCGTCGTGCGGCCGGTCGAAGGCGCGCGCGAGGCGGACCGCGAGCGCCGTGGCGGCCTCGCTCTCGAGCGCGAGGTCGGCCAGCACGTTCTTCATCAGCGGCTGCGCGATCAGCGGCTTGCCGAAGGCGCTGCGCTGCGCGGTGTGGTCGATGGCGAGCGCGAGCGCCTGGCGCATCAGGCCGCTGGTGCCGAGCGCGCAGTCGAGCCGCGTCATCGTGCCCATCTCGAGGATCTGCGGGATGCCGCGGCCCTCCTCGCCCACGAGCCATGCGGTGGCGCCGTGGAACTCGACCTCGGAGCTCGCGTTGGCCTTGTTGCCGAGCTTGTCCTTCAGGCGCTGGATGCGGATTGCGTTGCGGCTGCCGTCGGGCCGCACGCGCGGCAGGAAGAAGCAGCTCAGGCCCGCGGGCGCCTGCGCGAGCACCAGGAAGGCGTCGCACATCGGCGCCGAGAAGAACCACTTGTGGCCGGTGAGCGCATAGCGCCCGCCCCAGGCATCGCTGCCGTCGCGCACCGCCTGCGTGGTGTTCGCGCGCACGTCGGAGCCGCCCTGCTTCTCGGTCATGCCCATGCCCATGGTCACGCCGGGCTTGTCGGCGACGAAGCGCAGCACCGGGTCGTAGTCGCGGCTGCCGAGCTTCGCGCCCCAGTCGGCGTACACGGCCGCATTGCCGCGCAGCGCGGGCGTGGCGGCGTAGGTCATCGAGATCGGGCACAGGATCGAAGGCTCGAGCTCGGTGAAGAGCATGAAGCCCGCGGCGCGCAGCACGTGCGGCGAGGCCGATCCGCCGAGCCACGGCGTGCCGTGCAGCCCGGCGCCCACGGCCGCGGCCATCAGCGCGTGGTAGCTCGGATGGAACTCGACCTCGTCGATGCGGCGGCCGTAGCGGTCGTGCGTGTGGAGCGCGGGCGTGTGCGTGTTCGCGAGCCGCGCATGGGCCTGCATGTCGGCCGTGCCGGCGATGGCGCCCAGCGCCTGCAGCGGCGCGGTGTCGAGCGCGGGCGCGTTGAAGGTCAGCGCGTCGCGCAGCGGCCGGTGGGTTTCGAAGAGGTTGTAGCCCGTGAGGGGTGCGGGCTGGTTGAACACCTCGTGGGTCGCATCCATTCGGTACCTCCGTATGTCGCGGCCGCCTTGCCGCGCGGGTTCAGACGAGCTTGACGAGCTGCTTGCCGAAATTCTTGCCCTTGAGCAAACCCAGGAAGGCTTCAGGGGCGGACTCGATGCCCTGCGCCACCGATTCGCGCGGCCGCAGCTTGCCGCTCGCGACCAGCGCGCCGAGCTCGGCCAGCGCCTCGGGCCAGACCTCCATGTGCTCGCTGACGATGAAGCCCTCGATCTTCATGCGGTTGATGAGGATCAGCGCGGGGTTCGCAAGCGGCAGCGGCTGGCCGTCGTAGCCCGCGATCATGCCGCACAGCGCGACGCGCGCGAAGGCGTTGGCGCGCAGCAGCACCGCGTCGAAGATGTAGCCGCCGACGTTCTCGAAGTAGCCGTCGATGCCCTTCGGGCAGGCTTCCTTGAGCGCCGCGCTCATGCTCTTCACGTCGGGATGGGCGCGGTAGTCGATGCAGGCGTCGAAGCCGAGCTCCTCGGTCACGTAGCGGCACTTCTCGGCGCCGCCCGCGATGCCGACCACGCGGCAGCCGCGCGCCTTGGCGAGCGCGCCGAAGGCGCTGCCCACGGCACCGCTCGCGGCGGTGACGACCAGGGTCTCGCCGGCCTTCGGCGCGATGATCTTCACCAGGCCGTACCAGGCGGTCACGCCCGGCATGCCGACGGCGCCCAGGTAGTGCGACAGCGGCACCTGCGTGGTGTCGACCTTCTTGAGCGCGCCGGGCTGCGAGGCATCGACCACGCTGTACTCCTGCCAGCCGCCGAAGCCCACCACCTTGTCGCCCACGGCGTACTTGGGATGGCGGCTCTCGACCACCTCGCCGGCCGTGCCGCCCTGCATCACCTGGCCCAGCGGCTGCGGCTGGGCGTAGCTCTTGGCGTCGTTCATGCGCCCGCGCATGTAGGGGTCGAGGCTCATGTAGTGGTGGCGCACCAGCACCTGGTTCTCGGCCAGCGGCGGCGTCTCGGCGCTCACGAGCTTGAAGTTGCTCGCGACGGCTTCGCCCTCGGGGCGGTTGTCGAGGTGGATCTGCTTGTTGACGGGCATGGGGATCTCCGTGGGATCAGTCGGTGGACGGCGGCCGCATCGCGTTGGCGCTGGCGGGGCCGGTGGGCAGGCGGCGCTTCACGTACTTGAAGGTGCCGGTGGCATGGGCGCAGACGCGCTCCTGTTCGTCGTAGATCTTCGCCTCGGTGAAGGCCAGCGTGGCGGTGCGGTGGATCAGCGTGCCGCGCGCATGCAGCGGGCCGACCGAGGGCTGCATGAAGCTGGTCTTCATCTCGATGGTCACCACGCCGGTCTCGGGCGCCACGCTGCGTGCGGCCGCGGCCATGGTGATGTCGAGCAGCGTCATGCAGGCGCCGCCGTGCGTCACGTCGAAGGTGTTGAGGTGCTCGGGCTTCGCGGTGTAGCGGATCTCGGACTCGCCACCCTCGAACTTCGTGAGCTCGAAGCCGAGGTGGCGCGCGAAGGGAATCTGGCTCGTGTAGGAGCGGATGTTGATGTCGTCGGAAGGTTCGGTCATAGGTGGTTCAGGCCGCGCCGAGTACGACGCTCACGCCGCCGTCCACCGCGAGCCACTGGCCCGTGATGTGCTTGCCGGCATCGCTCGCGTAGAGCAGCGCCACGCCCTTGAGGTCTTCGTCGTCGCCGAGGCGGCCGAGCGGCGCCTGCGCGGCCATCTTGTCCTCGCCGAGCGACTTGATGAGCCCGGCGGCCATCTTCGTCATGAAGAAGCCGGGGCAGATCGCGTTCACGTTGATGCCGTGGCGGCCCCATTCGGCCGCGAGCGTGCGCGTGAAGCCGATCACCGCGGTCTTGGAGGTGTTGTAGGCCAGCGTGCGCATCTCGGGCGGGTTGCCGTTCAGGCCTGCGATCGAGGCGATGTTGATGATGCGGCCGGCTTTCTTCGGGATCATGTACTTGTTGGCCACCTGCTGCGACAGGATGAAGTAGCCGCGCACGTTGAGGTTCATCACCTTGTCCCAGGCCTCGACCGGATGGCTCTCGGCCGGTGCGCCCCAGCTCGCGCCTGCGTTGTTCACGAGGATGTCGATCGCGCCCATGCGCGCCAGCGTTTCGTCGGCGAGGCGGCGCGTCTCTTCCTCCCTGGCGCAGTCGGCCGCGATCCAGCGCGCGTCGATGCCCGCGGCCTGCAGTTCGGCCGCGGCCTGCTCGAGGTCTTCGGCCTTGCGCGAACTCAGCATGATCTTCGCGCCCGCCTCGCCGAGCGCATGCGCCATCTGCAGGCCGAGGCCGCGCGAGCCGCCGGTGATCAGGGCGGTCTTGCCCTTGAGGTCGAAGAGTTGCTGGACGGTGCGTGCGGTCATGGCGAGAGGTCTCCTGTGGGCGCTGGTTTTTCAGGTCGGGGAATGCCGCGGAACCGGCTTTGCCGGGCCGCAGGCGTTGCCCCCTGCAAGGGGGTTGGCGAAGCGACACGAAGTGCGCGCAGCCTGGGGGTGAGTCATGCCACGTAGTCCATGCACTGGCGCGCTTCGCGGACGGCGCCGATGAAGGGCTTGAGCGCGACGTGCTGCGGATGGTCGGCATAGTCCGCGAGCGCGGCGGCGTCGGTGAATTCCGAATAGAGCACCAGGTCGTAGGTGGCCTCCAGCCCGGGCTGGGCGATGGCGACCTCGAACTTCAGCGTGCCGGGCGAGAGCTTCGCGCAGGCGTCGAGTAGCGCCTTGGCCTTGCGCAGGTTGGTGGCCTTGTCGGCGCCCTCGGCATGTTCCTTGAACTTCCACATCACGATGTGCTTGAGCATGGTCGGTCTCCTGGCGTCTGGCCTACTTGAGTCGGGAACGCACGTAGATGAGCACGAAGCCCACCAGCGCGGCCACGCCGCCGGGCGTGGCGATCGACCAGCCGAGCGCCGGTTCGGTGCGGCCGGTGGCGATGCCGAGGATCACGGCGAACAGGCCGCCGTAGATCAGGATCCAGATCCATTTCTCGAGCCGCGCATGCGGCTTGGGCGTATCGGCGGAAGGGTTGCTGGGGGTGTCGGGGTTGGCGTCGGCCATTGTCAGAAAGCGTCCTCGGGCAAAGCGGTACAGGTGGGGTCGCGGCTTTCGACCACGTTGAGCCAGGCGCCGATCTTCGGCAGCTCGTAGTGGAAGAAGTAATCCGTGGCGCCTATCTTGCCAGCAGTGACCGCCCTCGCCTTCAGCGCGTCGATTTCGAGCGCGCGCACGGCCACGTCGAGCCAAATCCAGGCCAGCACCGTGTGGCCGAAGGCCTGCATGTACGGCACGGCATTGGCGAGCGCCTCGGCGGGGTCGCCGGTGGACCACGCGGCCTCGGTGGCGCTGCCGATGCGCTGCAGCGCGGCGCCGAGCGCCCGGGCATGCGGCGCGAGCGCCGGCACCTTGCCCGCGCGGCCGATGGTCTCGCCCATGCGGCCGGCCAGCAGCTGCAGGCCGCGGCCCTTTTCCATCAGCACCTTGCGCCCCAGCAGGTCGGCCGCCTGGATGCCGTGCGTGCCCTCGTGGATCATGTTCAGGCGGTTGTCGCGCCAGTACTGCTCGACCGGGAAGTCGCGCGTGTAGCCGTAGCCGCCGTGCACCTGGATCGCGAGCGAATTGGCCTCCAGGCACCATTCGCTGGGCCAGCTCTTGGCGATCGGCGTGAGCACTTCCAGCAGCAGGCGCGCGTCGTCGGCGGCCTGCGCGTCGCCGGTCTTCTGCTCGTCGACCAGTCGCGCGCAGTACAGCTCGAGCGCGAGCGCGCCTTCGCAATAGGCCTTCTGCGCGAGCAGCATGCGGCGCACGTCGGCATGTTCGATGATGCGCACCTGCGGGCCGGCCGAGTCCTTGACCACCTTGGCATCGCCGGCCGCGCTGTCGGGCTTCTTCACCAGACGGCCCTGCGGCCGCGTCTTCGCATACTCGAGCGAGGCGTGGTAGCCGGCCATGCCGAGCATGGTCGCCGCCGTGCCGACGCCGATGCGCGCCTCGTTCATCATGTGGAACATGCAGTGCAGCCCCTTGCCCGGCGCGCCGACCAGGTAGCCGACCGCGCCGGCCTTGCCGTCCACCGGATAGCGGCCCTCGCCGAAATTGAGCAGCGTATTGGTGGTGCCGCGCCAGCCGAGCTTGTGGTTGAGGCCCGCGAGCGCCACGTCGTTGCGCTGGCCGGTGAGCTCGCCCTGGGTGTTCACCATGCGCTTGGGCACGATGAAGAGCGAGATGCCGCGCGTGCCGGGCACGAGCCGGCCGTTCTCGTCGGGGATCTTCGCGAGCACGATGTGCACGATGTTCTCGGTGAGCTCATGGTCGCCCGAGGAGATCCACATCTTGTTGCCGGTGAGCCGGTAGCGCGGCCCGAGCGGATCGCTCTGGAAATCGTCGCCGTCGGGCACCGCGCGCGTCGCCACGTCGCTGAGCGAGGAGCCGGCCTGCGGCTCCGACAGGCACATGGTGCCGGCCCAGCGGCCGGAAAACTCGTTCTTCGCGAACACCTCCTTCTGCATCTCGGTGCCGTGCACCATCAGCAGGTTGGCGTTGCCGCTCGTGAGCATGTTCGAGCCGATGCTGACCGAGGCCATCGCGAAGAAGCTGTTGGCCGCGGCCTGCAGCGTGTAGGGCAGCTGCATGCCGCCGATCTCGTAGTCCTGCGCGGCGCTCATCATGCCGGACTCGACGAAGGCCTTGTGGGCGTCATGCGTGGCCTGCGGCAGGATCACCTTCTCGCCGTCGAAGTGCGGCTCCTGGGTGTCGACGGTGCGGTTGAACGGCGCGTACTTCTCGCGCGCGATGCGCTCGCAGGTGTCGAGCACCGCATCGAAGGTCTCGCGCGAATGGTCGGCAAAGCGCGTGCGCTGGTTGAGCGACTCGGCGTCGAGCCAGTCGTAGAGCAGGAAGTCGAGGGTGGAACGAAGGCTCATGGGGTTCTCCGAGGAATCGGGATCGGACAGCCGAACGCAGAAGAAATACAAAAGCGACGCAAAAGTCGCAGAGAAAAACCAACAAGGATTCTGGTTTCCCTTCTGCGACTTCTGCGTAATCTTCGCGACTTCTGCGTTCGGAAGTCCGACTTCAGCGGCTCAGGAGATCAGAGCACTTCGAACACGCCCGCGGCACCCATGCCGCCGCCGATGCACATCGTCACCACGACCTTCTTCGCGCCGCGGCGCTTGCCTTCGATCAGCGCGTGGCCGGTGAGGCGCTGGCCGCTCACGCCGTAGGGGTGGCCGACGGCGATCGCGCCGCCGTTGACGTTGAGGCGGTCGCCCGGGATGCCGAGCTTGTCGCGGCAGTAGATCACCTGCACCGCGAAGGCTTCGTTGAGTTCCCAGAGGTCGATGTCGCCGACCTTGAGGCCGAGCTTGTTGAGCACCTTCGGCACCGCGAAGACCGGGCCGATGCCCATCTCGTCGGGCTCGCAGCCGGCGACGGCGAAGCCGAGGAAGCGGCCGAGCGGCTTCAGGCCCTTGCGTTCGGCGTAGGTCTCGTCGACCACCACGCAGGCGCCGCCGCCGTCGGAGAACTGGCTCGCGTTGCCGGCCGAGATCAGGCCGCCGGGCAGCGCGGAGCGGATGCCGCTGATGCCTTCCTTGGTGGTACCCGGGCGGATGCCTTCGTCGTTCTCGACCGTGACTTCCTTGGTGCGCAGGCCCATCACCGGGTCGGCCACGCCGGCCAGCACGGTGATCGGCGCGATCTCGTCCTTGAACTTGCCGGCTTCGAGCGCGGCGGTGGCGCGCTGCTGGCTGGCGGCGCCGTACTCGTCCATCGCGTCGCGGCCGATGTTGTAGCGCTTGGCGACCTGCTCGGCGGTCTGCAGCATGTTCCAGTAGATCTCGGGCTTGTGCTTCACGAGCCACGGGTCGGCCAGCATGTGCTTGTTGGCCTCGTTCTGCACGCAGGAGATGCTCTCGACGCCGCCGGCCACGTACACCTCGCCCTCGCCCGCGATGATGCGCTGCGAGGCGGTGGCGATGGTCTGCAGGCCCGAGGAACAGAAGCGGTTGATGGTCATGCCCGAGGTCGTGATCGGGCAGCCGGCGCGCAGCGCGATCTGGCGCGCGATGTTGGAGCCGGTGGCGCCCTCGGGCGTGGCGCAGCCCATGATCACGTCGTCGACCTCGGCCGCCTCGATGCCGGCGCGCGAGATCGCATGCTGCACCGCATGGCCGCCGAGCGTGGCGCCATGCGTCATGTTGAAGGCACCCTTCCAGCTCTTGGCGAGCGGCGTGCGGGCGGTGGAAACGATGACGGCGCTGGTCATGGTGAAGTCCTTTGAAGATGGAAGGGAAACGGTGGTGTCGTCATTGCGCCGGCGCAGCGTGGGTGTTGCGCAGGAGCTGGTGGTAGAAGCCGATCATCTCGCCGTAGTTGGCGATCGCGAGGCGCTCGTTGTTGCCGTGGAAGCGCGCGAGGTCCTCGCTCTTCATGCGGTAGGGCGAGAAGCGGAACACCGCGTCGCTCACGAGGCTGAAGTGGCGCGAGTCGGTGGCCGCGGTCATCAGGCCGGGCGCCACGAGCACGTCGGGGAACGACTGCCGCACCGCCTGCGCGATCGCGCGGTAGCCGGTGCTGTCGGTCGGCGAGACCGGCGAGGCCTCGGAGTTGCCTGGGTAGCGCTTGATCTTGATCTCGTCGTCGCCGAGCTGCTTTCGCAGGTGCGCCTCGACGCTGTCGATGGTGTCGCCCGGCAGCACGCGGAAATTGACCGCCGCCTCGGCGCGGCCGGGCAGCACGTTGTCCTTGTTGCCGGCGCGCACGATGGTCAGCGCGGTGGTGGTGCGCAGCATCGCGTTGCTGCTCGGGCTCTTCTCGAGCTGGGCGCGCACCAGCGGCTCGGTGAGCCAGAGGTTGGACAGCATCACGCGGTTGACGCCGCTCATCTCGGGCGCGAGCGTGCCGAACATCTCGCCGGCCACGCCGCGGATGCCGCCGGGCATCGGGTTCGCCTCCAGCCGTGCGAGCGCGGCGCTCAGGCGGCCGATGGCGCTCTTCGCGGGCGGCATCGACGAATGGCCGGGCGCGGTGTCGAGCGAGAGGAAGAAGGTCGCATAGCCCTTCTCGGCCAGGCCGATCAGCGCCGCGGGCTTGCCGAGCCCGGGCAGCACGCCGTCGAGCACGAGCAGGCCCTCGTCGAGCACCCATTCGAGCCGCACGCCGCGCGACTTGAGCAGCTCGGCGATCGGCTGCGCGCCGCGCAGGCCGCTGACTTCCTCGTCGTCGCCCATCACGAGGTAGACGGTCTGCCGCGGCTGGAAGCCGCTCGTAACCAGCAGCTCGACGGCTTCCATCTGCGCGAACAGGTTGCCCTTGTTGTCGAGCGTGCCGCGGCCCCAGACGAAGCCGTCCTTGATCTCGCCCGAGAACGGGTCGACGCTCCAGGCCTTCTCGGTGCCCGGCGCGATCGGCACCATGTCCTGGTGCGCCATCAGTGCGATCGGCATCGCCTTGGGGTCGCTGCCGGTCCAGGTGTAGAGCAGCGCCTTCTGGCCCACCACCTCGCGCTGGAGCGTGGCATGGAGCTTAGGGAACTGCTGCTGCAGGTAGGCGTGCAGCTTGTCGAACTCGGCCAGGTTGGCGGCCGGATCGTCGAGGCTCGAGACGGTGCGGATCGGGATCGCGCCTGCGAGCCGTTTCGCGGCGGCCTGCAGGTCGATCTCGGGCTTCGGCGCGGGCGCCACCGCGAGCTGGCGCGAGGGCGTGGTCCAGGTCTTGACCGCCACGGCCGCCACCAGCGCGACGAGCACCAGCAGCAGCCCCAGGAGGATGCGTTTCAACATGGGCGGCCGTGGCTCCGGTCGGTCAGCTGAAGGACTTACCTTCGGCCACGAGCTTCTGGATCAGCGGCGCGGGCTGCCAGAAGGCCGCGTCGTCGCGCGGGTTCTTCGCGAAGCGCTTCATGGTCTCGGCCACGTTGTAGAGGCCGACCTGCGAGGCGTAGTGCATCGGGCCGCCGCGCCACACCGGGAAGCCGTAGCCCGTGAGGTAGACCATGTCGATGTCGCCGGCCTTCGAAGCGATGCCGTCCTCGAGGATGTGCGCGCCTTCGTTCACCAGCGCGTAGACCAGGCGCTGCACGATCTCCTCGTCCGAGATCTTGCGCGGCGTGATGCCGAGTTCCTTGCGGTGGTCCTCGATCATCTTGTTGACCAGTTCCGACGGGATCGCATCGCGCTTGCCGGCCTGGTAGTCGTACCACCCTGCCCCGGTCTTCTGGCCGAAGCGGCCGAGCTCGCAGAGCTTGTCGGCGGTGCGGCTGTACTTCATGTCGGGGTGCTCGACCGCGCGGCGCTTGCGGATCGCCCAGCCGATGTCGTTGCCCGCGAGGTCGCCCATGCGGAACGGGCCCATCGCGAAGCCGAACTTCTCGATCGCCTTGTCGACCTGCTGCGGCGTCGCGCCTTCGTCGAGCAGGAAGCCGGCCTGGCGGCTGTACTGCTCGATCATGCGGTTGCCGATGAAGCCGTCGCACACGCCCGACACCACGGCCGTCTTCTTGATCTTCTTGGCGATGTCCATCACGGTCGCCAGCACGTCCTTGCCGGTCTGCTTGCCGCGCACCACCTCGAGCAGCTTCATCACGTTGGCCGGGCTGAAGAAGTGCATGCCGACCACGTCCTGCGGACGCTTCGTGAAGGCGGCGATCTTGTCCACGTCGAGCGTGGAGGTGTTCGAGGCCAGGATCGCACCCTGCTTCGCGACTTCGTCGAGCTGCTTGAACACCTTCTCCTTCACGCCGAGTTCCTCGAACACGGCCTCGATGATCAGGTCGGCGTCCTTCAGGTCGTTGTAGTCCAGCGTGGTGCTCAAGAGCGCCATGCGCTGCTCGTACTTGTCCTGCTTGAGCTTGCCCTTCTTGATCTGGCCTTCGTAGTTCTTGCGGATGGTGGCGATGCCGCGGTCGAGCGCCTCCTGCTTCATCTCGAGGATCTTCACCGGGATCCCGGCGTTGAGGAAGTTCATCGAGATGCCGCCGCCCATGGTGCCGGCGCCGATCACGCCGACCGACCTGATCTCGCGCTTGGGCGTGTCCTCGGGCACGTCGGGAATCTTGGAGGCGGCGCGCTCGGCCATGAACAGGTGGCGCAGCGCCAGCGATTCGGGCGTGAACATCAGCGCGGTGAAGATGCGGCGCTCCTCGGCCATGCCGTCGTCGAACTTCATCCTGGTGGCGGCCTGCACCGCGTCGACGCACTGCAACGGCGCCGGATAGTTCTTCGACATGCCGCCGACCATGTTGCGCGCGAACTGGAAGTAGGCGTCGCCCTGCGGATGCTTGCACGGCAGGTTGCGCACCAGCGGCAGTTCGCCTTCCTTGCCGGCAACCGACTTCGCGAAGGCCACAGCCTCCTCGAACACCGATTCGGGCGAGGCCGCGAGGCGGTCGAACAGCTTCTGGCCCGGCAGCGAGGCCAGCAGTTCGCTCTTCACCGGTTCGCCGCTCACGATCATGTTGAGCGCGGTTTCCACGCCCAGCACGCGCGGCAGCCGCTGCGTGCCGCCGGCGCCCGGGATCAGGCCGAGCTTGACCTCGGGCAGCGCGACGTTGGTGCCGGGCGCGGCCACGCGGTAATGGCAGCCGAGCGCGAGTTCGAGCCCGCCGCCCATGCACACCGAATGGATGGCCGCCACGATGGGCTTGGCCGAGGCTTCGAGCGCGAGGATCACGCTCAGCAGGTTGGGCTCCTGCAGCGCCTTGGGCGTGCCGAATTCCTTGATGTCCGCACCGCCCGAGAACGCCTTGCCGGCACCGGTGATGACGATGGCCTTGACGGCATCGTCGGCATTGGCCTTCGACAGCCCATCGGTGATGCCGATGCGGGTCGAGAAACCGAGACCGTTGACCGGGGGATTGGTCATGGTGATCACGGCGACATCGCCGAGCACTTTGTATTCAGCCGTCATGCTGCATTCCTTGGTGGATGAAGAAAGATACGAAAAAGCACGAGTGTTCTTTTCCGGCGGATTCTAGGCGTTTGGCGCACCGCAACAATGGCACGCAGTCGCTGTAGAGACAAGGGGTGGAAGCGGGTTCAGAACGCAGAGGGCGCGAAGGTTCCGCAGAGGTCGCAGAAGGGAAAACCAAAAAAAATTGTTCTGGGTCTGTTCTGCGACTTCTGCGTAACTTTTGTCTTCCTTCTGCGTTCGGCTGTCCGGCTTCTACGGCCTCAAACCTCCAGCCACTCCTTGCGCGTGCCCGCATCGGCGCGCAGGCTGTCGGGCGTGCCGTCGAAGACGATGCTGCCGTGGCCCATGACGAGCGCGCGGTCGGAGATCTGCATCGCGATGGTGAGCTTCTGCTCGATCAGCAGCACCGAGATGCCCTTGTCCTTGAGCGTCTTGAGGTACTGGCCCACGAGTTCGACGATCTTCGGCGCGAGGCCCTCGGTGGGCTCGTCGATGATGATCAGGTCGGGGTCGCCCATCAGCGTGCGGCACAGCGTCAGCATCTGCTGCTCGCCGCCCGAGAGCACGCCGGCCTCGGTGTGCTGACGCTCCTTGAGGCGCGGGAACATGCCGTACATGTCGTCGAAGGACCAGCGGCTGTCCTTGCCCGATCCCTTCTGCCCCAGCAGCAGGTTCTGGTGCACCGTGAGCTTGGGGAAGATGTCGCGGTTCTCGGGCACGTAGCCGATGCCCAGGTGCGCGATCTCGTAGGCCTTGCGGCGCAGGATGTCCTCGTCCTTCCAGCGCAGCGTGCCCTCGGCATGGACCAGGCCCATGATGGCCTTGGCCGTGGTCGAACGGCCCGAGCCGTTGCGCCCGAGCAGCGCGACGATCTCGCCGGGTCCGACGGTGAACGAAACGCCATGCAGCACATGGCTCTTGCCGTAGTAGGCGTGGATGTCGTGAAGCTTCAGCATGTCAAATACCCAATTCGGACGTCCGAACGCAGAGGACGCGAAGGTTTCGCAGAAGTCGCAGAAGGGAGAACCAGAAATGTTCCATGTCTTTTTCTGCGACCTCTGCGTCGCTTTTGTCTTTCTTCTGCGTTCGGCTGTCCGGTTTCAATGCCCCGCCTGCGCGTCGGCGACGGTGGAGCCCAGGTAGGCTTCCTGCACGCGCGCGTTCGAGCGCACGGCCGCGGGGGTGTCGAACGCGATCACCTCGCCGTAGACCACCACCGCGATCTTGTCGGCCAGGCCGAAGACCACGCCCATGTCGTGCTCCACCGTGAGCAGCGTCTTGCCGGTGGTGACCTGCTTGATCAGCGCGATGAAGTGGGCGGTCTCGGTCTTGCTCATGCCGGCCGTGGGCTCGTCGAGCAGGATCACGCCCGCGCCGCCCGCGATCGTCACGCCGATCTCGAGCGCGCGCTGCTCGGCGTAGGTGAGGTTCACCGCCTGCACGTCGCGCTTGCGCTCCAGGCCGATCTGGCGCAGCAGCTCCTCGGTGCGCGCATTGGCGTCGTCGAGGTTCGAGAGGAAGCGCAGGAAGGTGTACTTGTAGCCCAGGCTCCAGAGCACGCCGCAGCGCAGGTTCTCGAACACGCTGAGCTTGGGGAAGATGTTGGTGATCTGGAAGCTGCGCGAAAGGCCCAGCCGGTTGATCTCGTAGGGCTTCTTGCCGTCGATGCGCTGGCCGTTCAGCAGCACCTCGCCGCTCGATGGCGCAAGGCGCCCGCTGATCAGGTTGAACAGCGTCGACTTGCCCGCGCCGTTGGGGCCGATGATGGCGATGCGCTCGCCGGCCTTCACGGCCAGGTCGACGCCGCGGATGATCTCGGTCTTGCCGAAGGCCTTGCGCAGCGCCTTCAGTTCCAGTGCGTATTGCGCGCTCATTTATGCGGCCTCCCGGCGCTTGATTTCGGCTTCGATCTCTTCCTGGGCCTGTCCCCAGACGCGGACGAAGCGGCGCCGCGCCACTTCGAGCGCGGCCACGCCCACGGCGAGGATCGCGGCGGCGCCGATCCAGCTCGTGGCCGTCGAGGTGTCGAGCGCCACGCCGAAGAAATTGAGCTGCGGGCCGAGCGCCGCATTGAGCTGGATGTGGTAGATCATCTCGATCAGCGCCGCGGCGCCGATCACCACCGGCACCAGTGCGACGGCGAGCGCGACGTACAGCAGCCAGAGCCGGTTGAACTTGCCGAACTTCGCGACGCGCAGGTTCATCATCACCAGGCTCGCGATGCCGCCGGGCGCGAACATCACCATGAAGACGAACACGAGGCCGAAGTAGAGCTGCCAGGCTTTGGACAGTTCAGAGAGCAGGATCGAGGCGAACACCAGCAGCACCGCGCCGATGATCGGACCGAAGAAGAACACCGCCCCGCCGAGGAAGGTGAACAGCAGGTAGCCGCCCGAGCGGATGGCGCTCAGGCTGTCGGCCGCGTTCACGATCTCGAAGTTGATGGCCGCCAGCCCGCCGCCGATGCCCGCGAAGAAGCCCGCGATGATGAAGGCGAAGTAGCGCACGCGCTGCGTGTTGTAGCCGACGAACTCCACCCGCTCCGGGTTGTCGCGCACCGCGTTGAGCATGCGACCCAGCGGCGTGCCGGTGAAGGCGAACATCAGCGCCGTGCAGACGAAGCAATAGGCGGCGATCAGGTAGTAGACCTGGATCTGCGGACCGAAATCGAAGCCGAAGAACTTGCCGCCGTAGACGCGGTTGGTGGTGATGCCGCCCTCGCCGCCGAAGAAGCTCGGGAACATCAACGCCATCGCGGCGACGAGCTCGCCGATGCCGAGCGTGATCATCGCGAAGGTGGTGCCCGACTTCTTGGTGGTGACGAAGCCGAACAGGATCGCGAAGAACATGCCGGCCAGGCCGCCCACGAGCGGGATCAGCACCAGCGGCACCGGCAGCGCGCCCTTGCCCGCGAGGTTCATCGCATGGATCGCGATGAACGAGCCGAGGCCGACGTACACCGCATGGCCGAAGCTCAGCATGCCGCCCTGGCCGAGCAGGATGTTGTAGCTCAGGCAGATGATGATGAGATAGCCCATCTGCGAGAGCATGGTCAGCGCCAGGCTGCTCTTGAACAGGTGCGGCGAGACGATCAGCGCGATCGCGAACAGCGACCAGATCAGGAAGCGCCCGATGTTCCAGGGCTTGAAGCGGTAGTAGCGGGTGGTGGTGGGCACGGTGGTGGCGGTCATGCGTCAGTCCTCCCGCGTGCCGAGAAGGCCCTTGGGCCGGAAGATGAGGATCAGCACCAGGAACAGGTACGGCAGGATGGGCGCCACCTGCGAGATCGTGAGCTTGAGCAGTTCGTAGCCGAAGGTCTGATCGGTCACCTGGACGCCGAGCATCTGCAGCCCGCCCGCGAACGAGTTGTCCATCGCGACCGCGAAGGTCTGGATGATCCCGATCAGCAGCGACGCGAGGAAGGCCCCGGCCAGCGACCCCATGCCGCCGACCACCACGACCACGAAGATGATCGAGCCGACCGAGGCCGCCATCGCGGGCTCGGTGACGTAGGTGTTGCCGCCGACCACGCCCGCGAGGCCCGCGAGCGCCGCGCCGCCGCCGAAGACGAGCATGAAGACGCGCGGCACGTTGTGGCCCAGCGCCTCCACCATCTCGGGATGCTTGAGCGCCGCCTGGATCACCAGGCCGATGCGCGTGCGCGTGAGCAGCAACCACACCGAGATCAGCATCAGCACCGCCACCAGCATGATGAAGGAGCGCGACTTCGGGAACTGCGTGCCGTAGAGCGTGAAGAGCGGCCCCTGCAGCTGCGTCGGCAGGCCGTAGGGCACCGTCGAGCGGCCCCAGGCGAGCTGGACCAGTTCGAGGATCAGGTACGAAAGGCCGAAGGTCACGAGCAGTTCGGGCACGTGGCCGAACTTGTGCACGCGGCGCAGGCTGTAGCGCTCGAAGGCGGCGCCGAGCAGGCCCACCAGCAGCGGCGCGATGAAGAGCGCGGGCCAGAAGCCCACGATGCCCGACAGCGTGTAGGCGATGTAGGCACCGAGCATGTAGAAGCTCGCGTGCGCGAAGTTCAGCACGCCCATCATGCTGAAGATCAGCGTGAGGCCGGAGCTCAGCATGAACAGCAGCAGCCCGTAGCTGACGCCGTTGAGCAGCGAGATGACGAAGAATTCGACGTTCATCGGTCTTTCGTGGCAGGGGGAAAAGAAAAAGGCCCGAGCGGTGAAGTCGGGCCTTGACCAGTCAGGGCTCGAATCAGGAGTTCGGCCGCTTCATCTGGCAGGTCGTGGGCGTGCTCGCCACGTAGGCCTCGTAGAACTTCACCGGTGCCAGGGTGTAGCCGGTGTTCTCGGGGCTGTAGGGGTTCTTGGCATCGGCCTTCTGCCAGCGCGTGATCCACAGGCCCTGCTGCAGCTGGTGGTCGGCCTTGCGCATCTCGACGTCGCCGTTGAAGCTCTTGAACTTCATGCCTTCCATCGCGGCCGCGACCTTGACCGGATCGGTCGACTTGGTGCGCACGAAGGCTTCGCTCAGCATGGCGTACACCGTGTAGATGTCGGTGGTGTACATGTCGTCGTTGAACTTCTTCTTGAACTCGTTCATGAGCGGCTGCACGGGGCCCGGGGCGTTGTAGTGGCTGTAGCCCACCTGGTAGACCTTGCCGTCGGAGGCCGCGCCCATGGCGGTGGGCGTGCCGTTGGTGACCGCGTAGTAGGTGTAGAACTTGACGTTCAGCCCCGAGTCGTTGGCCGACTTGATGAGCAGCGCGAGGTCGGAACCCCAGTTGCCGGTGATGACCGAGTCGGCGCCCGAGGCCTTGATCTTGGCGATGTACGGCGAGAAGTCGCGCACCTGGGCGAGCGGATGCAGGTCGTCGCCGACGATCTCGACGTCGGGGCGCTTGGCCTTGAGGTTGTCCTTCGCGAACTTCGAGACCTGCTGGCCGTGCGAGTAGTTCTGGTTGATCAGGTAGACCTTCTTGATCTCGGGCTGGTCCTTCATGAAGGTGGTCAGCGCCTCCATCTTCATCGAGGTGTCGGCATCGAGGCGGAAGTGCCAGTAGCTGCACTTGCTGTTGGTCAGGTCGGGATCGACGGCCGCGTAGTTGATGTAGACCACTTCCTTGCCGGGATTGCGCGCGTTGTGCTTCTCGAGCGCATCGATGATCGCGAGTGCGGGGCCGGAGCCGTTGCCCTGCACCACGTAGCGCGCGCCCTGGTCCATGGCCGAGCGCAGTGCGGCGGTGGTCTCCTGCGGGCTGAGCTTGTTGTCGATGCCGATGATCTCGAACTTCACGCCGGCCGCGTTCTTCTTGTTGAACTCCTCGGCCAGGAACTGGAAGGTCTTGAGCTGGTTGGTGCCGACCGCGGCCATCAGGCCCGAGAGCGGATCGAGCCAGGCGATCTTCACGGTTTCACCCTTCTGGGCCAGGGCGCCAGTGGCGGCGGCGGAAAGAATGGCTGCAGTAGCGATTTTGAGAGCGAACTTCACGATCTATTTCTCCTGATCAAACCGATTCAAAGGCCGCACGAGAGTACAAGCGTTTAGACCCCCTCCCCTCAGGGAATGCCCGTAAGGAGGCGGCCGCAGGGCCCGTTTCTATCGCGCAGGTGACACTGGAAAACCCAGGTTGCTACCGGCGGGTAGGCTTCTTTCTACCCGCCGGTAGGAAACGCATTGCGCATGAAGCTCACGGACGCTTCATCTGGCAGGTGGTGGGCGTGCTGGCCACATACGATTCGTAGTACTTCACGGGCGCGAGCGTGTAGCCCGTGTTCTCGGCGTCGTAGGGAAACTTGCCGCCCGCCTTCTGCCACTTGGTGATGAAGAGGCCCTGCTGGAGCTGGTGATCGGACTTGCGCATCTCGACGTCGCCGTTGAAGCTCTTGAACTTCATGCCTTCCATCGCAGCCGCGACCTTCACGGGGTCGGTCGAGCGGGTTCTCGCGAAGGCGGTGTCGAGCATGGCGAAGACGGTATAGATCGAGGTCTGCACCATGTCGTCGCCCATCTTCTTCTTGTACTCGCCCATGATCCGCTGGATGTCGCCGCCCATGTTGTAGTGGCCGTAGCCGACGGTGTAGACGCGGCCGTCGGCGCCGGTGCCCATGGCGGTCGGCGCGCCGGTGCCGTAGGCGTAGTAGGTGAAGAACTTGACGTTAAGCCCTGCGTCGTTGGCCGACTTGATGAGCAGCGCGAGGTCGGAGCCCCAGTTGCCGGTGATGACCGAGTCGGCGCCCGAGGCCTTGATCTTCGCGATGTAGGGCGAGAAGTCGCGCACCTGGGCGAGCGGATGCAGGTCGTCGCCGACGATCTCGATGTCGGGGCGCTTGGCCTTGAGGTTGTCCTTCGCGAACTTAGAGACCTGCTGGCCGTGCGAATAGTTCTGTCCCAGGATGTAGACCTTCTTGATCTCGGGCTGCTCCTTCATGAAGGTGGTCAGCACCTCCATCTTCATCGAGGTGTCGGCATCGAGGCGGAAGTGCCAGTAGCTGCACTTGCTGTTGGTCAGGTCCGGATCGACGGCCGCGTAGTTGATGTAGACCAGTTCCTTGCCGGGATTGCGGGCGTTGTGCTTCTCGAGCGCATCGATGATCGCGAGCGCGGGGCCGGAGCCGTTGCCCTGGATCACGTAGCGCGCGCCCTGGTCCATCGCCGAGCGCAGCGCGCTGCTGGTCTCCTGCGGGCTCAGCTTGTTGTCGATGGCGATGAGCTCGAACTTCACGCCCGAGGCGTTCTTCCTGTTGAATTCCTCGAGCAGCACCTGCGTGGTCTTGAGCTGGTTGGTGCCGACCGCGGCCATGAGCCCGGAGAGCGGATCGAGCCAGGCGATCTTCACGGTCTCGCCCTTCTGGGCGAAGGACGCCGCGGCGCCGAGCAGCATGGCACAGGAGGCGACTGACTTGATCACAGCATGCATGAGGAGGTCTCCGGTTGGGTTGAGCCGCAGCGTACAAGCGCCCATTTCTTCGCCGCACAGGGAATGCCCGCAAGAAAGACCGCGCAGGCGGCCTTCCTATCGCCTGCGCGACAGCCGCGGCTCAGGGCGCGGCTGTCGGCAGCTTGTAGTCCTTCAGCGTCTCCCGCAGCCGCGTCTTGAGGATCTTGCCGGTGGCGCCGATCGGGATCGCCTCGACGAAGACCACGTCGTCCGGGATCTGCCACTTGGCCGTCTTGCCCTCGTAGAAGCCGAGCAGTTCCTCGCGCGTGAGTTCGGCATTGGGCTTCTTCACCACGGCGACGATGGGCCGCTCGTCCCACTTGGGATGCGGCACGCCGATGCACGCGGCCATCGCCACGGCCGGATGGGCGACGGCGATGTTCTCGATGTCGATCGAGCTGATCCATTCGCCACCGGACTTGATCACGTCCTTGCTGCGGTCGGTGATCTGCAGGTAGCCGTCGGGATCGATGGTGGCGACGTCGCCCGTGGGGAACCAGCCGCGGCCCTGCGCGTCTTGCACGAGCGGATCGCCGCCCTCGCCCTTGAAGTACTCCTTCACCACCCAGGGGCCCTTGACCAGCAGGTCGCCGAAGGCCTTGCCGTCCCAGGGCAGTTCCTCGCCCTCGCCGTCGACGATCTTCATGTCGACGCCGAAGATCGCGCGGCCCTGCTTCTGGCGGATCGCGACCTGCGCCTCGGCGGGCATGGTGAGGTGCTTGTTCTTGAGCGTGCACAGCGTGCCGAGCGGGCTCATCTCGGTCATGCCCCAGGCATGCAGCACCTCGACCTTGTACAGGTCCTGGAAGGCGCGGATCATGGCCGGCGGGCAGGCCGAGCCGCCGATCACGGTGCGGTCGAGCGTGGAGAACTTCAGGTCGTTGGCCTGCATGTGGCCGAGCATCATCTGCCACACCGTCGGCACGCCGGCCGCGAAGGTGACACCCTCGGACTCGATCAGCTCGAACACCGACTTGCCGTCGAGCGCCGGGCCGGGGAACACGATCTTCGCGCCCGCGAGCGCCGCCGAGTACGGGATGCCCCAGGCGTTGACGTGGAACATCGGCACCACGGGCAGCACCGCGTCGCGCGCGGAGATGCGCATCACGTCGGGCAGCGCGGCGGCATAGGCATGCAGCAGCGTGGAGCGGTGGCTGTAGAGCGCGGCCTTGGGGTTGCCGGTGGTGCCGCTCGTGTAGCACATGCTCGAGGCGGAGTTCTCGTCGAAGCTCGGCCAGTCGTAGCTGTCGGGCTGGCCGCCGATCCAGTCCTCGTAGCTCACCAGGCCCGGAATGCCGCTGTCGGCGGGCAGCCGGTCGGCGTCGCACAGCGCGACCCATTTGCGCACGGTGCCGCACCGGGCGTGCACCGCCTGCACCAGCGGCAGGAAAGTCAGGTCGAAGCAGAGGATCTGGTCCTCGGCGTGGTTGGCGATCCAGGCGATCTGGTCGGGATGCAGCCGCGGGTTGATGGTGTGCAGCACCCGGCCGGTGCCGCTCACGCCGTAGTAGAGCTCCAGATGGCGGTAGCCGTTCCAGGCCAGGGTGGCGACGCGGTCGCTGAAGAGCAGCTGCTCGCCGTCGAGCGCATTGGCCACCTGGCGCGCCCGCGCCGCGATCCGGCCCCACGAGCTCCGGTGGACATCGCCCTCGACACGGCGCGAGACGATTTCGGCGTCGCCGTGGTGGCGCTCGGCGAACTCGATCAGCGACGAGATCAAAAGCGGTTGGTCTTGCATCAAACCCAGCATCTGGCGGCTCCTTCTTTCAACGATTTCAGCGGTTTCGAACAGTACGGCGATTCACGCAATGTTCGTGGGTTCGCACAATGACAGAAACCCGCACTGGCCGGCGCCGCGGCTGTCATGCGCACGACAGCCGCGGCGGAGCGTCGTTGCCTGCACCTGCCCTCCTCCGCACCGGGTTAACCGGAATTCCTGGGTCTGTTCCCGGCGCCCATACTGCGGCGCGCCGAACCCGAGGAAAAATTCTAGGAACGGGTGGCCCATTCCCAGCTATCGCAAGCGAGCCAATCGAATGACTTCAGGAGCCTCCCACCCTCGACCCCTGCGCCGGCCGCTGCGCCGCCCGGGCTGCATGCCGCAACCCGAACTGCGCACCAGTTCGGCCGCCTGGCTCGAAGGCGTGCTCTCGATGTTCGAGGCCGAGGGGCTGGACGTTCCCTCGCTGCTGCGGGACGCCGGTTTCGATCCCGACTCGCTGCACCGGCAGAACGCCCGCATCCCGGTGGACGAGGTCAGCGTGCTCTGGCAGCTCGCGGTGGCGCGCGCCGGCCGGCCGACGCTGGGCCTGCACCGCGACCTTGCCGCCACCCACAGCAAGCTCGGCACCGTCGGCCATGCGATGGCCTGCAGCGCCGACCTGGGCGCCGCGCTCGCGCGGCTCGCGCGCTACATGCCGGTGATCTCCGATGCGACCGGCTTCTCAGTGCAGCCCGAGGCGCGCGGCGCCTGGATGGTGATGGAACACACCGGCGGCCGGCTGCCCATTCCGCGCCAGCGCGTCGAATACGCCCTCCTGACCATGCTGATGCAGTGCCGGTGGCTCACGCGCCGGGCGCTGCAGCCGCTCGCGATGGAATTCGCCTATCCCGCGCCCGCCGACGCGCGCCTGCATCGCGAGGCCTTCGGCTGCGAGGTGCGCTTCGACGCGCCGGCCAACCGCATGCTGATCGCCGCCGCCGACCTCGGGACGCCGCTGCCGACGCACCATCCCGAACTCGGCGGCATGCAGGAACAACTGCTCGACAGCCAGCTCGACCGGCTCGGCCAGACCACCACCAGTTCGCTGGTGTGCGCCGAGATCGCGCGCCGCCTGCCGCAGGGCGAACCACGGCGCCAGGACGTGGCCGCGGGCCTGGGCCTCGCCGAACGCACGCTGCAGCGCCGGCTGCAGGAGGAGTCGGTGTCCTTCCAGGCGCTGCTCGACCGCACCCGGCGCGAACTCGCGCAGCAGTACCTCGCCCAGCAGCGCCACACGCTGACCGACGTGGCCGACCTGCTCGGCTTCGTCGACAGCAGCAACTTCTTCCGCGCCTGCAAGCGCTGGTTCGGCGTGCCGCCGGCGCAATACCGCACCCGGCTCTGGCGCGCGGACTCCGCGGCCGTACCGCGGCTCCCCGCCGCCGCCTAGCGGGCCGAGGCCCCCCGGCAGAAGGGGTCTCGCACTCTGCCGGACAATCGGTGCATGACGCCCACGAGCCTGCCCGCCGACGAGACCGGCACCGAGACCTCCGCCGACATCGCCGACCTGGGCCTGGCATGGGTGCCCGGCTTCTCGACGCTGGGTCCCCGCTTCTTCACCGAACTGCGCCCCACCCCGCTGAGTTCGCCCACGCCGCCGTACTGGGTCGGCCACAGCGAGCGCGTCGCGCGCGAACTGGGATTGCCCGCGGACTGGCGCACCGATGCGGTGCTCGAGGCGCTGAGCGGCAACATCCCGGTCGCGGGCACCACGCCCCTGGCCACGGTCTACAGCGGCCACCAGTTCGGCGTGTGGGCGGGCCAGCTCGGCGACGGCCGCGCCATCCTGCTTGGCGAGACCGCGGGCGGGCTCGAAGTGCAGCTCAAGGGCGCGGGCCGCACGCCGTATTCGCGCATGGGCGACGGCCGCGCGGTGCTGCGTTCGAGCATCCGCGAATTCCTCTGCAGCGAGGCCATGCACGGCCTGGGCATCCCGACCACGCGCGCACTCTGCGTGACCGGCTCCGACGCGCGCGTGCGCCGCGAGGAGATCGAGACCGCGGCCGTGGTCACGCGGGTGGCGCCGAGCTTCATCCGCTTCGGCCATTTCGAGCATTTCGCGGCCAACGGCCAGGAGGATGCGCTGCGCGCCCTGGCCGACTACGTGATCGACCGCTACTACCCCGCCTGCCGCGCGACGGAGCGCTTCGGCGGCAATGCCTACGCGGCCCTGCTCGAAGCCGTGAGCGAGCGCACGGCCGCGCTGCTGGCGCAATGGCAGGCGGTGGGCTTCTGCCATGGCGTGATGAACACCGACAACATGAGCATCCTGGGGCTCACCATCGACTACGGGCCGTTCCAGTTCCTCGACGGCTTCGATCCGCGCCACATCTGCAACCACAGCGACACTTCCGGCCGCTATGCCTTCAACCAGCAGCCCAACGTCGCCTACTGGAACCTGTTCTGCCTCGCCCAGGCGCTGCTGCCGCTGATCGGCGACGAGGAGCTCGCCGTCGCCGCGCTGGCGTCGTACAAGACGGTGTTCCCGGCCGCGTTCGAGGGCCGCATGCGCGCCAAGCTCGGGCTGACCAGCCCCGACGAGGGCGACCGCGCGCTGATCGAGGGCGTGCTGAAGCTGCTCGCGGCCGAGAAGGTCGACTACACGATCTTCTGGCGCCGGCTCTCGCACTGCCTGGCCGACGGCAACGCCGAGCCGGTGCGCGACCTGTTCCTCGACCGTGCCGGCTTCGATGCCTGGCTGCTCTCTTTTTGGGAGCGCCATGCGCAGGTTCCGCGTGCGGAAGCGGCCGACAAGATGCGCCTCTCGAATCCGAAGTTCGTGCTGCGGAACCACCTGGGCCAGCAGGCCATCGAAGCGGCAGCCGGGGGCGACTTCTCGGGTGTGGCAACCTTGCTGGCCCTGCTCGAGACCCCATTTGAAGAACATCCCGGCGCCGATGCCTATGCCGGGTTCCCGCCCGACTGGGCCTCCACGATCGAAATCAGCTGCTCATCATGACCACTCCCATTGCCAAGTCCGACGCCGAATGGAAGGCGCTGCTCGCCGAAAAGGGCGCCGAGCCCGCGGCCTTCGAAGTCACGCGCCATGCGGCCACCGAACGCCCCTTCACCGGCAAGTACGAGGCGCACTGGGAGGACGGCACCTACCACTGCATCTGCTGCGGCGCGAAGCTCTTCGAGTCCTCGGCCAAGTTCGACGCCGGCTGCGGCTGGCCCAGCTTCTCGGAAGCGGCCGTGCCGGGCGCCATCCGCAACATCGTCGACCGCTCGCACGGCATGGTGCGCACCGAGAACGTGTGCGCGAATTGCGGCGCCCACCTGGGCCATGTGTTCCCCGACGGTCCCACCGAGACCGGACTGCGCTACTGCATGAACTCGGCCTCGCTCGATTTCCAGAAGAAATAATGAAACTGCTGCTCGACTTCTTTCCGATCCTGCTGTTCTTCGGCGCCTACAAGCTCGCCGACATCTACACCGCCACCGGCGTGCTGATGGCCGCCACGGTGGTGCAGATGGCCGTCATCTATGCCACCGAGCGCAAGCTGCAGGCGATGCAGAAGGCCACGCTGGTGCTGATCCTGCTGTTCGGCACGCTCACGCTGGTGCTGCACGACGACCGCTTCATCAAGTGGAAGCCGACGGTGCTCTACGGGGCGATGGCCGTCGCGCTGGCAGTGGCGCTCTGGGCGCTCAAGAAGAACTTCCTCAAGATGCTGCTGGGCACGCAGCTGCAGCTGCCGGACCGCATCTGGCAGCGGCTCAACGTGGCATGGATCGGCTATTGCGTCTTCATGGCGGTGATCAACGGCTACGTGGCGGCCTACTTCAGCACCGAGGCCTGGGTCGACTTCAAGCTCTGGGGCTACGTCTTCCCGGTGGTGTTCCTGGTGGCACAGGGGCTCTACATCTCGCCGCACCTGAAGAACGACGACACGCCCGCCGCATGACGACGACGAACACCCCGCCGACCGCGCAGGCGCTCGAAGCGGCGCTGCGCGAAGCGCTTGCACCCACCGTGCTCGAGGTGATCGACGAAAGCGCCGCCCATGCGGGCCATGCGGGCGCCAACGCGGAGGGCTACGGCACGCATTTCCGCGTCCGCATCGCCTCCCCGCGCTTCGAAGGAAAGCCCCGGGTCGTGCGCCATCGCCTTGTGTATGATGCCCTCCAAGTTTTTATCGCCCAGGGTCTGCACGCCATCGCCATCGAGGTGCTCTGAGTCGTCCGATTTCACCGGTCATGCCGCGGTCGCGGCCGGCTCCCTTCCTTCCTTTCCTTCCGTCCTGCCTTTCCCTTCACGCGCCCTTTTTCCGAGCGCATTTCCTTCCAGCTGATATTCATTCCATGAAAAAACAACTCTTGCAGGCCGTCGCGGCCGCAGCGCTGATCGGTGCCATCCCCATGGCGGCAATGGCACAGAACGCAGCCATCGTCAACGGCAAGCCGGTGCCCAAGGCGCGCATGGACGTGCTGGCGCAGCAGCTGGCAGCGGCCGGCCGCCCGGTGACGCCCGAGATGCAGGGCCAGCTGCGCGAGGAAGTCGTCGCGCGCGAAGTGTTCATGCAGGAAGCGCAGAAGCAGGGCCTCGACGCCACCGAGGACTACAAGAACCAGCTCGAACTCGCCCGCCAGGCCATCCTGATCCGCGCGCTGTTCGAGAACTACCGCAAGACCAACGCGGTGTCCGACGCCGACGTGAAGGCCGAGTACGACAAGTTCGTCGCGGCCAACGGCGGCAAGGAGTTCAAGGCCCGCCACATCCTGGTCGAGACCGAGGACCAGGCCAAGAAGATCCTGGCCGACCTCAAGAAGGGCGGCAAGTTCGAGGACATCGCCAAGAAGCAGAGCAAGGACCCCGGATCGGGCGCCAACGGCGGCGACCTCGACTGGGCCAACCCCGCGAGCTTCGTGCCCGAGTTCTCCGAAGCGATGATCAAGCTCAAGAAGGGCGAGACCACCGCGGCTCCCGTCAAGACCCAGTTCGGCTACCACATCATCCGCGTGGACGACATCCGCCAGGCCCAGCTGCCGGCGATGGAAGAGGTCAAGCCGCAGATCACGCAGCAGCTCCAGCAGCAGCGCCTGCAGAAGTACCAGGAAGATCTGCGCGCCAAGGCGAAGATCGAGTAAGCGGCTCGCTGGGCTCGCAAAGCAAAAAGAAACGGCCCTCGGGGCCGTTTTTTTGTTTGGGGGGGACCGTTCAGCGCAGGTATTCGCCCGCCGCCTCGGGCTGGTAGGGCAGCGCCACCACGCGCGCCGCGCCCTGGCTGCCGCCCGGCCCGCGCCACTGCACCGTCTGTCCCACGCGGGCGCCGAGCAGGCTCGCGCCGACCGGCGACATCACCGACACCTCCCCTTCGGCCGGCTTGGCATCGTGCGGATAGCGCAGCGTGACGGTCGAGCGCGTGCGGCTCGCGGGATCTTCGAGCTCGACGCGGGAATTCATCGTCACGAGGTCGGGCGCAGCCTCCTGCGGGGGCACGACTTCGCTGCAGTCCAGCACCTCGTCGAGCGCCTGCGCGATCGGATCGGCGGCGCCGCGCGACTGCAATGCATGGGCCGCGAGCTTGCGCAGGCGGGCGTGGTCCAGTTGGGTGAGGGTCCGTTCGAGTCCGATCGAAGGGGTGGCGGTTTGCATGATGGGTTCGCTCCAGGAAGAAGAGGGATCGCGGCATGCCGCTGCGCGCCCGGCCGTCGATCGGACCGGGGCGTTACGGACATGCCAGTGCGCGGGCTTGAGGGCGGCCCGGCGATCGGTGGTGCGCGAAGAAAGAGGAGGAAGGAAAGATCGCCGGGCTCAGGAATGCCAGGGCGATCGGCGCTTGAGCGCCGTCATTTGCGCCGCGCGATGCCCGCCGCGCACCGGTGCGCGCGGCAGGGCCGGCACGGGACGCAGGATCGGAAAGAGGCGGGACATGCCGCGAGTCTAGACCACCCTCGGCGAAGGCCGGCGGCGAATGGCCCCACCGCCGTTGCCGGATTGGCGGCCCCCGCGCCGCCGGCCTCAGCCCACCCAGCGGCGCGCGTTGCGCCAGATCTGCATCCAGGGGCTGAGTTCGCTGCGGTCGCCCGGGGTCCAGCTCATCTGGATGTTGCGGAACACGCGCTCCGGATGCGGCATCACCGCGGTGAAGCGGCCGTCGGCCGTGGTCACCGAGGTCAGGCCGCCGGCGCTGCCGTTCGGGTTGAACGGGTATTGCTCGGTCGGCTGGCCGTGGTTGTCGACGAAGCGCATCGCGGCAATGGCCTTGGCCGCATCGCCGCGGTGCTTGAAGTTGGCATAGCCCTCGCCGTGCGCCACCGCGATCGGCAGCCGGCTGCCGGCCATGCCCGCGAAGAAGATGCTCGGCGAGTCGAGCACCTCGACCATCGACAGCCGCGCCTCGAAGCGCTCGCTCTGGTTGGTGGTGAAGCGCGGCCAGGCTTCCGCGCCCGGGATGATGTCGGCCAGCTCGGCGAACATCTGGCAGCCGTTGCACACGCCCAGGCCGAAGGTGTCGGCGCGGCCGAAGAAGGCCTTGAACTGCTCGGCGAGCCGCGGGTTGAAGGTGATGCTGCGTGCCCAGCCGATGCCGGCGCCCAGCGTGTCGCCGTAGCTGAAGCCGCCGCAGGCCACCACGCCCTTGAACTGGGCCAGGTCCGCCCTGCCCGTCTGCAGGTCGGTCATGTGCACGTCGAAGGCCTCGAAGCCGGCCTCGGTGAAGGCATAGGCCATCTCGACGTGCGAGTTGACGCCCTGCTCGCGCAGGATCGCGACCTTGGGCCGCGACTGCAGCACGGCCGGGGCCGCGGGCTGCGCATTCGGCAGGAACACGTGCAGGCCCGGATCGGCGGGGTCGCCGGCCGCGGCGTGCTCGGCGTCGGCGCAGGCCGGGTTGTCGCGCTCGCGCGCGATCTTCCAGCTGACCGAATCCCAGACCTGGTGCAGGTCCTGCAGGGTGGCGCTGAACACCGACTTGGCATCGCGCCAGACCTCGAGCTTGCCCTTGCCCGCTTCCATCGTGGAACTCGCAGGCCGCGTCTTGCCGACGAAATGGCTGTGGGCGCTGAGGCCGTGGGCGCGCAGCACCTGCATCACGTCGTTGCGCTCGGCGGTGCGCACCTGCAGCAGCATGCCGAGTTCCTCGTTGAACAGCGCCTTGAGCGTGAGCTCCTCGCGCCTTGCGCTGACCTGCTGGGCCCAGTTCTTGGCGTCGCCGGTCTCCATGCGGCTGTCGGAGATGCCGTCGCCCTCGGTCACGAGCATGTCGACGTTGAGCGCCACGCCGACGTGGCCGGCAAAGGCCATCTCGCAGGCGGCGGCGAACAGGCCGCCGTCGCTGCGGTCGTGCATCGCGAGGATCCTGCCCTGGGCGCGCAGTGCGTTCACCGCATCGACCAGCGCCACGAGCTGCGCCGGGTCGTCGAGGTCGGGCACGCGGTCGCCGCTCTGGCCCAGCGTCTGCGCCAGGATGCTGCCGGCCATGCGGTGCTGGCCGCGGCCGAGGTCGATCAGCACGAGCGTGGTGTCGGCCTCCTCGGCATCGAGCTGCGGCGTGAGCGTGCCGCGCACGTCTTCGAGCGTGGCGAAGGCGCTCACGATCAGGCTCACGGGCGAGGTGACCTTCTTCGCTTCGCCGTTGTCGCGCCATTGCGTGCGCATCGACAGCGAATCCTTGCCGACCGGGATCGACACGCCCAGCGCCGGGCAGAGTTCGAGGCCCACGGCCTTGACCGTTTCGTAGAGGGCGGCGTCCTCGCCGGGCTCGCCGCAGGCGGCCATCCAGTTGGCCGAGAGCTTGACGCGCGAAAGTTCGATCGGCGCCGCCAGCAGGTTGGTGATGGCCTCGGCCACCGCCATGCGGCCCGAGGCCGGCGCGTCGAGCGCGGCCAGCGGCGTGCGCTCGCCCATGCTCATCGCCTCGCCGGCGAAGCCGCGGTAGTCGGCCAGGGTCACGGCGCAGTCGGCCACGGGCACCTGCCACGGGCCCACCATCTGGTCGCGGTGGCTCAGGCCGCCCACGGTGCGGTCGCCGATGGTGATGAGGAAGCGCTTAGAGGCCACGGTCGGGTGCGAGAGCACGTCGATCGCGGCCTTCTGCAGATCGACGCCCGTGAGGTCGAGCGGCTGGAAGCTGCGCGCGACCGTTCGAACGTCGCGGTGCATCTTCGGCGGCTTGCCGAGCAGCACGTCCATCGGCATGTCGACCGGCTGCACCTCGGCGCCTTCGTCCGCCACGAGCAGCTGGCGCTCCTCCGTCGCCACGCCCACCACCGCGAAGGGGCAGCGCTCGCGCTCGCAGAAGGCCTTGAACTGTTCCAGCGACTCGGGCGCGATGGCCAGCACGTAGCGCTCCTGGCTCTCGTTGCACCAGATCTCCTTCGGCGCCATGCCCGATTCCTCGAGCGGCACCGCGCGCAGGTCGAAGCGCGCGCCGCGGCCGGCGTCGTTGGTGAGCTCGGGGAAGGCGTTGCTCAGGCCGCCCGCGCCCACGTCGTGGATCGCGAGGATCGGGTTGGCCGCGCCCTGCTGCCAGCAGTGGTTGATGACCTCCTGCGCGCGGCGCTCGATCTCGGGGTTGCCGCGCTGCACCGAGTCGAAGTCGAGCTCGGCCGCGTTGGCGCCGGTGGCCATCGAGCTGGCGGCGCTGCCGCCCATGCCGATGCGCATGCCGGGGCCGCCGAGCTGGATCAGCAGCGAGCCGGCCGGGAACTGGATCTTCTTCGTCTGCGTCGCGTCGATGCTGCCGAGGCCGCCCGCGATCATGATCGGCTTGTGGTAGCCGCGCTGCACCGTGTCGACGTCGCTCGCGACGGCCTGTTCGTACTCGCGGAAATAGCCGAGCAGGTTGGGCCGGCCGAATTCGTTGTTGAAGGCGGCGCCGCCGAGCGGTCCCTCGGTCATGATCTGCAGCGGGCTCGCGATGTGCTCGGGCTTGCCGTAGTGGCCTTCTTCTGGCCAGAGCTTGGAGACCGTGAAGCCGGTCAGGCCGGCCTTGGGCTTGGAGCCGCGGCCGGTGGCGCCCTCGTCGCGGATCTCGCCACCGGCGCCGGTCGAGGCGCCCGGGAACGGCGAGATCGCGGTCGGATGGTTGTGCGTCTCGACCTTCATCAGCACATGGCTCAGCGCGCTATCTTTTTGATAGCTCTGCGCGTCGGGCCGGGGGATGAAGCGCTCGATGATCGTGCCTTCCATGATCGAGGCGTTGTCGGCATAGGCCACCACCGTGTGCTGCGGGTTCTGCCGCTCGGTGTGGCGGATCATCGAGAACAGGCTCTGCGGCTGCGCCACGCCGTCGATGGTGAAGTCGGCGTTGAAGATCTTGTGGCGGCAGTGCTCGCTGTTGGCCTGGGCGAACATCATCAGCTCGACGTCGCTCGGATTGCGCCCGAGGCGCGTGAAGGCGTCGACCAGGTAATCGATCTCGTCCTCGGCCAGCGCGAGGCCGAAGCCGGTGTTCGCCGCCACCAGCGCCGCGCGGCCGCCGCCCTGCACGTCGACCTGCGCCATCGGCTGGGCCGGCAGTTCGCTGAACAGGCTCGCGGCCTGCTCGACCGTGGCGAGCACCGATTCGGTCATGCGGTCGTGCAGCGGGCCGGCCACCGCGGCGAGCGCGTCGCCCTCGAGCACCGGCGCCTTGCCGATCAGCGGCGCCTTGAGCTTCAGATGGTATTGCGTGACCCGCTCGACGCGGCGCAGCGCGAGGCCGCAGTTGTGGGCGATGTCGGTGGCCTTGGAGGCCCAGGGCGAGACCGTGCCGAGGCGCGGCGTGACGACGACCGACGCGGCCGCCTTGGCGGCGGGCGCCTCGAAGGGCTCGCCGTAGGTCAGCAGCGCGGCGAAGCGCTCGCGCCCGGCCGCATCGAGCGCGGCGTCGGTGACCACGAGGTGCACGAAGCGCGCCGAGAGGCCCTCGATGCGCGGCTCGATGGCCTGCAGCCGGGGCAGCAGCTGCCGCGCGCGGAAGTCGCTGAGCGCGCTGCCGCCCTCGAACATGGTTACGACGGGAAGGGCTTGGGATGCGTGCTGCGTCACGGTCGAAGGGCCTGGAGGCCGCGTTGGGATCAAGGAATCGGGGCGGACGGCCGCTGACTGGGGTCATCCGCGTTAACCCGGAATTTTAGCTTGCCTCGATGGGATAATTCCGGCATGAGCATTACCTACAAGGACGCCGCAGGCATCGAAGCCATGCGCGTCGCCTGCCGTCTGGCTTCCGAGGTTCTCGACTACCTCACCCCCTTCGTCAAGCCCGGCGTCACCACGAACGAGATCGACCGGCTGGCCGCCGAGTACATGGTCAAGCAGGGCACCACCTCGGCCACGGTGGGCTACATGGGCGCGAGCAGCGTGCCTTTCCCGAAGTCGCTCTGCACCTCGGTCAACCACGTCGTCTGCCACGGCATTCCCAATGACAAGCCCTTGAAGAAGGGCGACATCATGAACATCGACGTCACGGTGGTGAAGGACGGCTGGTTCGGCGACAACAGCCGCATGTTCATCGTCGGCGACGCCTCGATCGCGGCCAAGCGGCTCTGCGCCATCACCTTCGAGGCGATGTGGCACGGCATCCTGCAGGTGCGGCCGGGTGCCCACCTCGGCGACATCGGCCATGCGATCCAGAAGTTCGCCGAAGGGCACGGCTACTCGGTGGTGCGCGAGTTCTGCGGCCACGGCGTGGGCCAGCGCTTCCACGAGGAGCCGCAGGTGCTGCACTACGGCCGCCCGGGCACGCTCGAAGAGCTCAAGCCCGGCATGATCTTCACCATCGAGCCGATGATCAACGCCGGCAAGCGCGATGTGAAGGAAGACTTCAAGGGCGGCCAGTACGACGGCTGGACCATCGTCACGCGCGATCATTCGCTCTCGGCGCAGTGGGAGCACACGGTGCTGGTCACCGAGACCGGCTACGAAGTGCTGACCCTCTCCGAAGGCAGCCCGCCGCTGCCCTCCTTCGTCGCCTCCACCAAGACCTGAGAAGCCGCGCGCGCGGCGCGCGGGCGAGGACACCATCGTGATCGAACCGGCCAAGATCGACGTCGCCTCGCTGCGCGAGCAATACCGCGCGAAGAAGCTGGCGCTGTTCGACACCCTGCGCTTCGCGCGCGCGCCCACGCGCAGCGTGCACACGGTGCTGCGGCAGCTGTCGGCGCTGGCCGACCAGACGCTGTGCACGCTCTGGTCCGAAGCCGGCTTCGGCAATGCGCTGGCGCTGGTGGCCGTGGGCGGCTTCGGCCGCGGCGAGCTGTTTCCGTATTCCGACGTCGACGTGCTGCTGCTGCTGCCGCCCGAAGGCCAGGCCGGCGAGCTCGACCCGGCACGCATCGAGGCTTTCATCGGCCATTGCTGGGACGCCGGCCTCGAGATCGGCTCCAGCGTGCGCACGCTGGACGAATGCCTGGCCGAAGCCGAGAAGGACGTCACCGTCCAGACCTCGCTGCTCGAAGCCCGGCTGATCACCGGCGACAAGAAGCTCTTCGCCGCCTTCTGCAGCCGCTTCACCCGCGCCATCGACCCGCAGGCCTTCTTCGTCGCCAAGTCGCAGGAGATGCGGCACCGGCATCAGAAATACGAGAACACGCCCTACGCGCTCGAGCCCAACTGCAAGGAATCGCCGGGCGGCCTGCGCGACCTGCAGACCATCCTCTGGATGACGCGCGCGGCGGGCTTCGGCAGCCGCTGGGACGACCTGGCGAGGAACGGCCTGGCAACGCCTTTCGAGGCGCAGCAGATCAAGCGCAACGAAGCCCTGCTCTCGCTGATCCGCGCGCGGCTGCACGTCATTGCCAACCGGCGCGAAGACCGCCTGGTGTTCGACCTGCAGACCGCCGTGGCCGCGAGCTTCGGCTACGAGAGCGAATCGAAGCGCAAGTCGAGCGAAGCGCTGATGCGGCGCTACTACTGGGCCGCCAAGGCGGTGTCGCAGCTCAACCAGATCCTGCTGCTCAACATCGCCGAGCGGCTGCAGCCGTCGGAAGAGCAGCCCACGCCGATCAACGAGCGCTTCTACGAACGCGCCGGCCTGATCGAGATCGCGAGCGACGACCTGTACGAGAACACGCCGCACGCGATCCTCGAGACCTTCCTTCTCTACCAGAAGACCATCGGCGTGAAGGGCCTCTCGGCGCGCACGCTGCGGGCGCTCTACAACGCGCGCCACGTGATGGACAGCAGGTTCCGCAACGACCCGGTCAACCACCAGACCTTCATGCGCATCCTGCAGCAGCCCTACGGCATCACGCATGCGTTCCGGCTGATGAACCAGACCTCGGTGCTCGGGCGCTACCTGCGGGTGTTTCGCAGCATCGTCGGGCAGATGCAGCACGACCTGTTCCATGTGTACACGGTCGACCAGCACATCCTGATGGTGCTGCGCAACGTGCGGCGCTTCTTCATCGCCGAGCATGCGCACGAATACCCGTTCTGCTCGCAGCTCGCGGCCGGCTGGGACAAGCCGTGGATCCTCTACGTCGCGGCGCTGTTCCACGACATCGCCAAGGGCCGCGGCGGCGACCATTCGACGCTCGGCGCGCGCGACGTGCAGCGCTTCTGCAAGCAGCACGGCATCGCCCGCGAGGACGCGAAGCTGATCGAGTTCCTGGTGGCCGAGCACCTGGTGATGAGCCAGGTGGCGCAGAAGCAGGACCTCGGCGACCCCGAGGTGATCGGCGCCTTCGCGCGCCGCGTGGGCAACGAGCGCTACCTCACCGCGCTGTACCTGCTGACGGTGGCGGACATCCGCGGCACCTCGCCGCGCGTGTGGAATGCCTGGAAGGGCAAGCTGCTCGAAGACCTCTACCGCTACACGCTGCGCGCGCTCGGCGGCCGCATGCCCGACCCCGATGCCGAGGTGGAAGCCCGCAAGCGCGAGGCGCTGGTGCAGCTGGCGCTGCACGCCCAGCCCTTCGAGGCGCACAAGGCGCTGTGGGACACGCTCGACGTGCGCTACTTCATGCGCCACGACGCCGCCGAGATCGCCTGGCACGCCAAGCAGCTCTCGCGCTTCGTGCCGCCGCCCAAGGTGCAGGTCGACCCGAAGGCGCCGCCGATCGTGCGGGCGCGCCTCTCGCCCGTGGGCGAAGGCCTGCAGGTGGTGGTCTACACGCCCGACCAGGCCGACCTGTTCGCGCGCATCTGCGGCTATTTCGACCAGGCCTCGTTCAGCATCCTCGATGCGAAGGTCCACACCACGACCAACGGCTACGCGCTCGACACCTTCCAGGTCGTGACCACCTTCGTGCCCGACCACTACCGCGACCTGATCAACATGGTCGAGACCGGCCTCGCGCGCACGCTCACCGAAGCCGGGGCCCTGCCCGCGCCGAGCGTGGGACGGGTCTCGCGGCGCGTGCGCAGCTTTCCGATCAAGCCGCGCATCAGCCTGCTGCCCGACGACAAGGCGCAGCGCTGGCTGCTCAACATCTCGGCCAGCGACCGCGCGGGGCTGCTCTATTCGGTCGCGCGCGTGCTGGCGCGGCACCACCTGAACCTGCAGCTCGCGAAGATCACCACGCTCGGCGAGCGCGTGGAGGACACCTTCCTGATCAGCGGCCCGGAACTGCAGGGCCAGCGCACGCAGCTCGCGATCGAGACCGAGCTCATGGAAGCGCTCGAGGCCTGAGCCCACGCGCAACAAAATGAAGCAGAGGTCCGGGTTCCGCGGCCGGGCGGCAGAATCGGGGCCATGGATCCGCTGCTGAATCAACTCTCGACCTCTGTCACCTCGGCCAGGACCCTCGAGGACCTGACCCGCCCGATGCTCGAGATGCTCGAGGCCGTGACCGGGCTCGAATCCACCTACCTCACCCGGATCGACGTCGAGCAGGGCCTGCAGCACATCCTGTATGCACGCAACGTGCGGCAATTGCAGATTCCCGAAGGGCTGGCGGTGCCGTGGGGCGACACGCTCTGCAAGCGTGCGATCGACGAGGGCCGCGTCTACACCGACAACGTGGCCGAATGCTGGGGCGACTCCGAGGCCGCCCGCGCGCTCGGCATCCAGACCTATGTGAGCACGCCGGTGCGCACCGACAGCGGCGGCCTCTACGGCACGCTCTGCGCCGCCAGCGCCGAGAGCCGGCCGCTGCCGCCGCAGGCCTTCGACCTGCTCGGCATGTTCGCCCGCCTCATCGCGCACCAGGTCGAACGCGAGCAACTGCTCCACCGCCTGCGCCAGGCCAATGCCGAACTCGCCGCCTATGCCGCGACCGACGCACTGACCGGCCTGCCCAACCGCCGCGCCTTTCTCGACGAACTCCGGCGCATGCTCGCGCGCAGCGAGCGCGATGGCCGCGGCGTGCTGGTCGCCTTCGTCGACCTCGACGGCTTCAAGCAGATCAACGACCGGCACGGCCACGAGGCCGGCGACGACTTCCTCGTCGCCATGGCCCGGCGGCTCGAAGGCACGCTGCGTGCCGGCGACCTCCTGGCCCGGCTCGGCGGCGACGAATTCGTGGTGGTGGGACCGGGCCCCGCGCCGGCCGGCCACGAGGCGCTGGACGCGGCCGAGGCGCTCGGCCAGCGCCTGGCCGCCGGCCACGGTCGGCGAATTCCAGCTCGGCCAGATCCGCCTGAACTACGGTGGCGCGAGCGTCGGCGCGGTCGCCGTCGATCCGCTCGGCACCGCCGAAGAAGCGCTGCGCCTGGCCGATGCCGCCATGTACGCGGTCAAGCGTGCGCGCAGCGGCCTGCCGCAGTCCTCCCGCAACACGTCCACACAGGAATCCCATCGATGAGCACTGCCTCCAAGCCTTCCGCCGCCCTCCCCGGCCAGCGCGCGCCGCTCGACCTGCTGGTGAACGTGCCGCGGCTCGTGTCGGCCTATTTCACGGGCCGGCCCGATCCCTCGGTGGCCACGCAGCGCGTGGCCTTCGGCACCTCGGGGCACCGTGGGTCGTCCTTCGACAATGCGTTCAACGAGTGGCATGTGCTCGCGATGAGCCAGGCCATCGCCGACCACCGGCGGCAGCAGGGCATCGACGGGCCGCTGTTCCTCGGCATCGACACCCATGCGCTGTCCACGCCGGCCTTCGCGAGCGCGGTCGAAGTGCTCGCGGCCAACGGGGTCGAGCTGATGCTCTCGAAGGACGACGAGTACACGCCGACCCCGGCCGTGTCGCACGCCATCCTCTGCCACAACCGCGGACGCACCAGCGGCCTGGCCGACGGCATCGTGATCACGCCCTCGCACAACCCGCCCGAGAGCGGCGGCTTCAAGTACAACCCGCCGCACGGCGGACCGGCGGGCACCGACATCACCTCGGCGGTCGAGGCCGCGGCCAACGGCTTTCTCGCCAACGGCCTCCAAGGCGTGAAGCGCATGCCGCTCGAGCGCGCGCTGCGCGCATCGACCACGCACCGCCACGACTACCTGAACACCTACGTCGAAGACCTGGCGCAGGTGCTCGACATGGATGCGATCCGCGGCGTGCCGGTCGCGCTCGGCGTCGATCCGCTCGGCGGCGCCGGCGTGCGCTACTGGCCGGCGATCGCCGAACGCTACCGCCTCGAGCGGCTCGAGGTGCTGAGCCAGGAGGTCGACCCGACCTTCCGCTTCATGTCGCTCGACTGGGACGGCCGCATCCGCATGGACCCCTCGTCGCCCGATGCGATGCACCAGCTCATCGGCCTGAAGGACCGCTTCGGCATCGCCTTCGCCTGCGACACCGACCATGACCGCCACGGCGTCGTCACGCGCAGCGCCGGGCTGATGCAGCCGAACAACTACCTCGCGGTGATGGTCGACTACCTGTTCACGCACCGGCCGCAGTGGCCCGAGGCCGCCGCGGTCGGCAAGACGGTGGTCAGCAGCCGCATGATCGACCGCGTGGCCGCGCGCCTGGGGCGCAAGCTGTACGAGGTTCCGGTCGGCTTCAAGTGGTTCGTCGACGGCCTGGTCGATGCCTCGCTGGGCTTCGGCGGCGAGGAAAGCGCGGGCGCCACCTTCCTGCGGCGCGACGGCACGGTGTGGACCACCGACAAGGACGGCATCGTGCCGGCGCTGCTCTCGGCCGAGATCGCGGCGCGCACCGGGCGCGACCCGGGCGAGCGCTTTGCCGAGCTCGCGCAGGCGCTGGGCCGGCCGGTGGCCAACCGCGTGGACGCGGCGGCCACCGTCGCGCAGAAGAAGAAGCTGTCGAGCCTTTCGCCTGCACAGGTGCAGTCCACCGAACTCGCGGGCGAGAAGATCGAGCAGGTGCTGAGCCATTCGCCCGGCAACGGCGCGGCGATCGGCGGCGTGAAGGTGGTCACGGAGAACGGCTGGTTCGCCGCGCGGCCCTCGGGCACCGAGGACATCTACAAGATCTACGGCGAGAGCTTCAAGGGGCCGGAGCACCTCGGCCGCATCCTCGAAGAGGCGCAGCAGCTCGTCGACAAGGCGCTGGCGGCCTGAGCCTGCTCAGCGCCGGCCTTGGCCGAGCCGTCCTTCGAGCCACACGCTGTAGCGCGAGAGGCCGAAGCACAGCACCCAGTAGATCGCCGCGATGAAAAGATAGCCCTCGAGGTAGAACGGCCGCCAGGTCGGATCGCCGCCCAGCGCCAGGCCCAGGGCGCCGGTCAGTTCGAACAGGCCCACCACCGTGACCAGCGAGGTGTCCTTGAGCGTGCCCACCACGTTGTTGGTCAGCGCCGGCACCACCAGCCGCAGCGCCTGCGGCAGCACGATGTCGCGCTGCACCGGCCAGCGGCCGAAGCCCAGCGCCATGGCGGCGTCGGTCTGTCCGCGCGGCACCGCCTGCAGGCCGCCGCGGATGATCTCGGCCATGTAGGCCGCCACGAACAGCACCAGCCCCGCGAGCACGCGCACCAGCACGTCGGGCTGCCAGCCCGCGGGCCACAGCAGCGGCAGCAGGAAGGAGGCCATGAACAGCACCGAGATCAGCGGCACGCCGCGCACCAGCTCGACGTAGCTCGCGCTCAGCGTGCGGAACACCGGCCACTGCGAGCGCCGACCGAGCGCGAGCAGCAGCGCGAGCGGAAAGGCCAGCGCGAGCCCGACCACCGCCAGGCCGATGGTCAGCGGCAGGCCGCCCCAGCGGCTGGTCGGCACATGGCTCAGGCCCGCCACGCCGCCGCGCATCAGCAGCACGAACAGCAGCAATGCCGCGACCCACAGCGGCGCGAGCCACCAGCGCCAGGTGCGCGGCCAGGCGCTCAGCATGGTGACGGCCGACAGCAGCAGCACCGCGATCGCGGGGCGCCACTGGTCTTCGTAGGGGAAGCGGCCGAACAGCATCGGCCGCCACTTCTCGGCCACCACGCCCCAGCAGGCGCCGTGCTGCGCGGCACGGCAGGCCTCGGCATCGGGCCGGAACACCGCGTGCACCACGCCCCATTCGACGACGTGCCAGCCGGCCCACGCCAGCAGGCCGAGCAGCACCGCCGTGGCGAGCGCCCGCAGCGGCGAACCCCAGAGTTCGCTGCGCCAGGCGATCGGCGCACGCGCGGCGCGGCTGTCGTTCCTCATTGCCAGCCCCGCAGCGCCACCCGCGCGTTGTAGCGGTTCATGCCGAAGGAGATCACGAGCGACAGCAGCAGGTACACCGCCATGATGATCGCGATGCATTCGAAGGCGCGCCCGTTCGAGCCGATGGTGGTGTTGGCCACCGACACCAGTTCCGGATAGCCCACGGCGACCGCGAGCGACGAGTTCTTGGTCAGGCTCAGCAACTGGTTGGTGAGCGAGGGCACGATCACGCGCAGCGCCTGCGGCAGCACCACGATGCGAAGCTGCTGCCCGGGCCCGAGGCCGAGCGCCTGCGCCGCGAGCACCTGCCCCTGCGACACCGACTGGATGCCCGCGCGCACGATCTCGGCCACGAAGGCGGCCGAGTACAGCGAGAGGCCGGCGACGATGGTCACGTACTCGGGGCTCAGCGCGGCGCCGCCGCTGACGCCGAAATCACCGCGCTCGGGCCATTCCAGGTGCGTGGGCCACCCGCCGCCGCCCTCGCCCGCCACCGGCCACGGCACGCTCAGACCGCCCTTGCTGAGCCACACGCCGGGCAGCAGCCGCACGGGTTCGGTCGGATCGGGCAGCAGGTTGGCGATGGCGAAGGCCAGCATCAGCAGTTGCACCAGCAGCGGCACATTGCGCAGCAGTTCGACGTACGCGGTGCAGATGCCGCGCAGCAGCACGTGCGGCGCGAGCCGGCCGATGCCGATCAGCGTGCCCAGCACCACCGAGAAGACGGCCGCGGGCACGGCCGCGCGCACGGTGTTGATCAGGCCCGCGAGGAAGGCGCGCCAGAACGGCTGCCCCGCATCGAAATCGAGCCAGCCCTCGCTGATGGAGAAGCCCGCGGGCTCGGTGAGAAAGTCGAAGCCCGAGCGCACGCCCCGGGCGCGCAGCACCTCGAGCGCGTGGTGCACCACCCAGACCGCGCCGGCCACCACCGCCAGCACCAGCAGTGCCTGCACTGCCCAGGCCAGCCAGACGCCGCGGCGCGACGTCCCGCCGTTCATCGAACCGGAGGTGCGTAGATCAGGCCGCCCTTGCTCCAGAGGTTGTTGGCGCCGCGCGGCAGCTTGAGCACCGACTTCGGTCCGACGTTGCGCTCGAAGATCTCGCCATAGTTGCCCACGGCCTTGATCGCGCGGTACGACCATTCCTTGTCGAGGCCGAGCAGCTTGCCGAGGTCCTCGCCGGTGCCCACGAGGCGCTGCTGCGCCGGGTCCTTGCTGCTGGCCTTGAGTTCGTCGACGTTGGCCTGCGTGATGCCGTATTCCTCGGCCTCGATGAGCGCGTTGGGCACCCACTTGGCGATCGCGAACCATTCGTCGTCGCCGCGGCGCACCAGCGGCGCCAGCGGTTCCTTGGAGATGAGTTCGGGCAGGATCAAGTAGTCGTCGGGGTTCTGCGCCTCCTTGTTGCGCAGGCCCGCGAGCGCCGAGGCGTCGGTGGTGAAGGCTTGGCAGCGGCCCGAGAAGAAGGCCTTGAACGAGGCCTCGAAGCTCTCGAACACCACCGTCTTGACCGGGATGTTCTGGGCCCGGAAGTAGTCGGAGACGTTCTTCTCGTTGGTGGTGCCCGACTGGGTGCAGATGGTGGCGTTCTTCAGCTGCTTGGCGCTCGTGACCTTGAGCTTCTTCGGCACCAGGAAGCCCTGGCCGTCGTAGTAGGTGATGGTGGTGAAGTTGAAGCCGAGCGACGCGTCGCGCGTGAGCGTCCAGGTGGTGTTGCGCGCGAGGATGTCGATCTCGCCGGCCTGCAGGGCCGAGAAGCGCTGCTGCGAATTGAGCGGCACGAACTCGACCTTCTTGCCGTCGCCGAGCACGGCCGCGGCGATGGCGCGGCAGGTGTCGACGTCGAGTCCCGACCAGTTGCCCTGCGTGTCCGGTGCGGAGAAGCCCGCCACGCCGTTGGTCACGCCGCACTTGACGCTGCCGCGCTGCTTGACCGCATCGAGGGTCTTGCCTGCGAACGCCGGCGTGGCGGCGGCCAGCGCGACAACGGACGCGGCGAGCGCCAGTGCGGGACGGAATCGGCTCTTCATGGATGTGTTCTCCTCAAATCGGTAGGCAAAAGCCAGTGTACGGGCGCCTGCAACGCGCCGCCAAAGAACGCGTGGTTGGTTGCATATGCCGTGGCGCGGACTTCGGTTTGTCCGCTGCATTCACTAACATACGGGCCTCCAACAACTCTGACCTGGGATTCTGCACATGACCAAATCCGACGACACCGGCAAGCTCGTTCTGCGCGTTGCGCTCGGCGTTCTCATCCTGCTGCACGGCATTGCGAAAGTCGGCAAGGGGGTCGACGGCATCGGCGGCATGCTGGCGTCCCACGGCCTGCCTTCCGTGCTCGCCTACGGGGTCTACGTGGGCGAGATCATCGCGCCGGTGCTGCTGATCGTCGGCCTGTTCACCCGGCCGGCCGCGCTGGTCGTGGCCGTCAACATGGTCGTCGCGATCTGGCTCGTGCACATGAAGGACCTGGGCGCGCTCAATGGCCAGGGCGGCTGGGCGCTCGAGCTGCAGGGCATGTTCCTGTTCTCCGCGCTCGCGATCGCCCTTTTCGGCGGCGGCCGCTTCGGGCTCGGCGGCCGGTACAACTGAAGCCATCCAGCCGGCCGCGAGCCGGCTTTTTTTTGAGTCGCAGCGGCTCAGTCGTCGTCGGCGGCATGCAGTCCCGGAAACAGGACGTCCGTGAAGCCGAAGCGCGAGAAATCGCGCACCCGCATCGGATAGAGCTTGCCGAGCAGGTGATCGACTTCGTGTTGCACCACGCGCGCATGGAAGCCGCTGGCGACGCGATCGATCGCATCGCCGTAGGGATCGAAACCCGTGTAGCGGATCTTCGCGAAGCGCGGCACCACGCCGCGCAGGCCGGGGACCGACAGGCAGCCCTCCCAGTCCTCTTCTTCCTCGTCGCCGATCGGCGTGATGACGGGGTTGAGCAGCACCGTGCGCGGCACCGGCGGTGCATCGGGATAGCGGGGGTTGACGGCATCGGTGCCGAAGATGACGAGCTGCTGGTCGACGCCGATCTGCGGCGCCGCGAGACCGGCGCCATTGACGGCACGCATGGTCTCGAACATGTCGCGCACCAGCAGGTGCAGCTCGTCGGTGTCGAAGGCGGCCACGGGCTGCGCGACGCGCAGCAGCCGGGGATCGCCCATTTTCAGGATGTCGCGGATGGCCATGGCGGGATTATCGCGACGGCCCCGCCGTCTTGCGTCCCCCGGGGATCAGGGAGGCGTCTGGGTCTTGGAGTCGGGCGAGCTGTACAGGCGCGAACTCGGCGTGCTCGGTGCCGGACGGTATTGCGGCAGCGGCGACACGCCCGTGCCCGGTCGCCCACCGCCACCACCGCCCACCACCGGCGGTGGGGGGCGGCCACCGCCACCCCAGCCCGGGCGCACCGCCGGGTAGCCGGGACGCACGCCGGGATAGTAGGGACGGTCGTAGTACCTGCGGTCGTAGTAACGGCGGCCGCCGCTGTAGTAGCCGTCGATGTACACCGGGGTCGGCGAGACCACCACGGGATCGGAATAGTAGGGCCCGTCGGAGTAGTACCCGCCCGAGTAGTACGGGTCACCCGGCACGGCCACGCAGCCGCTGAGCAGCGCGACGCCGCCCACGACGGCGGCCATGCCGATAGCGCGAATCTTTTGCATAGTGACTCCTTTGTCAACTTTGGTCTCAACGCCTGCTTGTAACCCTTGCCGACTGCCCGGATGTGAAGTCAGGTAACGATCGGTAAGCGCCTGGCGGCGAGACCCTTCCTACGCCGCTGCGTCTCGCTCCGGCGGCCCGTGGGCAATGATCTCCAGCATGCGCGCCTCGTCGATCACCTCCACGCCGATCTCGCGCGCCTTGTCGAGCTTGCTGCCGGCTTCCTCGCCGGCCACCAGGTAGCTGGTCTTCTTGCTGACCGAACCGGCGACCTTGGCGCCCGCCGCTTCCAGTTTGTCCTTCGCTTCGTCACGGCTGAGCGTAGGAAGGGTGCCGGTGATGACGAAGGTCAGGCCCGCCAGCGGCTTGGGCGCGCGGGCCGCGGGCTCGCCCTCCTCCCAGGTCAGTCCGCAGGCGCGCAGCTGTTCGACCACCTCGCGGTTGTGCGGCTGGTCGAAGAAGGTGCGCAGGCTCTGCGCGACGACCGGGCCGACGTCGTTCACCTCGAGCAGCTCTTCCTCGGTCGCGTCCATGATCGCGTCGAGCTTGCCGAAATGCTTGGCCAGGTCCTTCGCGGTGCTCTCGCCCACATGCCGGATGCCGAGCCCGAACAGGAAGCGCGGCAGCGTGGTCTTCTTCGAGGCTTCGAGCGCCGCGACCAGGTTCGCGGCCGATTTCTCGGCCATGCGATCCAGGCCGGCCAGCGTGGCGAAGCCGAGCCTGTAGAGGTCGGGCAAGGTGCGGATCAGGTTGGCGTCGACGAGCTGCTCGACGAGCTTGTCGCCGAGCCCGTCGATGTCGACCGCGCGTCGCGCCGCGAAATGCAGGATCGCCTCCTTGCGCTGTGCGGCGCAGAAGAGCCCGCCGGTGCAGCGGTAGTCGACCTCGCCCTCCTCGCGCAGCGCTTCCGAGCCGCAGACCGGGCACTTGTGCGGCATGGTGAACAGCGGGCCGCGCTCGCCCTCGGGCCTGGCCAGGCTGTCGGGCACCACGCCGACCACCTCGGGGATCACGTCGCCCGCGCGGCGCACGATCACCGTGTCGCCGACGCGCACGTCCTTGCGGCGCGCCTCGTCCTCGTTGTGCAGCGTGGCGTTGGTCACGGTCACGCCGCCGACGAACACCGGCGCCAGCTTGGCGACCGGCGTGAGCTTGCCGGTGCGCCCCACCTGCACCTCGATGCCGAGCACTTCGGTCATCTGCTCCTGCGCCGGGTACTTGTGCGCCACGGCCCAGCGCGGCTCGCGCGAGACGAAGCCGAGCTGGCGTTGCAGCTCGATGCTGTCGACCTTGTAGACCACGCCGTCGATGTCGTAGGGCAAGGCATCGCGCTGGCGGCCGATGTTCTCGTGGAAGGCGATGAGTTCGATCGCGCCCCGCGCCCGCGCCGTCTGCGTGGCGACCGGGAAACCCCAGGCGTGGAACTGCTGCAGCCAGTCGAACTGGGTCGCGAACGCCGGTCCGCCCTCGCTCGCGGGCGTGACCTCGCCCAGGCCGTAGGCAAAGAAGCTCAGCGGCCGCGCCGCGGCGATCGCGGGATCGAGCTGGCGCACCGCGCCGGCCGCGGCATTGCGCGGATTGACGAACACCTTCTCGTTCTTCTGGCCGGCCGCGATCTTCTCGCGCTGGCGCTCGTTGAGCGCCTCGAAGTCGGCGCGCTTCATGTAGACCTCGCCGCGCACCTCGACCACGGGCGGCGCGCTGCCGGCGAGCCGCAGCGGGATCTCGCGCACGGTGCGGATGTTCTGCGTGACGTCCTCGCCCACCTCGCCGTCGCCGCGGGTCGCGGCCTGCACCAGCACGCCGTTCTCGTAGCGCAGGTTCATCGCGAGGCCGTCGAACTTGAGTTCGCAGACGTACTCGACCTGCGGCGCGTCCTCGGCCAGGCCAAGTTCGCGGCGCACGCGCGCGTCGAAGGCGCTCGCGCCGCCCGGGCTGATGTCGGTCTCGGTGCGGATGGACAGCATCGGCACCTTGTGGCGCACCTTGGCAAAGCCCTCGAGCACCTTGCCGCCGACGCGCTGGGTGGGCGAATCAGGGGTGCGCAGCTCGGGAAACTCGGTCTCTATCGCCTGCAGCCGCTGGAACATCCGGTCGTATTCGGCATCCGGCAGCTCGGGGGCGTCGAGCACGTAGTAGAGATGGGCGTGGTGGTGGAGCGCCTGGCTCAATGCGGCGGCTTCGCGTGCCGCCTGTTCGCGCGTCGTCATGGGGTGTGTCCCGCCTCAGCTGAAAAGGCGCCGCGCCAAAGGCGAACCGGCGGCGAGGTCGCGCGACTCGAGCGTGTCGTAGAGCTGCTCGAGGTCGGCGCCGATCACGTCCATGGTTTCCTCGCGCAGCAGCTGGCCGTCGCTGTCGGTCACCACGCCGTCCATCTCGCGCGCGAGCGTGGCCGCGGCCTCGCGCATGCGGCGGAACGGCTGCTCGGCACGGTCCACCTGGGGCACGTCGAGGCTCAGGCTGAGCTCGCGGATGGCCGACTGCGCCGGATCGTCGGCCAGCGCGGCCTGGGTGTCGAACGAAAGCCCGAGGATCGGCGGCAGCCCCGCCTCGCTCGTGGGCAGCACCATGCGCCCTGGAATGATGCCGGCCACGAAGCCGAGCCGCGCGGCGTTCTGCTGCACGTAGCCCGGGCTCCAGGCCGCATGCAGCGCGCGCAGCACGAAGCCGAGCTGCGCGTCGTGCGCGCTCGCGAACTGGTCGAGCTCGCGCGCGCGGGCCACCTCGTCGAGCATCTCGGGAATCTCGAGCGCGCCGTTGAGCGCATCGGCAAAGGCCTGCGCCTTGACGACGAACTCCGAATATTCGATCTCGTTGAGCGCGCCGGTGCGGTTGGCCAGCTGCACGCCGACCTGGAACGCGCTGTAGCGCTGGCCGGCAACCGGGGGCTCCCACTGGCCGGTGTGCTCGTTCAGGCCCTCGATGGCCACCGGCTTGCTGCCCGCGCGGCGCGTGGGCGGCATGGCGGCGATCGCGGCATCGCCCGAGGCCAGGCCTTCGAGCGAGACGGAGGCGATCACGTCGATCAGCGGATCGAGCCCGCCGCGGCGTTCGGCCACGGGCACCGGCATGGCGCTCGGCGGCGGCAGGTCGGGGTCGAACAGCGGCTCGTGGCGCTCATGGTTCGGCACCTGGTGCGGGTCGACGTGCAGCACCGGCTCCAGCTCGCCCGCGCCGGCACGCCGCTGCTCGGCGTCGGGCGCATCAGCGCCTGACGCGTCGGGCTGGCGCGGCGCGTGGCGGCGCGAGGTGATGGTGTTGTAGGCAACGACGGCCGCGAGAACGAGGCCGCCGAGGATGGCCAGGGCGAGAGTGAGGTTGCTCATGCGCTGCCCGGCTCAAGCAGCTTCGACCATCGACACGGCCGCTTCCATGTCGACCGCCACGATGCGCGAGACGCCCTGCTCCTGCATGGTCACGCCGATCAGCTGTTCGGCCATCTCCATCGCGATCTTGTTGTGGCTGATGAAGAGGAACTGGGTTTCGCGGCTCATGGCGGTCACGAGTTTGGCATAGCGCTCGGTGTTGGCGTCGTCGAGCGGCGCGTCCACCTCGTCGAGCAGGCAGAAGGGCGCGGGGTTGAGCTGGAAGATCGCGAACACGAGCGCGATCGCCGTGAGCGCCTTTTCCCCGCCCGAGAGCAGGTGGATGGTCTGGTTCTTCTTGCCGGGCGGCTGCGCCATCACCTGCACGCCCGAATCGAGGATCTCGTCGCCGGTCATCATGAGCTTGGCGTTGCCGCCGCCGAAGAGCTCGGGGAACATGCGGCTGAAGTGCTCGTTGACGATCTTGAAGGTGCCGCCGAGCAGGTCGCGCGTCTCCGCGTCGATCTTGCGGATGGCGTCTTCCAGCGTGCCGATGGCTTCGTTCAGGTCGGTCGACTGGGCATCGAGGAAGGTCTTGCGCTCGCGCGCCACGGCGAGCTCGTCGAGCGCCGCGAGGTTGACGGCGCCCAGTGCCACGACTTCGCGGTTCAGGCGGTCGATCTCGCCCTGCAGGCCGGTGAGGCGGACCTTGTCGGCCTCGATCGACTGCGCGACGGCTTCGAGGTCGGCGCCGGCATCGTCGAGCAGTTGCTGGTACTGCTCCACGCCGAGCCGCGCGGCCTGCTCCTTGAGCTGGAACTCGGTGATGCGCTGGCGCAGCGGATCGAGTTCGCGCTCGAGCTGGAGCCGGCGCTCGTCGCTCGCGCGCAGCTTGAGCGTGAGGTCGTCGTACTGGCTGCGCGCCGCGCCGAGCGCGCCCTCGCGTTCGAGCTTGAGCGCGAGCGCGTCCTGCAGTCCGGCCTGCGCCGCCGCGTCGGAAAGGCGGCCGAGTTCGGCGCGGGCGCGCTCTTCCTCGTCGGTGAGCGCGACGATCTGCTGCGCGGCGGTCTCGATCGCGCGGTTGAGTTCGGCGCGGCGCGCTTCGAGCGTGCGTTGCGAGAAGGTGGCCTCCTGCGCCTGGCGCTCGAGGCTGCGGTGCTGCTCGCGGCTCGCGGTCAGCGCGCGGCCGGCCTCGATCACGCGCTCGTCGAGCTGGGCGTGGCGCTCCTGGCTGTCGGCGAGCTGCATGTCGAGCTCTTCGAAGCGGCCTTCGGCGGCCATGCGCTTTTCCTGCAGTTCCTCGAGCTGGGCATCGACTTCGGCCAGGTCGGCGGCGAGCTGCTCGCTGCGCGCGCGCGTCTGCTCGGCGAGCTGCGTCATGCGCAGCGTCTCGACCTGCAGCCCATGGGCGCGCGATTGCGTTTCGGCCGCTTCGCGCCGTGCGCTGACGAGGCGCTGCGCCGCATCGGCATAGGCGGCTTCGGCGCGGACCAGCGCGGTGCGCGCCTCTTCGCTGATGAGCGTCTGCGCACGCAGCTGGCGCTCGAGGTTTTCCATTTCCTGCTGGCGCGCCAGCAGGCCGGCCTGCTCGGAGTCGGGGGCGTAGAAGTTCACGCTGTGCGAGAACACCGCGTGGCCGCTCTGCACGTAGATGACTTCGCCGGGCTGCAGGGTGCCGCGCTGGGCGAGCGCCTCCTCGAAGCTCTGCGCGGTGTAGCAGCCGCGCAGCCAGTCGGTCAGCAGGCCCTGCAGGCCCGCGTCGTTGAGGCGCAGCAGGCTCGACAGGCGGGGCAACGTGGTCCCGGCCTCCGGGGGTGCACCGGCCGTGGGCGGGCTGTAGAACGCCAGCTTGGCGGGCGGTGCGTCGTTGCCGAAGGCGCGCACCATGTCGAGCCGGCTGACCTCGAGCGCGCCGAGGCGTTCGCGCAAGGCGGCTTCGAGGGCGTTCTCCCAGCCCTGCTCGATGTGGATGCGGCTCCAGAGGCCCTGCAGGCCTTCGAGGCCGTGCTTGGCGAGCCAGGGCGCGAGCTTGCCGTCGGTCTTGACGCGCTCCTGCAGCGCACGCAGCGCCTCGAGCCGCGCCGACAGTTCCGCATGGCGCGCACCCTCGGTGTTGACCGCCTGCTGCTTGGCGCGGCGATCCTCGTCGAGCTGCGGCACCGATTCCTGCAGTTCGTGCAGGCGGGCCTCGGCCTCGCTCGCGGCTTCCGCGGCCGCCGCGTGCTCTTCCTGCATGGCCTGCAGGCGGGCCTCGTCGGGTGCGGCCAGCGCGTTCTGGTCGGCGCGCAGGCGCTCGCCGCGCTGCGTGAGCTGGCGGGTCTGGTCCTCGATGTTGCGCTGGTCGGCGGCCAGCACCTGGATCTGCTGCTGGATCTGCACCACGGCCGCGCGCTGCGCGTTGGCCTCGTCCTGGGCGCGCTGCTGCGCCTCTTCGAGCTCGGGCATGCGCGCGTCGTGCTCTTCGAGCTGCGCGGCCAGCAGCACGGCCTGCTCCTCGGCATCGACGCCCTGCCCGGCCAGGGTCTCGATCTCGGCTTCGGCGTCGGCGCGGCGGGTGTCCCACTGGCCGATCTGTTCGCGCAGCTGCACCAGGCGCTGCTCCACGCGCTGGCGGCCTTCGACCACGAAGCGGATCTCGCCCTCGAGGCGGCCGACCTCGGCGCTGGCCTCGTAGAGCCGGCCCTGCGCCTGGTTGACCTGGTCGCCGGCGGCGTAGTGGGCCTGGCGCACCGTCTCGAGCTCGGACTCGACGCGGCGCAGGTCGGCCGTGCGCGATTCGAGGTCGTTGATGGCGCGTTCGGACTCGGCCTTGATCTTCGCTTGGTCGGCGTCGCTCTCGCTGCGCTTCAGGAACCACAGCTGGTGCTGCTTCTTCGTGGCCTCGCCCTGCAGCGTGTTGTAGCGCGCCGCCACCTCGGCCTGCTTCTCGAGCTTTTCGAGGTTCGCGTTGAGCTCGCGAAGGATGTCCTCGACCCGCGTGAGGTTCTCGCGCGTGTCGCCGAGGCGGTTCTCGGTCTCGCGGCGGCGCTCCTTGTACTTCGAGACGCCGGCGGCTTCTTCGAGGAACAGGCGCAGTTCCTCGGGTTTGGATTCGATGATCCGGCTGATCGTGCCCTGGCCGATGATGGCGTAGGCGCGCGGGCCGAGGCCGGTGCCCAGGAACACGTCCTGCACGTCGCGGCGGCGCACCGGCTGGTTGTTGATGTAGTAGCTGCTGGTGCCGTCGCGCGTGAGCACGCGCCGCACGGCGATCTCGGCGAACTGGTTCCACTGGCCGCCGGCGCGGTGGTCGGCGTTGTCGAACACCAGTTCCACGCTCGAACGGCTGGCCTGCTTGCGGGTGGTCGTGCCGTTGAAGATCACGTCCTGCATCGACTCGCCGCGCAGTTCCGACGCCCGCGACTCGCCCAGCACCCAGCGCACCGCATCCATGATGTTCGACTTGCCGCAACCGTTGGGCCCGACAACGCCGACCAGTTGGCCCGGCAGCAGGAAGTTGGTGGGTTCGGCGAACGACTTGAAGCCCGAAAGCTTGATGGAATTGAGACGCACGACTTGTCGGCCTGCCCTGACGCAGCGCCAAGGTGTTGATTTGTAAGGAAAATTGCACGCGGCCCGCCGCTCGAGGCAGGCCGCCGCCCCAGCCGTGGATGATAACGTCAGGGCATGAGCGAATCCCTCCTTTCAACCTTCGCGGCGCGGCGCGCCTGTCTGCTGGCGGGCGCGGCGTCGTTGCTGGGCCTGGGCGGTTGCGCGGCGACGCGCTCCACCGAGCGCGCCGAGCCCTACAGCAACCAGGAATGGCTGCAGTCCAGCGCCAACCGCATCGCGAACCTGTCGCTGCGCGACAACCTGCAGTCGATCCGGCGCGTGCAGACCACGCTCTACCGCCGCAACCCCCGCGAATGGCGCAAATCGGCCGCGAGCATGGAGGCGGCCGCCCAGCGCGCCTGGGATGCGGTGATGACCGGCCCCGCCCTGCCCGAACTGCGCGGCGCCACCGGCATCGAGGCGATCCGCCTGGCCTTCGACACCGGGCCCCAGGGCTACCAGGGCGACCGGGTGGCGGCGCTCGTCGTCGGCTGGGCCACGATGCTCAAGCAGGCCAACGGCGACACCTGGGACCAGACCATGCTCGACGGCATCAATGCGGAGAACAGCTACCGCGCCGCGCGCAACTTCGAGATCTCGCTCTGGCTCATCGCCTCCAAGACCGGCCCCGACGGCCAGCCGCTGCTGCTGGCCACCGAGATCAGCGAGCGCGGACGCAACCTCGTGGCCGACCGCGAGCTCTCGAAGGTGGTGGCGCGGCTCGACCTGCTGGCAGCGCAGGCCGACGAGAAATACCGGCGCGCGGCGCTCGACTTCGGACAGAACTGGGTCATGGGGGTCGTGATGCCCTTCTTCACGCTGGTGCCGCGATAGGCACTCCGGCCCGCGGGGCATTTGGAAACATATTTCCGATTTCGCGATTCCCGGTAATATCTTTCTGTGACCAAGCAGGAACTCATCACCGCCCTCTCCGCCCGCCGTGACGCCACCGGGCTCAGCCACGCGGCGCTCGCGCAGCGCTCGGGGCTGACCGAGCGCTCGGTGCGCAATGCGCTGAGCCTGAGGGGCAATCCGCAGCTGTCGTCGCTGCTGGCGCTGGTGGATGCGCTGGGGCTCGAACTGCAGCTCGCGCCCAAGGGCTTTGGCGCACCGGCCGAAGCCGACACCGGCTACCGACCCGTGCCGACGCGCGTCGGCACGGCGGTCGGCCGGGCGGAGGCGGCCCCCGCCGCTGCGCCGGCTTCTTCTTCGTCCTCCACGGTCTCGTCGTCGACGAAGCGTTCGCCATGAACGTCAAGATCCTCGAGATCTCGCTCGGCGCACGCCGCTTCGGCAAGCTCTTCCAGTACGCCGACCTGTGCCGCTTCGTCGCGGAGCCCGAGCTCGTCGCCAACCCGCCGCCCGAAGTGCTGTCGCTCTCGATGGTCGCGAGCGATGCCTCGACCCAGTCGGCCTTGTGGAGCGACGTGAAGAACCCGCTGTTCAATGCCCAGGGCGGCCAGTTGCCTCCCTTCTTCCAGAACCTGCTGCCCGAAGGCGTGCTGCGCAGCCACATCGCGCAGCTGCGCGGCTGCCGCGACAACGATCACTTCGAACTGCTGGCGGCCTGCGGCGGCGACCTGCCCGGCGCCGTGAGCGCGCGGCCGGTCTCGGTCGACCGCGGCACGCTGCAGCGGCTCATCACCCAGGACCAAGATGCGCTGGAAATGTCGGTGGTCGAACTGCCGATGCCGCAGGGCATCTCGGTCTCGGGCGTGCAACCCAAGCTCGGCCTGCGCCGGCAGGGCGGGCGCTACGTGGCCCGCACGCGCGCCGGCGCGAGCACGCGCGTGATCGCCAAGCTCCCGATGGTCGGGCGGCCGCACATGCCGCAGCTGGAGATGCTGTCGCTGCAACTCGCGGGCGCGGCTGGCGTCGAGGTCTGCCACGCCGAACTCGCGCCGCTGTCGGCGATCGCGGCCGAACACAGTTATGCGCTGCCCGACGAGCCCGAATTCCTGGCCGTCACGCGCTTCGACCGCGACGGCGCGCGCCGCATCCACTTCGAGGATTTCGCGCAGGTGCTCGCGATCGATCCGATGCACAAGTACGGCGCCAGCTACCTCGACATGGCGCTCGCGATGCGCGCCTTCCCGTCCCTCGGCGAAGAAGCCGTCCTCGAACTGCTGCGCCGCCTGGCCGTGAACGACCTGCTCGGCAATCCCGACGCGCACCTGAAGAACTTCGGCATCCTCTACCCCGACGGCATCGCCCCGCGCCTGGCCCCGGCCTACGACATCGTCGCCTACGCCGCGCTCCAAGGCGTCGAGGGCCACGCACTGCCGCTGCTGCCCGGCGGTTCGTCACCCAAGCGCACTGCCTTGTTCACGCCCGCGAACATGCGCGCCTTCTGCTTCTCCGCCGGGCTGCACGAGCCGCTGGCGCGCCGCGTGATCGCGGAGACTGCGCGGCGCGCACGGGATGCGTGGCCCGAGATGATCGCGGGGTCGGCGTTGCCTTCGGCGTGGAAGAAGAGGCTTCTACAGCGCCTGGAGGCGCATGGGCTGGTGCGGGGGATGGTGAAGCGGGGGAAGTAGGCGGGCGAGTGAGTGGAAGGCCGGACAAAGACTGCTACAGGCTGCGCAAGGTGGGCTTCGGCGGCCTGGGCAGGATGCGTTTGCGGGGCGGGCCCGCCGGCGGCAGTTCGGGCGGCAAGGCGTCGATCTCTTCGTCCGTGAGTTCGCGCGCCGGCGCCGCCTCGGGTTCAGGCACCGGCTCGGCGGGAACGATCGGCGTGAGCAGCAGTTCAGGAGGACGGGCCGAGGCGGACGACGGGGCACTCGGCGGTGGCGCGTCGGGCGGCCGCGGGCGCGGCGGCGGCGCGTGCTCGGTGCGCTGGCGCTCCGGGCCGCACAGGGGTGCTGCGGCGATCGCTCGCAGGATCGCCTGCAGGTCCGCCGCGTGGTGTTCCTCGCTCTGGGCGGCCAACGCGGCCTGACCCGCGAGCCAGCGCGACTGGTATTCGGACCGGACCTGTTCCTGCACCATCTGCTGTGTCGCCAGCAGTTCCAGCTTGTCGTCGATCAGCTGCTGCAGCAGTTGCGGCATCTGCTGCAACGCGAGTTCGGCCTCGGTCCGTGCTTCGAGCGCCTGTCGCAGGCGCGCGATCTCTCCGGGCTCGGAATGCCGATCGGGCGCAGGCGCATTGCCGCGCCACTGCGCCTGCAGCCATGCGCCGAGCCGGCCACGGCCGACCTGCCAGGCGAGCACCAAACCGCCGACCGTGCCCGTCAGGGCGGCACCGAAACACGCCAGGCCAAAGATCAGAAGTTCGTTCATGCGGCACCCCGCTCGTCACCTTCGTCGCTATCCCATCGGCGCAGCAGATCCAGCGGGATCGCATCGGCCACTTGCGAGAAGCGCTTGCCGACCATGCGCTCCGCCTGCTTCAACAGCACGGCGACGGGGCTGCTGGGTTCGTGCGATTCGAACCACTGACGGGTGGAACGGATGGCCAGCTGCACCTCGGAGCGCGTGCCGCCAGGCACTGCGCGCAGTGGAACGTCCGGCCAGCCGGCACCGACACCAGGGTCCGCCGAAGAATCTGCCGCGGCGCCGGAACCCGCTTGCTGCCCCTGCGGGGCGAGGAACAGCTCCAGCACCCGGCGCAGCGGCCGCAGCGACGGTGCATCGTCGCCAAGCTGTTCCCTCGTCCAGTCGTCGATGGCACGCAGGTGCCCTGCCGCCTGCGCGAGGCACTGAACGGGCGCCAGCGGATCGCCCTCCGCGGCCGCGCGCAATGCCACCAGTTGCTGCGTCACGGCTACCGGGTCCGATGCATCCGCCGGGCGGGGTATCGCAAACGCACGCTCCACGTCGTGCACGGTGAGCCGCAAGGCGGTGCTTGCCGACACCACGAGGTCGCCCACGTCGCCGAGCAGCCCCTCGGGATCGACCAGCCCCGCGATGGCATTGGCGCGCACGGCCGGGTCGCGCTCGCCTTCGATCACGATCTGCGGATGCACTTGGTCGGGCCAGGTCTGCAGCACCGCGCCCATCGTGCCCAGCATCTGCGCGAGGCCTGCCGCCTGACCCTGCCGCGTGCGCGCCCGGCACAGCCACACCAGCAGGTTGATGTCCTTGGTGCGCAGCAGCAGGCGCTGGCAGTCGCGTTCGATCTCGGCCCAGTTCAGCGCCTCGGGCGCACCGACGAAGCTGCCGTACTGCGCATCCTCGCGCGGCACCAGGCGCGCACGCAGCATGGCGAACTCGTGGTCGTATTCGAGGCTCGGACCGCAAGGTTCGACCGCGCTGATGGGAGAGAGGATGGCATTGCTGGTCATGCGCAAGGTGAGGAAGCAGAAAAGAAGAGCGAACGCCGCTCAGGCCGGCGCCGCGGCCGCCGTCGTGCGCTGGCCGATGTACTGTTCGGGCTCGAAGACCATTCCGATCGCGTAGCCGCAGGGAACATCGGCCGCCTCCGAAACAGAAGATGGGTCGACGGTGCCGGAGCCGCCGAGCCAGGTCGACCATCCGAGCCGATCGGTGTCCACGAGCCGAGCGGGGGGCGCGTTGTCGTTGCGCACGCGCAATTCCAGATCCCAGATGAACTCATAGCCGACAAAGCCGCGCACCCATTCGACGAGCAGCGGCAGGTCCTTGCCCTGCGGCGTGAAGCGCAGGTACTGCTCGAGGGTCAGCGGTCCGAGCACGAGCCGGAACTTGTTCTGCCGGTCCGGCATGACCTCACCCGCCACGGCTCCCACCCCGAGCACGCTCGACATGGAGGGCCGGTGCAGATGCGTCTGGTCTTCGGGATCGATGCGGATCCAATGCATGACGAACTCCTGCAACTGCACCGGCACCGCGAAGAAGCGGCCGAGCGTCTGCGCGAGCCCATCGGGATTGCGCGCCTCGCGTGCGAGGTGCGTCGAAGCCGCGAGCCGGGCATGCGCCGGCAGCACCGAGTCGCAGATTTCCAGCGGGTCATGGCCGGTGAGCTGCGCGACGTAGCGGCTGAAGGTCTCGTCGTCGGGCCGGTCCAGCCCCGCGGCTGCCTGTGCCTGCGCCCAGGCCCGGTACATGTGCGTGAAGTAACGGTGATGGAAGATGTCGAGGAAGTCGGCGAGCGTGCCGTCGTTGAAGTTCTCGGTGCGCTCGCGGACGAGTTCGGTGTAATGCAGCGGCAACGGCCCATTGGGGCCGAGCATGCCCAGGCCATACAGCCGCACGGTCGGCAGCTCCGGGTTGTTGCCGCCGCGCACGGACGGCGCGAAGCCCGGCGATCGCACGCCCTCGCCCGCCAGCACCACTTCGGCGATCTCGCGCGGCGCGAAGGCCAGCGCGGCTGTCTGTCCGAGGCGAAAGGCCTCCTGCTGCGGACGGCCGGCCAGTCCGATGCGCGGCAGCCGCGGGTAAGCCGCACTGAAGCGCCGCATCAGCGCGATGAAGCCGAACTTCCATGGCGCCGCGCGCAGCCGCGCGAGGAAATCGGCCAGGCCCGCATCGACGGGAGCGGCTTCGCGCAACATCAGACGATGCCCCGCCCGCCCATGCGCACCGGCCACTTCGCCACGGTCCCGCGCTGCATCGAATCGAGCACGGTCTGCGTGAAAACGTTGATGCTCACGTGCCGGGCGAGGTAGTGCTCGAGGACCAGCCCGAACAGGTAAGGGCTGGTGCCCGAAAAGCCCTCCTCGTCCACGCTCAACGTGCACAGGACGCCGCGCCCGTAGATCAGCGGCCCGCCGCCGGGCAGCCGGCGCGTAACCGGCTCGACACGCGAGCCCACCAGGCTTTCGATCTGCCGGTGCTGCACCTCGTCGTCGATCGAGACGAACAGCCGCAGCATGTCGCGCAACGCCTGGGCGCCCTCGCGGTGCGGCAGGTCCGCGAGCGGCAGGTGGTTGAAGCCCAACTGACGGATGAGCCGCCATGCGATCTCGCGCTGCGCGAAAGGCGACTTGGGCGTGCTCGGCGGCCGGATTAGCCCGACGCCGGAGACCGGAATCGAATCCGCCACCGCCAGATCGGACCGGCCGTTGCGCGGCGCCAGACACGGCAGGTCGCGGTTGGTCAGCAGCGCCCGCACCGAGAGGTAGCGGATGGTGTCGGCATAGGGCGCCTCGTTCTGGTCGACCAGCGACAGGAACACCTCGGTGCCGACGTAGGGCGTCCGCGTGCCGTACTTGCGCGAGGTGTCGGACGGCAGGCGCAGTTCCCGGCGCAGCGAGAAATAGCGACCATGGTTGCCCTCGTCCTCGTTGAGCGTCTGGTAGAGCGGCCGGAAGGACATCGCGGCAGTGGTTTGCGCCTGCTGGCCGGTGATCTCCTTGACGGCGTAGACCTCGAAATCGAGCGGCCGCGAACGGTCGGGGACCAGATGGAACTCGGGTTCCGCGGTGTTGAGTTCGATGCGGTCGGTGCGCCGCTCGAAGAGGTTCGCCACCGGCGTGCAGAACAGCGCGAACTGGCCGGCATCGACCAGGCTGCCGAGCGCGCCCGGCGGCCGGGTGAGCAGGATCACGATCTCGGCTTCCTTGCCCTGTAGACGCGACAGGCCCGGTGCCAGCCCGGTGAGCGTGAAGAAATAGAAGCGCTGCGGACAGGCGAAGTACTCGTGCAACAGGTTGTGGCCGTGGAAGGTGTTCCATTCGAGCGGCAGCAGTCCCTGCCCCGGTGCCAGGCCTTCATGCGCGAGCGCGCCCTCGGTCACCACGTGCGGATGCTGCATGAGCTGGCCCGGTGCCCCCGTGAAGCTCGCCACCGCGGAGGTGTGGAGCAGCTCGAACAGATGCGATGCGATCTGCTCGCCGCCCTGCAGGTAGATCGGGAGCCGGTCGAGCCCGGCCAGCGCGGCGAAGTTGCGTTCGCCCACCATGCGCAGGCGCAGCCGCAGCGCACCAGTGACCTGCACCTGCGGCGGCAGGTAGCGTTCCAGACCCGGGATGTCGGGCGGCGCACCGGTCAGCTTGGCATCGACGATCTCGACGGGCCAGAGCGTCACGTCCTGGCTCGAGCGGAACTCGCACGGGGTTTCCTCGCCGGCCGCCACCTTGCTGTGGAACACCGTGCCGCGCGGCACCACGAAGCCGCGGGAGAAATCGCCCTCCTTCACGCTCGGATGCAGCTGCGCCACCGCCATCGACGGCGTCGGGCTCAGGTAGTTGGGATACAGCACCTCGAGCAGCCGCTGCGTGAAGCGCGGAAACTCCGCGTCTAGCTTGATCTGCATGCGCGCCGACAGGAAGCTGAAGGATTCGATCAGCCGCTCCACGTAGGGGTCGTCGATCTCGATGCCGTGCATGCCAAGCCGCCGGGCGATCTTCGGATGCGCGGCGGCGAACTCGCCCGCCGCTTCGCGCATGTAGATCAGTTCCTTGTTGTAGTAGTCGAGCAGTCTGGGGTCCATGGCACAACCTTGAGAAGAATGCGGCCTTAACGCACCGGCGGCGGCGCACCGCGCGCACCGTCAGCGAACCTCATGCGGTTGGTTTCGAGGTCGACGAAGCTCTGCACGGTGAGCTCGAGCGCATACGGCCTGAGGGCCACCATGGCGCGGATCTCGAACACCAGGACGTTGTAGGCCTGGGCGGCGTCCGCCTTCATCAAGGGGACCACGGTGACGGTCTCGGGAATGAGCCGCGGCTCGTAGTCGGTGATGGCGCGGCGGATGATCCGTTCGATGTCGCCCCACTTCCGCTCGGAGAGATAGCTCCCCGCCAGCGGCGGCACGCCGAAGTTGACGGTGGACGACGCCGTCTCCGGGTAGCGAAGCCGGTCCACCAAGTCCTCGACGTTGGTGGTGTTGAGCAGAAAGGCCAGGTCGCGCTGAATGATGTCCCGCACCTGGGCCGGCATCAGCACGTAGTCGGACGGGGCCTCGCTGGACTGGCTCGGTGCTTCGTCGCGCAGACGATCGAACAGCGTCGGCATGAGCTGCGCGTTGGCGCGTGGCGGCACCGCACCAGGCGGACGAGGCCGGCGGATGCCTGGATGAACCGGATGGAACGGCAGCGACCGGGTCGCGCCTGCAGCGACCTCGTCCGGCGCCGCCAGCTCTTCAGCGTCGGGCATCGGCTGCTCCGGTGTCCCGCGGCGCTGCGTCGGCCGGGGGATGATCGAACTCGCAGCCGCGCAGATCGAGCAGCGACAGGTCTCCCGCGTCGGTCATCCACATCTTCTGCCCCTGCGCATGCGTGCCGGTGCGCCCGACGTCGTGCCAGACCGTCTCGCGAGCAAGCAGCAAGGCGTCCCGCGGTAGCGCCCGATCGGCCGGCACGGGATAGCGCATCGGCATGTAGCCCTTGAGCGCGACACCGTCGCGCAGCACCACGTCGACCTGGCTCCAGAGGAGGTCGAGCAGCCCGACCGGCGCGTTCTTGGCCAGCGATGCGATGTCGGCGAACGGAATCCAGCGATAGGCGCCCATCAGCATCACTTCGCAGACCGGGCCGAGGCGGCTGTCGGAATCGGAAATCCAGCGGAAGCCGAGGGCGCCGGGCTCGCTTCGGCCCGGCGTTTCGGGCGCAGCCGACAGTGCGCTCTCGCGCGCGAGATCGCTGGCCTCCACCGCCGCGGCGTCGCCTGCGGCGCCGAGCCTGAGCGCGCCGGCCAGCTCCGTCATCCAGGCGGGTGGTTCAGCGCCCCCGGCGGTCACCGTGGCAGGCGCCTGCCGACCGGCGAAAACGTCCGCCCGCTGGCACTCCGCGCGGATCAGGCCGCGCAGCACATGGGCCGTGCTGTCGAAACCCCTGGAGAAGCCGGCCCAGGTCTGCAGCTGCTTGAGCGCACGCTCCCACTGTCCGAGCACGCAGAGCAGCTCGAACAGCAGCCATCGGGCGTTGGCGTCCTGCGGGCTGGCGCGCACGCCGGCTTCGGCACGCGCCAGCGAATCGGAGAGCGCCTTGGCGCGTGACCAGTCGCGGAACGACTGGCCGGTGGCTGCGGCGGGCGCCGCGGGTGTCGAGCTTGTCATGAAGAAGAATCCTTGTCGGCGCGGAAGTTGCCGATCTGCACATGGCTGTCGGGCGACAGGTCGTGGTGCTCGCGCCGGGTCAGGCTCGGCACCGCCGTCCTGCGCTCGCGCGCCAGCCGCGCCGCGAACAGGCGCAGCACGTCTTCGGCCGACGACTCCTCCAGCAGCACCGCGGGACCGAGCGGATCGATCTCGGCGATGAGCTGGTCGATGCCCTCGCGGGCCTGAAGAATGTCGCGCAGCAGGTGGTATTCGCCGGCCGCCCGGCTCAGTTCCTCGAGCGTGGGAACGCGCTCTCCGCCAGGGGCGGGCGCCGAATCCCAGTCGGCACGACCGGTCAATTGCGCGGGGTCGCGCACCACCCGCTCGAACTCGTCGTTCAGCGCGTCGAAGAGCGCCGACGGGCCCGCACGGGTGTGCTGCGGGCCGGCGTTGGCGGGGGCGTCGATGTCGATGCCACCGCCCTCACCATCGGCCAGGAGCGGTGTCAGCGGCTCGGGAGACCGCCCGGCATGCGTCGGCGGCTCTCCGAGCAGTTCGGCCAGCAGATCCTCGGCCGGCTGCGGCCCGGCGCCTTCGATGCCAAGCACGCCGAACAGGTCGTCGAGCTTGCTGCCATGGGCCGACGGGCGCTGCGCGGCGTCAGGCAGCAAGGTCGCAAGATCACGCAACTCGAAATCGACGTCGGCCAGCGGGGCCGCGTCGCCCGCCGCGCCCTGCACCACGAACCTCAGCAAGCCGACTTCCAGGGCGTCGCCGGGACGCAGATCGGCCCACTGGTGAGGCCACACGCGTTCGCCGTTGAGCGAGCAGACGACCGCGGAACTGGCGTTGAAAAACTGCCAGCGCTGAGCCTGCCATGTGATGCGGCACAGATTGGCCGCCCGCCATTGCGCATCCGGGGCCTCGCCGCCGTCGCCGCCGAGCGCGAGGGCGTCCGCCATGCCCGCGCCCGCGGCCGGGAAGACCAGCGCCCGGTCCCTGGCGCGGCCGCGGCTGCGCACCAGGCGCAACCGAAGCGCTGCCACGGGGTCATCGAGCTCGGGCTTGTTCATTCCACTTCGCTCCACAAGGCCGGGAGCCGTGCCGCCGCGTTGACATAGCCGCCCTGCGCATCCTGCTGCCAGAAGGCGCCTTCGCCGCGCGGGCCGTACAGGCAGCCGGGCCAGTCGGCCCAGGGAAAGTGGCGCACGCCTTGCAACTGCGCAGCAGAATCGCGGGCGGGCGCGGGACCGCTCAAGTCGTCCAGCACGCGTTGCATCCGCTGGAGACGCCGCTGGTCGCTCTCCGCGGCAGATGCCGGCCGGCCCAGCAACTGCGCCAGCCCGGGCGCATGCAGCTGCCAGACCCGGTAGACGCCGCGCTCCAGCGACTCGATGTCGGCGTCGACTCCCAGGCTGGCATGGCGCGCCACCACGCGCGCAAGCCAGAAGAACCAGTCGTGCGCCCGCGGGCCCCGCCGTCCGAAATGCTGCCGAAGCCAGCGCAGGTGGGCGAGCTGGTAGACGAGCAGTGCGTGCGACCTGCCCACCTTGTCCGTCGTCGGCACGATCACCCCGACCACGAAGCGCGACCGCGCGAAGCCCAGCGTCCCGGGCGGCAGCACGAAGCTCGCGGGGAGCGACGCCTCCGGCCCGATGCCGCCCGGACGGCCTTGCTGCGCGAGCCAGGCCTGCCAGCCCTCGCTTTCGCCGTGGCGCACGTGACTGCGCACGAAGTCCGCATGCCCGGCCAGCTTGCCCCAGATGGCGGGCGGCGTGATCAGGCGGGAAGCGACGAGCCGTTGCAGCATGCGTCTCGCACCGTTCAGATCGCCGCGCTCGGGCAGCGAAAGCCCTTGAGCACGTCGCTGTTGAGCGGATTGGGCTGGCTGCCCGCGCTGATGTCCAGCAAGGCCTTGCGGCCGTCGAAGAGGTACTCGACGTTCACGCGGCCCGATGTCGCGGTGCTCACGATGCGGCCCTTGTCGAGCAGCCGGAAAAGTGCCCAGGGCCCGGTCGTCCGCACCGTCGAGGTCGCCCCCGACACCTTGGGATTCGCGATGAGCTCTGTCATGGAGCCGCCGCGCTGGCCCGGCCAGTTGACCGTGAAGCTCTGCACGGGGCCGTGAATGTAGCGCTGCCCCTGCCCGTCGATGTCGATCACCAAGTCGGTGATGGTCGGATCGAGTTCGAGCACTTTCATTTCCATCGTCCATGACGGCTTCTTGTTTCCGGCGTCCCGAAAGAACAGCTCGCGGATCTTCTGCGCGCGGTAGAAGGCTTCGAGGTTCGGGCCGCCTTGCGCGAGCAGCTTGAGCAGCTCGCCGAGCAATGTCGGCCCCGTGGTGGCCGGTGCTGGCGCGACGCCCGCGCCGACGCCTTCCGCGCCGACCATGGCGTTGGCCAGCGCCGGATTCTTGTAGCGCCAGGGACGCGCGCTGGTGTCGACCAGGGGCGCCAGGTACTTGGTGAAGTACTCGTCGATCGTTCCGCCCGCGGCGAAGACCTGGGTGAAATCTTCGATGGCGACATCCTGCGCAACAGCAGCGAACGGATAGCGGCCTTCGATGCCGCGCTTGCAGCCTTCGGCCACTTGCGCCGACATCAGTCCCATGAGGCGATCGAACTGCAAGCGCGCCTGCTTGCGGAGGATTTCGGTCGAGCCCTGCACCACCTTGTCGCTGCCGCTGGCGGCAAGCGCGCTCAACACCTCGCGAAAGGGCGCCGGCAACTTGCCGGCCTCCAGCTTCAGGCGCATGCCCACCTCCCCGCCACCGGGCGGCAGGCTGTTCGCCGTGAGCGCCGTGTCGGCCACCACGAGCAGGGTGTAGAACTCGTTGATCAGCCCCGAGATCGCCTCCAGGCCGGGCTTCGCACCACCCGCCGCGGCCGGCGTCGCGGTGCCGAGGCCCGCATCGGGCTGCCCGGTCACGACTTCGCGCAGCGCGGCGAAACGGTCGTCGACGAGTTGCTTCTCCATCCGCTCCTCGCTCCGGATGCCGAAGTTCCTTCCGATCTCGCGGGTCTGCTTGGCGAGGCCTTCGGAGGCCTTGTCCAGCAGGCTCTTCTCCTCCTGCGCCCGCGCGACGAGCGGACGGGACAGTGTGGTCTCGTGTGCGGCGGCGCGTGCCAGCCGGGTCAGCGGCGAGTCCGGCGCGGCGAACTGGCGCAAGACGGCAAGATCGAAACCCAGGTTGGAGCCGGGCGCCTCGATGTCCGCAGCGCGGGCTTCATGGCCTGCGCTGCCGCTGCTGACGATGCGGATTGATTCGAGGAAATCCTCCCAGTATCTGGCGTATTCGTTCAGGTATTGGCGCCGGATGTCTTCGAGCAGCGGATCGGTGCGCAGCCCCGCCGCGGCTTCGTCCAGCGCCTTCCGCGTGCGCCCCCCCATGGCCGCAGACCCGCCCAGGTCCCGGCCCATCACCCAGGCGTCGTCCTCTAGCGCACGTCCGACGAACTCGGGCAGGCGCTTGTTGAACAGCTCGTGGTAGCCGTCGTAGGTGAACAGGCCCGGCACGCCTTTCTCGAGCGGCAGTCCGCCGGCGCGCGAGAACACCGTGCCGGCCTGCGGGCCGACCGCGCGGATCAGCGTGAACTCCTGCGGCGCCTGATGGCGCATGGCCGCCTTGGCGCGCTCGTAGACGCGCTGCGTCGAGGTGTTGCTGTCGAGAAAGGCTTGAACCTCGCGCACCAGTGCCTCGTTAGGCAGCGAAGGCGACTGCACCACGCGTGCCCCCGAGAAGAGTGCGTCGACATGCCCCACCATCGAGGCGCGTCCGCCGAAAGCGGCGGCGCTGCCCGTGAGCTCCCAGTCCTTGAGCACCCACGTCTTCACGTCCATCGCGCCGCCTTCCTGCGCGAAGCGCGTGCGGTCGTGCAGCAGCTTGTACACGCGCAGGGTCTCGTAGGCGCTCTTGGCATCCCGGTCCTTGACGCTCTGCGCCAGCACGGCCTCCATCCGCTGCAGGATCGACGGCAGCAGCATGCGGTCCTGCAAGTGCGCATAGGTGTGCGCGGAGGCTTCGAGCACCGGCGGGATGCTGTTGAGGCCGTAACGGAAGCTCGCCGGCGGCGCGTCGAGGTCGACGCCCGGATAGGTCGGCAGCTCGCGTGCGCTGTCGAGCACGTCGGGCACGCCGACCGGCTTGAAGTCGGCGAACAGGCTGCGTACCTTGTCCGCGAGCTCCCCGGCGCGCTTGTCCACTGCGACGAGGTAGTCGCGGTTGTTTCCGAAGCTCAGCGCCAGCGCACTCGCCAGCCATAGGAAGATGACCAGCGAAAGGGTGTGGCCCATGAGGCGCAGCAGGCGAAAGCGAAACTCCCACCGCAGGTTGGGTCGCACCAGATGCGCTTCGGGAATGATCACCTTGGTCAGCAGGTGCTGCAGGAAGAAGCCCTGCTGGCCGCGCGTCGGGGAGGTGGCGATCGCCGGCACTTCGGCGCCGCGGGGGGCGGGCGCTGCGCTTGGCTGCGACCCGCCCTCCCCCGCCTGCTCGACCGTCGCGCCTTCGGCCGGCGCAGGCGCGTCGCTCTCTTTCGCCGCCGGCGTGCCCATCGGGCTGCGGCCGAGGCTGCGCCAGAGGCGCTGCACCAGCGTGCCGGGGTCCGCCGGCAGATCGACGTCAGCCTGCGCCCCGCTCGTGAAGTAGACGCCGCGCAGTGTGTGATGGAGTTGCGTGCCGTCGAAACGCGAGTCGAGGAACACTTCGTCGATCATCTGGGTCAGCGGCACCGCCAGACCGGCCACTTCCTGCGGCAACGCGAACATGCGCCGGCGACGATCGACGTCGAACTCCTCGTTGAGGCGCGACCGCAGGCCTGCGGCGAGGCGGTCCTTCAGCAGCGCCAGTTCGGTGCTTACCTTCTCGCGCAGGGCTTCGCGCTGTCCGGCAATGTCGGCGGCGCCGAGGCGCATGTTCCCCTTCAAGCCCTGGTACGGCAGCGTGAACCCCCAGGTCTGCGCACGGCCTTCGCTGGTGAGCGACTGGAAGTATTCGCAGAAGCCGCTCAGCAGGTCGAGCTTGGTGACGATCACGTACACGGGAAAGCGGATGCCGAGCTGCTCGCGCAGCTCCGCCAGCCGGTCGCGAACCCGGCCGGCGTAGGCGACGCGATCGGCCTCGCCGAGCGTCAGCAGTTCGGCCGCGTTGATCGCGACGATGGCGCCGTTGATCGGCGCACGGGTCCGGTGCTTGCGCAGCAAGCCCAGAAAACCGCGCCACTCGGCGGTGTCGGCAGTGACATTGCTGTCATGCGTGGTGTAGCGGCCCGCGGTGTCGATCAGCACGGCCTCATTGGTGAACCACCAGTCGCAGTGCATCGTTCCGCCCTGCGACTGCAACGCCATGCTCCGGGGCGCCTTCCCCATCTGGTGCGCCACCGGAAACTGCAGGCCCGAATTCAGCAGCGCGGTGGTCTTTCCCGCGCCCGGACTGCCGACGATGACGTACCACGGCAGTTCGTACAGGTAGCGCTTGCCTTCGAGGATGCGCCGCAGCCCGCCGCCGGAGCGCAGGCGCTTGAGTTGCGTGACGGCGCTCTGAACGATCTTGCCGACCGTCTTGAGCTCTTCTTTCGCAGCGTTGTCCTCCGCGGGTGGCTTGCCGAAGTTCAGGAATTTCTGCAGGAAGGCATCGTCCTGGAGCTTCTTGCGCAGCCAGAAGAGCCAGTACACCGCGCAGATCAGCAGAATCACGCCGACGACGAGCGTTCGCGTTCCCACCGACGCCAGCGGTTTGGCACTGCCCAGCGACAGCAGCGGACCCGCATGCCACACCAGAAGGCACAGCGCCACCACGCCCACGAGGCTGACCGGACCATTGACCAGCCAGAGGATGCCCGTGGTGAGCAGCAAGACGATGATCGCGACGCGCACCCCCGCGGTCGCCAGCGGGCGCAGCCCGTCGAAGGCGATCAGTGGCCCGAGGAACCAGATCACCAGCGCCAGCACCACCATGGCCGTGAAAGCCAGCATCTGGCGAGAGAAGACGAAGCCCAGGAATTGTCTGAGGTATTGCATGGAATCTCCGCGTCGGCTCAGCGCCGTTCGGCCGGGCCTGGCGACTTGGCATCAGGTGGTGCGGCGGCAGGCGCGCTCACGGTGGCGGAATAGGCGGCGGCGCCGTTCTGTATCACGACGATCTCGACACGACGGTTGCGAGACCGGCCCGCGGCCGTGGCGTTGTCCGCGATCGGCATCGTGGCGCCGCGACCCTCGACCTTGAGGCGCGCGACGGCGACGCCGTTGGCCTTGAGCACCTCGGCCACGGCATCCGCACGCTTTTCGCTCAGGACCTGGTTGTCGGGAAACTCGCGCGTCCTGATCGGCTGGTTGTCGGAGTGCCCCGTCACCTGGACGGTGCCGGACACTTCGTTGATCTCGCTGGCGGCCTTGGCGATGACGGGCAGGATCTTTGGATTGAGACGCGCACGACCGGGCACGAACATGTCGTCGCCCTTGAAGCTCACGATGCTGCGGTTCTCGTCCTCGTCGACGCTGACCGTGCCGCGCGCGATCTCCTCGCTCAGCAGTTCCTTGAGCCTCAGCGGCTTGCGCGGCGGCTTCGGCGGAGGCTGCATCGCACCGACGGCGCGAATGTGCGCCTCCACCTGCCGGCTCCGATGGAGCAGCTGGTACTTGTACCAGGAGAAAAGGGCCACCAGCGCCAGCGCGACCAGCGAGGCCGTCACCCATACCGGAATGCTGCGCAGCAGACGGAACTTGCCGGCTCCGACCCCCTTCCAGTGCGGCGAAAGATCGTGCGGCACATCGCCGCGCGCGGGCGTCAGCAGCGTGAGCAGCCGGTGGCGAATCGTTTCGAGCTGCCGGCGCGCGTTGGTGCCGCCACCATGGCTGAACCGGCCTTCGAAACCCAGTCCGAGGATGATGTACATGAGTTCGAGCAGGTCGATGTGCTCCTGCGGTGTGGCCGCAAGACGCCCCACGAGCAGAAAGAACTTGTCGCCGCCCTTGGTGTCGCCGTGGAAACGCGCAGCCAGCTGCCGGCCTGCCCAGGCGCCCGCGCCCTCCTCGCCCTTTGCACCGCCCCATGCCGTGCTGTTGGCGGCTTCATCCAGCGCTGTGCACAGCGAATAGCTCGCCGCGACCACATGCTCGTGCCGGATCTGCGCATCGCTGCACAGCGTCTGAAAACTCACGACCTCCCGCTCCAGCAGGCGGCTCATCACCTTGATGCAGTCCTCGCCCTCGAGGTCCGCAGGCATGTCCGCCAGCGCGCGCAGCAGCGGCTGCGCCGCCTCGAGCAGCGGGTTCTCTGCCGCCTTGACGGCAGCCAGGCGCGCCTGCATCGATGGCTCGGCTGCCAGCTGCATGCCCTTGGGCAGATCGTCGCTCACCGGCGCGGCCTTGGGTGGCGGCGCGGAGACGGGCGGGTCGTTCTCTTCGTGGAACGGGGCTGAATGTTGGTACGCCATGCGGATCTGCCGTTTTCAAAAAGAATCGTGGAGTGCGTGGTGAACGGAAGGCGGTCGGAACGGCTCACGGGGCCAGGCTCAGTGCCTCGTCCCACTCGCTCTCGGAGTTGTCGCTGACGATTTCATCGAAGCTGCTGTTCTGCACGTGCGTCTTCTTCGTGCGGCAATCGACCATCCGCCAGCGACCTGTTCCTTGGGAGTCGTCGATCAGCACCACGGCCGCGAGCGGCGTCCCATGCCGGGCCTGACGCCCCGCGACGAAAGTCATGTTGTCGAAGCTGCATCGATCGATGACCAGCTTCGTGCCGCCCACCAATACCTCGCCCGCGCCCGAGCACTGGCGGAAGACGGTCTCACCGGTGCTCCCGATGCCTTCGTGGCTCTCCGGCGCGGCGCCGCCACCGGAGAAACGGCAGCGCTCGAACAGCACACCCTTGCTGCCGTCGCCGCCGCTGACGATGGAGCGTCCGACCGACTGGCAGTGGCTGAAGGTGACCTGCGTCATCACGCCGAAGTCGTGTTCAGGCGCCAGGAACCGGCAGTCGATGAATTTGCAGTCCCTTGTCGCCGAGAGCCGGATGTTCCCCTTGCCGGCAAAGACGCACCCGGTGAAGGTGAGATTGACCCATGCGACGCCTGCGAACTCGCCAGGCGTCATGTCGGCACCCGAGATGGTCATCGAAGCTGCGCTGTTGTCGAGCAGCCGGGCGTGTTCCTTCTGCATGCTCGTGATGGGGGTGCTCATGCTGCGCGCTCCCTCAGTGACCCGATTGGCATCTTCATTTTTCGCGGACGCCCCACAGTTCCATGCGCAGGCCCGGGAACTCGCTCGCCACGTGCAGTGCGAGGCCGCCGTGCTTGGCCATGTGCTCCCAGAGCGGACCGCGCTGGTCGAGCTGGAAATAGACGAATCCGGCGTTGAAGGGAATCTGGCGCGGCGGCACCGGGAGGCTCTGCAGTGGAATGCCGGGCAGATGCGAGCGGATGAGTTCGGGCAGCCGATCGCTCGGCCCCACCTTGCAGCGCGCGGGAAACTGGGTCGCCAGCTGGTCGGGCGGCGTGTGCGCCGTCACGGCGAACACCAGGCTCGCAAAGCCCTGCAGTTCCGACGGGTCCACGCTCGCCACACGAACGCCATTGGCACGGCTGGCCAGTGGAATGTTCTGCGCGCTGCGCACCAGCACATCGTTCAGCAGGGCCTGGACGTCGGCCACCAGGTCCTTGAACGACAGATAGGGATCGACGTGCTGGTACGCGGGGTACTGGCCGGGCCTGCGCATGCTCGGGCGCACGAAGGTGGCCAGTTCGCCGCTCAGCGTTCGCAGCAGCGTGTAGAGCGCCTCGGGAGCGGTTTCCGCAACACGCAGCCGGTGCTCGAGCAAGGGCTCATACCGATTGAGGATCTGAAGCAGCAGGAAGTCCGACACTTCGGCGGCTTCGCTCGACTTGCCGTCATTGCCGGTCAGCCGGCCGGCGAGGGACTCCGCACGCAGGCGGCACAGGCCGTGCAGGTTGGTGATCCAGTCGGACAGCAGACTGCTGGCGCCGTAGCCGGACACTGGCGGGATCAGCCGGGCATCGAGCGCAATGCTTCCGTCGGAGCGCAGCGTCGTCACCTTGGTCAACGGCAGACCGATCCAGGCATCGGTCAGTTCACGCTGCGGCAGCAGCCGAAGCCTCAGCCGCGACAACTGGACCGTCTTGGGGCCCTGGCCGATCGAGTTCGCATCACGCAGCTCGGTGTCGAAGACTCCGAAGCGCGCCAGCGACGCGTGGCTTGCCGCCGATTCGTCGAAGGTGGTTTCCTCGCCGTTCGGCGTTCGAATGGGCACGGCGAGATAGATGATCTGTTCGAGGTGCTCCGGCCGGATCGTGAGCGGCGCGGGTGGAGGCGCCTGCCCGGGAACCTCGAACGGGGTGCCGTCGGCAAAGGTGCCCGCGGCGCTCGCCAGCACCACCTTGCCCAACGACAGCGATTCCGCGTCGATGGCGTAGTGGCTGAAGCCCCAGAAAAAGGGGCCGAGGGCGGCCGCGCGCTTGTGCGCGAGGTGCTCCAGATAGCGTTCCTGCTGCTGGAACAGCTGCGGACGCAGAAAGAGCCCTTCGCTCCATGCAACCTTGTTGTACCAACTCATGTATAGATTTCCGGGGACTGACGAACGGCCTCTGCGCACCGAAGCGCGCCAGCCCCGGGCCGTCGCTCGATCGAGCGAGCGACGGCCCGGAGCCGAAAAGACAAGAGGAAGACGAAGAGCGAATCGCTCGCTCAGGATTCCTTGTTGCCCTTGATGTCGTAGCCCGCGGTGACGGCGCCGCCGCTGCCGCCTTGTGCGTTCTGGACCGCGTACTCCTGCTTGATCTTCGAGAACGAGAGGCGCACGCGCTCCTTCACGCGCAGTTCGTCGGCGTTCGCGCCGAAGGGCTCCACGTAGGTGATGATCACGTCGGTGAACGTGAACTTCAGGTACTCGAGCGGGTTGCCACCCGCCTTGCGCACCGTCAGCTTGGCCTCCGCCACGTGCTTTCCGGTCAGGCAGTACTTCATGAGATTCGGGCTTGCGCGGTCCACGTAATGCTCGAACTCCAGGTCTTCGACCGTGGCCTTGCCCGCACCGCCGCCGGAGCCGGCGTGCATGGTGGACTCCTGCAAGGCCTTCCAGTGGAACGAGAGAACCTCGATCTCGTTCTTGTGTGCTGCGTCGAGCGACTCGCCTTCGATCCCGGCGATCTTCAGAAAAATATCTTGAGACATGAAAACTCCCTGAAAACTTTTGATGTGATGAACTGATTTAACGGATGCGCGGGCGCGGTGGCGACCACGCCAGACCCATCGGCAGCGTCTGCGCGCTGCTTCCTCGGTGGCTAGGGAACGAAGATGCGCCGAACGCTACGCGGCTTCCTTGAGCGAAGGCAGCTTGGCGACCAGGCGCAACGAGACCGTCAGTCCTTCGAGCTGGAAGTGCGGACGCAGGAAGAACTTGGCGCTGTAGAAGCCGGGGTTGCCTTCGATGTCCTCGACCACCACCTCGGCCGCGGCGAGCGGACGCTTCGCCTTGGTCTCCTGCGACGAATTGGCCGGATCGGCATCGACGTAATGCATGATCCATTCGTTGAGCCAGCGCTGCATGTCGTCACGTTCCTTGAACGAGCCGATCTTGTCGCGCACGATGCATTTGAGGTAGTGCGCGAAGCGCGTGCTGGCGAAGAGATACGGCAGACGCGCCGAAAGATTGGCATTGGCCGTGGCGTCCGGATCCATGTACTCCTGCGGCTTCTGCAGCGACTGCGCGCCGATGAACGCCGCATGGTCCGTGTTCTTGCGATGCACCAGCGGAATCAGGCCGGCCTTGGCGAGCTCGGCTTCGCGGCGGTCGGAGATGGCGATCTCAGTGGGGCACTTCATGTCGAAGCCGCCATCGTCCGTCGGGAAGGTGTGACATGGCAGGTTCTCGACGGTCCCGCCCGATTCGACCCCGCGGATCATGGTGCACCAGCCGTGGAGCTTGAAGCTGCGGTTGATGTTCACGGCCATGGCATAGGCCGCGTTGTTCCAGACATAGTTCCTGTGATCGGCGCCGTCGGTCTCCTCCTCGAAGTCGAACTCGTCCACGGGGTTGGTCTTCACGCCGTAGGGAAGGCGCGCCAGAAAGCGCGGCATTGCGAGACCGACGTAGCGCGAGTCCTCGGTGTTGCGCAGCGAGTTCCACGGCGCGTGCTCGAGGTTCGACGTGATCTTCGCAAGATCGCGCGGATTGGCGAGCTCCTGCCACGACTCCATGCCCATCAGCGAAGGTCCCGCGGCCGCGATGAACGGCGCGTGCGAGGCGGCGGCGATCTTCGCGATGGCGCCGAGAAGCTCGACGTCGGCCGGCGTGTGATCGAAGAAATAATCGGCCACGAGGCAGCCGTAGGGCTCACCTCCCAGCTGGCCGTACTCCTCTTCGTAGACGCGCTTGAAGATCGGGCTCTGGTCCCAGGCAATGCCCTTGTGCCGGCGCATGGTGCGGCGCATCTCGTCCTTGGAGATGTCCATGAAGCGGATCTTGAGCTTCTCGTCGGTCTCCGTGTTATAGACGAGGTGGTGCATGCCGCGCCAGGCCGCTTCGACCTTCTGGAAGTCCTCCTTGTGGAGCACGAGGTTGATCTGCTCCGACAGCTTGCGGTCGATCTCCGCGATGATCGCTTCGATGCTGCTGTAGGCGTCGTCGGTCATGGTGGCGGCGTTCACGAGCGCCTGTTCGGCGAGCGTGCGCACGGCCGCTTCGACCGCACCGCGGGCTTCGTCGGTCTTGGGCTTGAACTCCTTGTCGAGCAGCGAGGAGAAGTCGCCCGCATCGATGTACTGGATGGCGGCTGCCGAGGTTTCCGTGCTGTGGGGTGTCATGTGCAGGTCCTTGAGATGAGTGGGTGTGCCGCCCTCAGGCGACGGTGGCGCCGTCCGCAGCGGCGGATTGCGGCTTCGGGCTGGCCGCCAACGACTTCATGAGCGCCGGATCCTGCAGAAGCTTGTTGACCAGGCTCTCGGCACCGGCCTTGCCGTCCATGTAGGTCTGGAGATTCGCCAGTTGCGTGCGCGCTTCGAGCAGGCGGGCAAGCGGCTCGACCTTGCGTGCGATCGCGGCGGGCGAGAAGTCGTCGATGCTCTCGAAAGTGATGTCGACCATGAGCTGGCCCTCGCCCGACAGCGTGTTCGGCACCGAAAACGCAACGCGCGGCTGGATGGCCTTCATGCGCTCGTCGAAGTTATCGATGTCGATGTCGAGGAACTTGCGCTCGCCCACCGGAGGCAGCGGCTCGACGGGCTTGCCCGACAGATCGGCGAGCACGCCCATCACGAAGGGCAGCTCGATCTTCTTCTCCGAGCCATAGATTTCGACGTCGTACTCGATCTGTACGCGCGGTGCCCGATTGCGGGCGATGAACTTCTGACTGCTGTTGTTGATGGCCATGAAAACTCCCGTACTTAACAAATGAACTCAAAGGGCCGAGGCGCAAGCCTCGACGGGGAACGTCACGCGTACTCGGTGTGGCATGCGATTTCGCTCTTTTCGGGGTCGACGCCGACTTCGATGCGTGCGATGGTGCGTTGGCACTGCAATGCGTCGAGCCACTGCCGCGACAACACGGGCAGCAGGTGCTGCTCGATGAATCCGATCAGGCGCCGAGCCCCCGTTTCGTGCGTGCCGCCGTTTGCAATGACATGTGCCACGAGGGCGGGCGAGTAGCTCAGGCCGATGCCGTGCAGTTCGCGCATCCGCATGGCCACGCGCTCGAGGTGCAGGGAGACGATGCGGTCGAGCGAGGCTTCGGCGAGCGGCAGGTACGGCACCACCGACAGGCGCCCGAGGAAGGCGGCCGGGAACACCTGGCGCAGCACGGGCTGCAGCGTTTCGCGCAGCGCCGCGACGCCGGGAATCAGTGCCGGGTCTTCGCAAAGCGAAGCGATCAGCTCGGAACCGGTGTTGCTGGTCAGCAGAATGATGGTGTTGCGGAAGTCGATGCGGCGCCCTTCGCCGTCTTCCATCCAGCCCTTGTCGAACACCTGGTAGAAGATCTCGTGAACGTCGGAGTGCGCCTTTTCGACCTCATCGAGCAGGACCACGCTGTAGGGTTTGCGGCGCACGGCCTCGGTCAGCACGCCGCCTTCGCCGTAGCCCACATAACCCGGTGGCGAGCCCTTGAGGGTCGACACGGTGTGCGGCTCCTGGAACTCGCTCATGTTGATGGTGATCAGGTTCTGCTCGCCGCCGTACATGGCCTCGGCCAGTGCCAATGCGGTCTCGGTCTTGCCGACGCCGGAAGGACCGACGAGCAGAAAGACACCCACGGGCTTGCCGGGGTCGGTGAGCTGTGCCCGGGCGGTCTGCACCCGCTCGGTGATGGCCGCGAGGGCCTCGCGTTGTCCGATGACGCGGCGCTCCAGCGTGCGCTGGAGTTCGAACACCGCGGCGACCTCGTCGCGCACCATCCGGCCCACCGGGATGCCGGTCCAGTCCGCCACGATCGCCGCCACCACCGATTCGTCGACCTGCGGGAAGACCAGCGGGGCCTCCTGCTGACGGGCGATCAGCTGCCGCTCCAGCGCAGCAAGGTCCGAAGCGGACTCGGCAGCAGAAGCCCGTTGCTCGCGCAGCGTCAGGATCTGCCGGACCAGTGCCAGTTCCTCTTCCCAGCGGCGTTCCTGTTCCGCCTGCTCGCGCGTCGCGATGACCAGCGCGTCTCTTGCCGCAATCAGACGCAGAGCGCGCGCGTGGCTGCCCTGCGTCACGGCGCCCTCTTCTCCGAGCAGCGCCAGTTCGGTGTTCAGCCCGGCGACGCGCTGGCGAGCATGGGCGACCGGCGACGGCGGCGCATGCAGCGACATGGCCACCCGCGCGCATGCGGTGTCGAGCAGGCTGATGGCCTTGTCAGGCAGTTGCCGCGCCGGAATGTAGCGGTGCGACAGCACCACCGCGGCGCGCACCGCCTCGTCGAGCACCGTGACGCCGTGGTGCGCCTTGAAGGTGGCCACGAGGCCGCGCACCATCTCGATCGCCGACAGTTCCTGCGGCTCGAGCACCTGCAGCACCTGGAAGCGGCGGGTCAGCGCCGGATCCTTTTCGATGTGCTTCTTGTATTCGCTCCAGGTGGTGGCCCCCACGGTCCGGAGCGTGCCGCGTGCCAGCGCCGGCTTCAACAGATTGGCGGCGTCGCCGGTGCCCGCCTGCCCGCCCGCACCGACCAGGGTGTGGACCTCGTCCACGAACAGAATGACCGGCTGCGGAGACTTTGCTGCCTCTTCGAGCAGCGCCTTGAGGCGGGATTCGAACTCGCCGCGCATGCTGGCGCCGGCCAGCAGCGCGCCGACGTCCAAACTCAGCAACCGGACCTCGCGGAGCGCCGGCGGAACTTCGCCCCGCGCAATGGCGCAGGCCAGACCTTCGACCACCGCCGTCTTGCCGACGCCGGCTTCGCCGGTGAGCAGCGGGTTGTTCTGGCGCCTGCGCAGCAGAATGTCGACCATCGTGCGGATCTCGTGCGCGCGGCCGATGACGGGGTCGATGCCGCCGCTTCGCGCGAGGGCCGTGAGGTCGGTGCAGTACCGCGCCAGGGCGGACCTGTCTTCGGTTTGCCCCCCCATGGCACCACTGCCCTCGCCGGGCAGCGCGGCGGCGAGACCGGAGCCGTCATGGGCCCCCTCGCCGTCCTCGGCCGAACCCGCGACGATGGCCTGCAGCACGGCCTCGAGTCCGTCGGCGGGAAGCTTCTGGAACTGCGTGGAGATGCCCAGCAGCACGCGGCGCAGTTCAGGATCGCCGGCCACCGCGGTCATCAGCCAAGCGCCACGCACGCTGTTGCCGCCAAATCCGATGGTCCCGAGCACCCATGCGCGCTCCACCGCCTGTTCGATGTGGCGCGAGAAATCATTGATGGACGTCGCGCCGGCCGGCAAGGCGCCCAAGGCAACGGTGAAATCGCGCCCGAGGCTCCCGGGGTCGATGCCGACATGGCGGCAGATGCGGTGCAGGTCGCTGTCGTTCAGCTGCCAGAGCTGATGCAACCAGTGCACCAGCTCCACATAGGAATTGCCACGCAGCTTGGCAAACGCGGTGGCGGATTCGAGGGCCCGGAACAGCGTCAGATTGAGCTTGCCGAACAAGGCGCGGCGCGAAAAGCTCATGGAGCGCACCGGGGCATTGCATTGCACACTGGCCCGATGAGACCTTTTGTCGGTTCGCTCAACACGCATCCCTCATTTCTTACTTCTTCTCGAAGCTTTATGAACGACGCGTATTCTCGAACTGCCGCGATAAATGGCACGCCAACTAGTTCTCAAACCGCACGTTAATTTTTCGAGATTCCGGCTTCGGCGAATTCCAAAGCCCGCGCCCGTGGCGCAAACGCTTAATCTCGTCCGGGTCACGCACAATCATTGATGGGGAGTTCCATGCCAGAGCCATTCGCCGTGCCAGCACGGTCAAACCAGGGGCCGTTGGCCCGGACCGCGAAGCATCGGAAAGAGAGACATCCTGCCAAGCCATGGCAGCTGGCCGCGCTGCTTCCGCTGGCACTGAGCGGATGCAGCGTGTTGAGCGGGGGCGGCGACGCTCCACCGCAAAAGGAGCCGGCCAAGCTCGACATCGCGATCAAGGCTGGGGCCGACCTGAACGTCGACATCAAGGGGCGCGGCAACCCGATGCTGCTGCGGGTCTACGAACTGAAGTCGGAGGTCGCCTTCCAGGAAGCCGACTTCTTTGCCCTGCAAAAAACAGACAAGGCGGCGCTCGGGGCCGACCTGCTGGCGGTCGACCAGTTCATCATCCGGCCCGGCGAAACGCGCAAGATCACGAGGAAGTCAAACCCCGAAACCACGGCGATCGGCGTCTTCGCGGGCTACCGCGATCTTCCGAATGCGACCTGGCGCGTGGTCCACAAGATGCAGCCGGCCGCGGAAAAGAGCTGGTACCGCCTGGTCATGCCTTCCCACAAGGCCAAGCTCATGATCGACCTGCAGAAGAACGCCATCGTCATGACCGACCTGGAAACCGGCGATCGACCGGTGCAGTACGCCAATGAATCGCTGAAGGAACTCGAGCCGAAGGCGGTGGACGATACGGTGCGCCCGATCGGCGAGGCCGCCTCCGGCGTTCTGCAGGAGATGCCGAAGGTGCCGGAAAAACAGCCGGCCGACTCCATCAAATCATTGGTCAAATGATGAATCAGCTGGCAGCTTTAAAGCGTTCACTTTTCTGAAACAATCGCGTGCAGCGCACGAAATTCACAAATCAGAATCAAAGAAGAAAAATAGAAGGCGGTCAAAATGAATCTCAAGACTCTTGCCAAGAATTGACAATCACCTCCAAGTCTTCAATTCACCCCGCAATAGGCGCCGCACCCGCTTTCAAGCAAACAGTGATTTGTGCTGCTCCCGCAGCAACGCCTTTTGCACCTTCCCCATCGCATTGCGCGGCAGTTCATTCACGATGAAACAGCGCTTCGGGATCTTGAAGTTCGCGAGCCTGGATTTCAGTTCCGCGATGATGGCGTCCGCGTCGAGCGCGGCGCCCGGCTTGGGGATGACGATCGCCACGCCGACCTCGCCGAAGTCGGGGTGCGGCACGCCGACGACTGCACTCTCGGCCACGCCGGGCAGTTCGTTGATGTAGCCCTCGATCTCGGCGGGGTACACGTTGTAGCCGCCGCTGATGATCAGGTCCTTGCTGCGGCCGACGATGGTGATGTAGCCGCGGCCGTCGATCTTGCCGACGTCGCCAGTCTTGAAGAAGCCGTCGGCGGTGAACTCTTCCTTCGTCTTTTCGGGCATGCGCCAGTAGCCCGCGAACACGTTGGGCCCGCTGACCTCGATGTTGCCGATCTCGTCGGTCAGGCACTCGCGTCCCGCGTCGTCGCGCACGCGCAGCTGCACGCCGGGCAGCGCGAAGCCGACGGTGCCGCCGCGCCGCTCGCCCTGCGCGGGGCTGTAGGGGTTGGAGGTGAGCATGACGGTCTCGCTCATGCCATAGCGCTCGAGGATGGTATGGCCCGTGCGTTCGCGCCACTCGTCGAAGGTCTCGATCAGGAGCGGCGCGGAGCCTGCGACGAAGAGCCGCATGTTGCGCACCGCTTCGCGCGTGAGCCCGGGCTCGGCGAGCAGCCGCACGTAGAGCGTGGGCACGCCCATGAACACGGTCGCCTCCGCCAGCTTCTCGACCACGCGACGGGGGTCGAACTTCGCGAGCCAGATGATCTTGCTGCCGTTGAGCAGCGCGCCGTGCAATGCAACGAAGAGCCCGTGCACATGGAAGATCGGCAGCGCGTGGATCAGCACGTCGCCATCGGTCCAGCCCCAGTAGTCCTTGAGCACCTCGGCGTTCGAGAGCAGGTTGCCGTGCGTGAGCATCGCGCCCTTGCTGCGGCCGGTGGTTCCGCTGGTGTAGAGGATCGCGGCCAGGTCGTCGGGATTCTTGTGGGCCACCGTGTGCACGTCGCTGCACTGCGCGGCGACTTCGAGCAGCGTGCCGGTGCGGTCGTCGTCGAGCGTGAACACGTGGCGCGTGCCGGCGGCATTCGCGATGGGACCGACCCAGGCGGCGTTGCGGCTGGTGCACACGACCACGGCCGGTTCGGCGTTGCCGACGAAGTATTCGATCTCGGCGCTCTGGTAGGCGGTGTTGAGCGGCAGGAACACATAGCCGGCGCGCAGCGTGGCGAGGTACAGGATCATCGCCTCGACCGATTTCTCGACCTGCACCGCAATCCGGGCGCCCTCCTCCAGGCCCAGCGCGTCGAGCAGGTTCGCGATCATCGCGCTGGCGCGGTCGATGTCGCGCCAGGAATAGAACAGGCCGCTGTCGGTTTCCACCGCGATGCTGTCGAGGTCTGCGGGAAAGGCCGCGCGCAGGGCGGCGAACAGGTTGGGGTTGGCTTTCGTCTTCATTGGGCAGTACTTCAGAAATTCGGGGTGCGCTTGGCAAGGAAGGCATCGATGCCCTCGCGGTGCTCGGCGGAATCGGCATAGTCGTAGGCGGTGGCGAGCAGCGCGGGCATCGCAGGCGCTGCGGCCCTGAGCATCGCGAAGGTGCGCTTGTGCATGCGCGCGGCCTGGGGCGCGAGCGCGGCGATGCGCACGGCGTGCGCCTGCGCGGCGGCATGCAGCGTGTCGTCGGGCAGCACCTGCAGCAGGAAGCCGGCCTCGTAGAGCCGCTGGGCACCATGCACCCCGGCGGCCAGAAGCATGTCGCGCGCCAGCACGTCGCCGATCGCGCCGTGCACCAGCGCGGCCTCGCGCGGTGCCATGGGAAAGCCGAGCTTGGCGATCGGCGCGCCGAACTTCGCGGAACCGCCCGCCAGCCGGATGTCGCAGCAGCTCGCGATCTCGAGGCCCGCGCCCATGCAGGCGCCGTCGATGCGCGCGACGACGGGCACCGGGCAATCGAGCATCGCCTGCAGCGCCGCCCAGACCTCGTTCTCGTGGAATTCACGCAGGCTGGCTTCTTCGAAGCGGAACGCGGGGTATTCGGAGATGTCGCCGCCCGCGCAGAACGCGCCGCCCTCTCCGCCCACCACCACGCAGCGCAGATCGGTGCCGGTGGGCCGGCCGGCCTCCTCGAAGGCCGCACGCAGTTCGCGCCACATGGCGCGGGTCATCGCGTTCAGACGCCCGGCGTTCGACAGCGTGACGAACGCGACGGCGCCTTCGCGGCGCACAGCGACCGAGCCGGCGCCCATCACTCGAGCTTGGCGCCCGAAGCCTTGACCACCGCAGCCCAGCGCTTGATCTCCGAGTTCACGAAGCCGCCGTAGGAAGCCATCGTGAGGTTCGGGATCTCGGAGCCGTTCTGGCCCCAGATGGCCTTGAGCTCGTCGGTGGCGAGCGCCTTCTTCATGTCGTCGACGATGCGCGCCTGCACGTCGGCCGGCGTGCCCTTAGGCGCCCACAGGCCGTACCAGGTGGTGACGGTGTAGTCCGGAAGGCCGACCTCGGCCGCACAGGGCACGTCGGGGAACGCGGGGTTGCGCTTGCTGCCCGCGACCATCAGGGCCTTGATGCGCCCGCCCTTGATGTGCTGGGCGGAAGAACCGAGGCCGTCGAACATCAGATCGACGTTGCCGGCGATCAGGTCGGACAGCGCCGGACCGGCCCCGCGGTACGGGATGTGGGTGATGAAGGTGCCGGTCTGCAGCTTGAAGAGCTCGCCCGCGAGATGGTGCGAGGTGCCGGCGCCGGCCGAGCCGTAGTTGAGCTTGCCGGGATTGCGCTTGGCGGCGGCGACGAACTCCTGCAGCGTGTTGGCCGTGACGCGGCGCGGATTGACCACCACCACCTGCGGCACGTTGGCCAGCAGCATCAGGGGCACGAAGTCTTTCTCCAGGTCGTAGTCGAGCTTGGGGTAGATCGACGGCGCGATCGCATGGTGCACCGCGCCCATGAAAAGCGTGTAGCCGTCACCCTGCGCCTTCGACGCGATGCTCGCGCCGACCGTGCCGCCGGCGCCGCCGCGGTTGTCGATGACCAGCGTCTGCCCGGCGATCTTCGCGAACTGGGCCGAGAGCGGCCGCGCGAAGGCGTCGGTGCCGCCGCCGGCCGGAAACGGCACGACCATGTTCACCGGCCGGTTGGGCCAGCCACCTCCCTGCGCACGCACGCCGCCGCACAGGGCGGCTGCACCGGCCGCGGCCAGGCGCAGCACGTCGCGTCGTTGAAAACTCTGAGTCATCTGTCATCTCCTGTCGTTGTGGATTGCCGCGCCATGCGGCCGCCGGTGCCTCGCGCACCGGACTTCTTTTCAGAACTCAGCCTTTTTTGAAGAACAGGCTTTCGACGTCTCCCGAAACTGCCACCTTGCCCTCGGCCAGCCACGCGCGGTGCTTGTCGAGCCGCTTCAGATCGTAGAGGTAATTGACCATCAGACCATAAGACTGTTTCAGTCCCTTGGGCGACGGATCGCCGGCCCAGTTGAGCCGCTCCACGCGCGCACCGTTGCCGAGGTGGAAGCGCGCGACCGGGTCGGCCGGCGTGCCATCGATCAGCGTGCGGCCCAGGTACTCGGCCGCGGCCTGCAGCAGCCATTGGCGCAGCGGCGACTTGGCGTCGAGCTCCGGCGCGGCCTCTACCGCGGCGAGCAGCCGCTCGGCGGTCGGCGGCAGCGAGCCGACGAGACGGCCGAGCTCGGCCTCGCGCTTCTCGTCGAGCCGGGGCAGCAGGTCCGCGGCATTCTTGGCGAGCCACGCGCGGAAGCCGGGAATCGGCGACAGCGTCGCGAAGGTCTTGAGGCGCGGCAGTTCGTCCTGCAGCGTCTCGACCACGCGCTTGATCAGCGAATCGCCGAAGCTCACGCCGCGCAGGCCGGTCTGCGTATTGCTGATCGAGTAGAAGATCGCGGTCGTGGCCCTGGCCGGCAGCATCGGCACCGCGGCCTCGTCGAGCAGCGGCGTGATGCCGTCGCTGATGCGGTCGACCAGCGCCACCTCGACGAAGATCAGCGGCTCGTTCGGCAGCCGCGGGTGGAAGAAGCCGTAGCAGCGGCGGTCGCTGTCGTCGAGCCGGTTCTTCACGTCGGTCCAGCTCTTGATGTCGTGCACCGCCTCGTAGCGGATCAGCTTCTCGATCAGCGAAGCCGGCGAATTCCAGTCGATGCGGCGCAGTTCGAGGAACGCCACGTCGAACCAGGTCGAGAACAGGTGTTCCAGCTCGGCATCGAGCGGCAGCAGCCGCTTGTCGGACTTGAGAAAGGGCAGCAGCTCGGCGCGCAGGTCGACCAGGAAGCGCATGCCCTCGGGCTCGACGGCGAAGCGCTGCAACAGGCGCATGCGCGGCGACACGAGCGCGCGTCGCAGGCGGAGCTCGGCCTGTCCCTCGTCCGGCGTGCCCACCGCGGCCTGGTGCTGGTCGCGCGCGGTCTTGAGCTTGTGGGGGTCGGCGGCGAAATGCTCGCTCATCAGCGCCCAGTAGTCGCGCCGTTCCTCGGGCGTGGCGGACGCGTACTCGCGCGCGATGGCATGCGCGCGCCGGCCGCCCTCGACCTCGCTCACGCGCGGATCGATGACCGCCTGCAGCGACGTGAGCACGCGGCGCAGCGCGCGCGGCGACAGCGCCTCGTCGGCCTTGCGCAGCGTGGCCTGCAGGCGCTCGGCGGTGGTGCGCTCGCAGGGCTTGGCGGCCGCCTTGGGCGCATTGCGCGTGGCACCTTCGGGCGCCACGGGCACCTTGCTGGCGGACTTCTCGCCGGCACGCAAACGCGCCTGGAACCATTCGGTCGCACTCATCGACAAACTCCAATGCTGCTGTGGGATGCGGAAAGGCCTCGGACCCCGCTGTTCATGACATCACCCTCGATTTCTGCTGCCGCGCCACTTCGCGCAGGGCCTCGCGCTGGCGCGTCAGGTGCGTGCGCATCGCGGCGTCCGCGCCCTCGCTGTCGCGTGCCTTGAGCGCCGCGAACACCGCCAGGTGCTCCGACAGGCTCTGCTCCAGCCGGCCCGGCGCATGCAGTTGCTGCAGCCGTGCGAGCTTGAGGATCTTGCGCAGATCGCCGATCACCTGCGCCAGCCACCGGTTGTCGGCCAGCTGGATGATCGCCTCGTGGATCAGGTGGTTGGTGGCGTAGTAGTCGTTGATCCGCTTGGCCTTGGCATGGCGCACCAGCCGCTCGTGCAGCACGTCGAGCTCGTTCAGTTCGGCATCGCTCGCGTTGCGGGCGGCCTCGTAGGCACAGCGGCCTTCGAGCAGCGCGATGACCGGAAAGATTTCGTCGAGGTCGCGCTCGGTCACCTCGCGCACGAAGCAGCCGCGCCGCGGCTCGTGGCGCAGCAGCCCCTCCGCGGTGAGCACCTTGAGCGCCTCGCGCAGCGGCGTGCGCGAGATCGAGAGCTTTTCGCACAGCGCGGCTTCGTCGAGGAAGCTGCCCGGCACCAGCGCGCCGGCGAAGATCTGCTCGCGCAGCGTGGCGGCGACTTCGTCGTGCAGGGAGTTGGGAACGAGGCGCATGAGGAGGAGCGGATGCCGGCTGGTGCGTGGCGTAATTTTCCGTAATTACGCGTAATTGTGAGCCGCTCCCCCGTCCGGCGCAAGGGCCCGCACGCCACAACGCGGCCCCGGGCTTACCCTCGGTAGCCGCTGCGCCTCAAGCGCGCGCCAGCGCGGGGCGCTTCGCAGCCCAGAGCCAGAGGCCGATGCCGAAGATCACCATCGGCACGCTGAGCCATTGGCCCTGGCTGAGGTTCAATGCACGCAGGCCGAGGAAATCGTCGGGCTCGCGGAAATACTCGGCCACGAAACGAAGCACGCCATAGCCGATGAGGAAGACCGCGGCCACCTGCCCTTCCTTGCGTTCCTTGCGCGCGTAGAGCCACATGATGACGAAGAGCAGCAGCCCTTCGAGCAGGAACTGGTAGACCTGGGAGGGATGGCGCGGCAGCATCGAGCCGCTCTGCGGAAACACCATGCCCCAGGGCAGCTGGGGGCTGCTGAACCGGCCCCAGAGTTCGCCGTTGATGAAGTTGCCGACGCGACCCGCCGCGAGGCCGGTCGGCACGCAGGGCGAAACGAAATCCATGACCTGCCAGAAGGGCCGCTGGCGCGAATGCCCGTACCAGAGCATCGCCCCGATGACGCCCAGCAGACCGCCATGGAAGCTCATGCCGCCCTGCCACACATAGAGGATCTCCAGCGGATGCGAGAGATAGAAGCCCGGCTTGTAGAACAGGCAGTAGCCGAGCCGGCCGCCGACGATGACGCCCATCACGCCGAGGAAGAGGATGTCCTCCACGTCCTTGCGCTGCCATGCCGCGGCGCCGGTCAGCGAGCGGTACGGCTCGTGCCGCAGCCGGCGCGTACCGAGGAAGTAGAACAGCGCGAAGGCCGCGAGGTAGGTCAGGCCGTACCAGTGGATGGCGACGGGCCCGAGTTGCAGGGCGACAGGGTTGATCTGCGGATACATGAGCATGCGCGGATTGTGCCCGCCCTGCGTGACGCGGCGCCGGCTGCGGGCCGCGAAGTCGGCGCGTGGCGTCATCGCCGTCCGCAGGCCTCAACGCTGCGTTTCGCCCCCATCCGCCACCTGCTCGCGCACGAAGGCGACGAAGCGCGCGAGCGCCGGGCTGGCGGTCTCCTGCGGCCACACGAGGCTGGTCTCGCCGATCGGCAGCGCGGGCGCGCCGCGGCGCCGCGCGGCCGGCGCGAATTCGGCGGCCCGGCGGTAGACCACGCCCGCGCGGCGGAACTGCGTGACGCTCTCGGGCACCCAGGCCACGCCGATCCCGCCCGAGACGAGGTTGACGATGGTCTGCATCTGGATCGCCTCCTGCGCGAGCCGCGGCACGCGGCCGGCCGCATGGTAGAGGTCGAAGATCGCGTCGTGCAGCGAAGGCACGATGCGGCGCGGAAAGATCACGAGCGGCTCCTCGAGCACCTGCGCGAGCTGCAGCTTCGCCGCCCGCGCGAGCGGATGGCGCGCCGGCAGCGCGAGCACCAGCGGCTCCTGCGACACCGCGAGCCGCGCCAGCCCCGGCGGCGCCGCGCCCGGCGAATGCAGCATCAGGCCGGCATCGATCTCGCCGCGCGCGAAGGCCTCGAGCTGGACGTCGCCCGTGGCCTCGACCAGTTCGAGCGCCACCTCGGGGCTGCGCAGGCGGAATTCGCGCACCCAGGCCGGCAGCTGCTCGAAGCCCACCGTCGAGACGAAGCCGATGCGCACCCGGCCCACCTGCCCCGCCGCGGCCGCACGCGCCCGGGCCGGCAAGGCCTGGGCCCGCACGAGCAGTTCGCGCACGTCGGGCAGCAGCGCCTCGCCCGCGGGCGTGAGCGCCACGCGACGGCGCGTGCGGTCGAACAGCACCACGCCGAGCGTCTTTTCGAGCTGCGCGATCGCCTGCGTGACCGGCGGCTGGGTCATGTGCAGGCGCGCGGCGGCCCGGCCGAAGTGCAGTTCTTCGGCGACGGCGAGGAACTGGCGCCAGCTGCGCAGGTCGATCTGGGACTCTTTCATATGCGAAGCATATCAATCGCCCCATCAAAACGGATTGGAATGAATCAGTGGGAAGTCCGATACTTGGCGCTTCCCCCTCCGCTCTCCCCACGACAGAAGAGACACCCTCATGGACACCAAACCGATCCAGATCAACCGCCGCAGCGCCAACATCGTCGAAGGCAAGAGCCGCGCCCCCAACCGCTCGATGTTCTACGCCATGGGCTACGAAGAAGGCGACTTCAAGAAGCCGATGGTCGGCGTCGCCAACGGCCACAGCACCATCACGCCCTGCAACTCCGGCCTGCAGAAGCTCGCCGACGCGGCCATCGCCGGCATCGAGGAGGCCGGCGGCAATGCCCAGGTCTTCGGCACGCCCACCATCTCCGACGGCATGGCCATGGGCACCGAAGGCATGAAGTACTCGCTGGTCAGCCGCGAAGTCATTTCCGACTGCATCGAGACCTGCGTCGGCGGCCAGTGGATGGACGGCGTGCTCGTGGTCGGCGGCTGCGACAAGAACATGCCCGGCGGCATGATGGGCATGCTGCGCGCCAACGTGCCGGCCATCTACGTCTACGGCGGCACCATCCTGCCGGGCCGCTACAAGGGCCAGGACCTCAACATCGTCAGCGTGTTCGAAGCCGTGGGCCAGAACGCCGCGGGCAACATGAGCGACGAGGACCTGAAGGAAATCGAAAAGCGCGCGATCCCCGGCACCGGCTCCTGCGGCGGCATGTACACCGCCAACACCATGTCGAGCGCCTTCGAGGCCTTGGGCATGTCGCTGCCCTACTCCTCCACCATGGCCAATCCGCACGACGAGAAGCAGAACTCGGCCAAGGAATCGGCCAAGGTGCTGATCGAGGCCATCAAGAAGGACCTGAAGCCGCGCGACATCGTCACCAGGAAGGCGATCGAGAACGCGGTGGCCGTCATCATGGCCACCGGCGGCTCGACCAACGCCGTGCTGCACTTCCTCGCGATCGCCCATGCGGCCGGGGTGGAATGGACCATCGACGACTTCGAGCGCATCCGCAAGAAGGTGCCGGTCATCTGCGACCTGAAGCCGAGCGGCAAGTACCTCGCGGTGGACCTGCACCAGGCGGGCGGGATTCCGCAGGTGATGAAGGTGCTGCTGAACGCCGGCCTGCTGCACGGCGACTGCATGACCATCACCGGCAAGACCATCGCCGAGACGCTGAAGGACGTGCCCGACCAGCCGCGCGCCGACCAGGACGTGATCCGCCCGATCGACAAGCCGATGTACGACGAAGGCCACCTCGCGATCCTCAAGGGCAACCTGTCGCCCGAAGGCGCGGTCGCCAAGATCACGGGCCTCAAGAACCCGGTAATCACCGGCCCCGCGCGCGTGTTCGACGACGAGCAGTCGGCGCTGCAGGCCATCCTCGACGGCAAGATCAAGGCCGGCGACGTGATGGTGCTGCGCTACCTCGGTCCCAAGGGCGGTCCCGGCATGCCCGAAATGCTCGCACCCACGGGCGCGCTGATCGGCGCCGGCCTCGGCGAAAGCGTGGGCCTGATCACCGACGGCCGCTTCTCGGGCGGCACCTGGGGCATGGTGGTCGGCCACGTGGCGCCCGAAGCGGCGGCCGGCGGCACCATCGCGTTCGTGAACGAAGGCGACTCGATCACCATCGACGCGCACCAGCTCAAGCTCGAACTCAACGTGCCCGAAGCCGAGATCGCCAAGCGCCGCGAAGGCTGGAAGCCGCCGGCCCCGCGCTACACGCGCGGCGTGCAGGCGAAGTTCGCGTTCAATGCCTCGAGCGCGAGCTCGGGGGCGGTGCTCGACAAGTTCTGAGCAAGCAGCTTCAAAGTCGAGCGCCCTGAAGAGAACGACGCTGTGGTTTGCCGGTCGTACCGTTCCTTCAGCGGTGCGGTCTGCGGCTGGCGCATGGGGCCAGCAGGCAAGCTTGGGCAGCTTGCCTGCAGCCTTCAGGCGCTCGCGTGCTCTTGATCGCCCATCTCGGGCGTCCAGAGCAGGGACACGTCCTCAAAGCCACGCAGCCGCGGCCGCAGGCCAGCGAGCCAGTGGCTGAACCGCTCGACATACAGAACCTCTTTGAGCTCGCCCCGGTCGAGCCCGTCCACGATGCGCACGGGCACGTCGCCGTCCGGGGGAGCATGTCGGCAATCGAGCAGCAACAGCCGACCGTGGTCGGCCTCGAGCACGATCCAACGCTCAGGATCGATGAATCGGGTCTTCCACGGCATTTCGCCTGCCGGGAACACGACGCGGTCCGAAAGCTCGGCAAGCGTCGTGAAGTACTCCATCGGGGCGGGGAAACGCAACGCCTCCACGATCCGTCCGGCACCGTCTTGTTGCAGGGAGTCGATGAACCTGCAGGAAACGCCGCCGCCGTTCCTGAGTCGCCACAAATGCAGCAGATCGGAAGGCAGCCGCAGCCCAAGGCGGGCTTCGGTGCTGGCGATCAGTGCGTCATCGGCCGCAAGCTGCGGTACCGGCCCGTTCTTGTCACGTCTCGCATTCTCGAGATATGCGTGTGGCCGCCCTTTGCCCCAAAACATTCGTCCACGCAGGTCTGCCGGGACCTCGCCGAGCGGCGGGCCAAAGTCGGCCGTTTGATCAGGCTGCCACTGCGTGCGCCTGCGGCGCAACGCGGCAAAGAAATCCTCGAAGCTCGCGAACCCAACGTCGGTGGGATCGGCGCCTGCAGGTTTGTCGAAATCGACGATCAGAACCCTTGGCTCAGCGCTGTCGGAGCAATCGAGCAAGGTCATGTCGTTGGCTCGGGCCTGCAGGACGATGCACTTGTGCGTTTTTGCATGCAGTGGTGTCGAGCCGCTCGGAAGATAGCCGCGATGGTCTGCAAGCGTTCGAAGTCGATCTACCGGCTCCAGCGCAAAGCAGCCGTCGCAAAAAGCCGGGCGCCACATGTTTGTCGCCGTTCTCGGGCCGGTCAGCGGAACGAAAACGTCGCCGACATAGCCCCCATTCATCACGGCGTAGAGCCTGCGTAGCAACACTGGCAACCGGACACCGAGTCGATGCTCGGCCGCTGCAATCATTTCTTCACTTGCCGCAAAGGGCGGCTTCTGGATCGTCAGCCCGCGTCGTTCCAAGGCAAGGCTCGCCGTATTGCTTCGCAAGTAGCTCGGAGACGCGAAGAAGGTTTCCAACGTCACAGGCGCGGGGTCGATATCGAGGTCGCCGCGCGCATGGGGGGGTCTCATCCATGGCTGCGCCGATGGATCGATCAGTTTTCGACTGCTCGTGAGTCCGCAGTCGGGGACCGGTCGACTGTTCGATGTGCTTATTGCCAGGGTCAAGAAAACGAGAGCAACCGCAGCGCCGACATCGGCAGGAGCAAGCGCTGAGAAAGGGGCAGTGGGCAGGAGAAGCATGCTTGAAGCCAATCCACCCACGTAGCATGCGGCCGCGGCGATGGTCTGGACCCCAACCCGATCTGCCACTGGCGAAAGCGCCTTCGCGGGAATCTCGCCGGCCCGCCGAGCGAGTTTGCTGGCGCTGACTGCCTGCCACGCACGAACCACCGCGAAAAGCAACATCGCGAGCGCGATCGTCCAAGGCGATCGCCGCACCGCACCAGCCATCGCGGCTGCCAGCGCAATCGCCAGATCCGCCACAAGACGCCGGTTGCCCGCAGAAGCGAGCGCAGGCCACGCTGGTGACATGAATATTCCTCCCTGAATCGCTGATTGCGATCGCCGGCTAATTCTTGTTGGCGACCGATCCGCGATTTTCCCTCAGCTATGCATGGACAAAAATTGCATTGCGAGGGGATGCAGCGCCATTCTTAACATCTCTCCACCTGGATGCGCGAGAACAGCTGCATCGTCACGGCCACGCCGCGGCGACCGAGCAGCAGCGGGCGGGCATGCTCGGCTTCACCCCAGGAAAAGGGCGTGCTCAGACATGCGTGATGCCATTGGGGATGATCGCGATCGGCGGCACTCGGCTCGGCAGCCACGTGCCCGAAGCTGAGGTCCGAAAACCGCCCTGGCCGTGAATGTCTTCCTGGTCAGGCGTTTCGTCGCTGCTGCCGACCCGGTCTGCGGTCAGCGGCGCGGCCGCTGACCGCCCTTGCTGCCCGGCAGGCCCATGTTGCTGCGCTGGCGGTCGATGCGGGCCTGGCGGCGCGCCTCTTCGCGCTCGACGACCTTGCGCTTCGTGTAGCCCGACCAGTCGGCCCAGGCCCACCACGCCACGGCCATCGCGAAAGGCGAGAGCACGATCCACCAGCTCCATTCGGCGACCATGCCGATCTCGAAATACTTCAGGGCCACGCCCAGCAGGCCCAACAGCAGAAACAACATCGCGAGTCCCTCCGGTTCTGTCGGCAACGCATCCGGACTCTGTGCACGGCGCTACCTACAATCGCGTTGCATCGAATGTAACCCAGCCATTACGAAACAACCCCATGAAAAGACTTCTGTCGTTCGCGCTTCTGGGCCTTGGCCTTGCGGCGCCCGCTTTCGCAGACCTGGCGCTCGCCACGTCGAAGAACTGCATGAGCTGCCACGCGGTGGACCGCAAGGTGCTCGGCCCCTCCTTCAAGGACGTGGCGGCCAAGTACAAGGGCAATGCCGGCGCGGCCGACATGCTGGCGGCCAAGATCATCAAGGGGGGGTCGGGGGTCTGGGGGCCGGTGCCGATGCCGGCGAACAACCAGGTCAGCGAAGCGGATGCGAAGAAGCTCGCCGCCTGGGTGCTGACGACGAAGTAGCCGCCGCCCCGAACCAAGCGCGTCCGGCGCCCGCCCGGACGCGCGTCAGACGCGCGGGTCGATGTCGGTGGGCAGCGGCCGGCGCTCGATGCGGTCCTCGAGCTGGCCGATGTGCGCCGCCACGATGTTGTCGGATTGCTCCGAGCGCTGGCGGATCACGTTCTCGACCTGCCCCAGCCGTGCGAGCAGCGCCGCGTGGTTCTCGGCGTTCTGCGCCATGTGCTTGTTTTCCTGCGCTTCGAGGAAATTGCGCAGCTCGGTGAAGCGCGAGGCCTCGGCCTTGTCGGCGAGATCGCGCTGAACCTGCATCTCGCGGTTGTGGCGCTTGGCATCCATCATCACCGTGCTGTGCAGGTACAGCACATAGACGAGGAAGAACACGCCCAGTGCCGCCGTGAGCCCCAGCATCACCAGGCCGAGCGGCGCGGACAGCGTCATGAAGCCGAGCGACATCGGCACGGGCGCCGACAAGGTGCCCCAGTTGAGCGCGGCCAGCGCCGCGATCAGCAGCAGAACGGCAAAAACGAAAGCAGATCTCACGCCCATTTTGGCGCCTCCTTGGCAAAGATCGAACACGATGAACGCGCCCGCGCGGAGGCGCAGGGCGACCCGCCGGTTGTACCTCAGGCCAGGGGCCCCGAGCGGCCCCGCTTCCTAGTAAAGCCGATGTCCTACAGATCGAAAATCAGTTGGTCTGTGACAACTGTTCCAGAATCGCGGGATTTTCGAGGGTCGAGGTGTCCTGGGTGATCGCCTCGCCCTTGGCGATGCTGCGCAGCAGGCGGCGCATGATCTTGCCGCTGCGCGTCTTGGGCAGGTTCTCGCCGAAGCGGATGTCCTTCGGCTTGGCGATCGGCCCGATCTCCTTGGCCACCCAGTTGCGCAGCTCGTTGGCGATCTGCTTGGCCTCCTCGCCGGTCGGGCGCGCGCGCTTGAGCACCACGAAGGCGCACACCGCTTCGCCCGTCACGTCGTCGGGCCGGCCGACCACGGCGGCCTCGGCCACGAGGTCGGTCTTGGACACCAGCGCCGACTCGATCTCCATCGTGCCGAGCCGGTGGCCGGAAACGTTGAGCACGTCGTCGATCCGGCCGGTGATGCGGAAGTAGCCGCGGTCGGCGCTGCGCACCGCGCCGTCGCCGGCGAGGTAGATCGTGCCGCCCATCTCCTCGGGGAAATAGCTCTTCTTGAAGCGTTCGGGGTCGTTCCAGATCGTGCGGATCATCGAAGGCCAGGGCCGCTTGATGACCAGCATGCCGCCCGCGCCGTTCGGTAGGTCCTTGCCGGTCTCGTCGACGATCGCGGCCATGATGCCCGGCAGCGGCAGGGTGCAGGAGCCCGGCACCAGCGGCGTGGCGCCCGGCAGTGGCGTGATCACGTGGCCGCCAGTCTCGGTCTGCCAGAAGGTGTCGACGATCGGGCACTGCTCGTTGCCGATGTTCCGGTGGTACCACATCCACGCTTCGGGATTGATCGGCTCGCCGACCGAGCCGAGGATGCGCAGGCTCGAGAGGTTCCAGTTCCTCGGATGCACCTTCTCGTCGCTTTCGGCCGCCTTGATGAGCGAACGGATCGCGGTCGGCGCGGTGTAGAACACCGTCACGCCGTGCTTCTCGATCATCTGCCAGAAGCGGCCTGCATGCGGGAAGGTGGGAATGCCCTCGAACACCACCTGCGTGGCGCCGGCCGCGAGCGGCCCGTAGGCCACGTAGGTGTGGCCGGTGATCCAGCCGATGTCGGCGGTGCACCAGAACACGTCTTCCGGGCGGATGTCGAAGGTCCATTCCATCGTCATCTTCGCCCACAGCAGATAGCCGCCGGTGGCGTGCTGCACGCCCTTGGGCTTGCCGGTGGAACCCGAGGTGTAGAGGATGAAGAGCGGATGCTCGGCATTCACCGGCTCGGGGGCGCATTCGGTCGACTGCCCCTGCAGCGCTTCCGCAAAGGTCTTGTCGCGGCCTTCGACGCGGTTCCATGCGGTCGCGGTGCGCTCGTAGACGAACACGGTCTTGATCGACTCGCAGCCGCCGAGCGCGATGCCGTCGTCGACGATCGCCTTGAGCGGCAGTTCCTTGCCGCCGCGCAGCTGGTAGTTGGCGGTGATCACGGCCACCGCGCCGGCGTCGATGATCCGCTCCTGCAGCGCCTTGGCCGAGAAGCCGCCGAACACCACGCTGTGCGTGGCGCCGATGCGCGCGCAGGCCTGCATCGCGACCACGCCCTCGACGGTCATCGGCATGTAGATGATGACGCGGTCGCCCTTGCGGATGCCCGCGGCCTTGAGCGCGTTGGCGAACTGGCTCACGCGGGAAAGCAGTTCCCTGTAGCTCACCTGGGTGACGCTGCCGTCGTCGGCTTCGAAGATGATGGCGGTCTTGTTCTCGACCGGCGTGCCGATGTGCTTGTCGAGGCAGTTGGCGCTGGCGTTGAGTTCGCCGTCGCCGAACCACTGGTAGAACGGCGCGTTCGATTCGTCGAGCGTCCGGGTGAAGGGCCGGGTCCACTTCAGGTGGCTCCGGGCCTGGCGGCTCCAGAAGCCTTCGAAATCCTGTTCCGCTTCCTTGCACAGCGCCTCGTAGGCGGCCATGCCGGCAATGCGGGCGCCGGCGGTGGCGCGGGAATCGGGGGGGAACACGCGGTTCTCCACCAGAACGGATTCGATGTTCTTCGATGCGCTGCTGCTCATTCGCTTGTCTCCTGGATAGGTGCGGCCGTAATGTCGGCGGGCCCACTTACGGATCACTGACGTGACGGCCAGGTTGCGATGTTAGTTCTCAGGGTTATCACGAGTCGGACGCGGGGACACCCTAGAATCGCCGGTCGTTTCCAATCGACCTCCGATGTCCGCTCCCGAATCCTTCGATCCCCCGACCACGCCCGTTCCCGGCCGAGGCTCGCCGCTTCGCCCGCTGCCCAAGCTGATCTTCGCGAGCCGCTGGCTGCAGCTGCCGCTGTACCTGGGCCTGATCGTGGCGCAGGCCGTCTATGTGGTGCACTTCCTCGTCGAACTGCTGCACCTCGTCGAAGCGGCCTTCGGCAGCAAGGACGCGCTGCAGGCGCTGATCACGAGCATCGGCTACAAGACCACCGCGCCCGTCACCTCGCTCAACGAGACCGTGATCATGCTGGTGGTGCTGGCGCTGATCGACGTGGTGATGATCTCCAACCTGCTGATCATGGTGATCGTGGGCGGCTACGAGACCTTCGTGAGCCGCATGGACCTAGAAGGCCACCGCGACCAGCCCGAGTGGCTGAGCCACGTGAACGCCTCGGTGCTCAAGGTCAAGCTGGCCACCGCGATCATCGGCATCAGCTCGATCCATCTGCTCAAGACCTTCATCAACGCCGACAACTACACCGACCGCGTGCTGATCGCGCAGACGGTGATCCACATCGCCTTCCTGCTCTCGGCCATGGCCATCGCGTACACCGACCGCCTGATGGGGCCCGCGCCGCACGGCGGCAAGCACTGAGGGCGAACCCGGCGCCGCCTCAACCCGCGTGCGGCAGGTCCCACGCGGGCTGGTCGGCGAAGCGTTCCGCGAGAAAGTCGAGCATCGTGCGCAGCGTGGCCGGCATGTGCTTGCGCGAGGCGTAGACCGCATAGATGCCCACCACCTGCGGCTCGCAATCCTCGAAGAGCCGCACCAGTTCCCCTCGCTGCAAGAGCGGTGCGGCCAGGTAGGTCGGCAGCATCGCAATGCCAGCACCGGCCCTGGCCAGGCACATCAGGGTGGCCGCATCGTTGGCCGAGACATTGCCGCCGACCGCCACCGATACGGGCTCCCCGGTCGCGCCGCGCGTGAAGTTCCAGAGGCTGCGGCCGAAGTAGAAATGCGTGAGGCAGTTGCGCTGCGCCAGCTCCTCCACGGCCAGCGGCCGTCCGTGCAGCCCCAGGTAGTCGGGTGACGCGCACACCACCGAGTGGCAGTCGCTGAGCCGGCGCGCGATCAGGTTCGGATCGATCTCCGCAGCCACGCGGATGGCGAGGTCGATGCGCTCGTCGACGAGGTTGACCGCGCGGTCCAGCAGCACCAGGTCGACCGCCACGCCGGGGTGAATTCGCACGTAGTCGGCCACCGCATCGGCCAGCTGGGCCTGCGCGAACGAGGTGCTGGCCGTGATGCGCAGCTGCCCGCGCGGCGCCTCGGCGGGATGGCGCACCGCGGCCTGCATGTCGCCCGCGAGTTCGAGCACCTGCCGGCAGCGCGGCAGCAGCTCCTCGCCGGCGGCCGTGAGGCTCAGGCGGCGTGTCGTGCGGTGCAGCAGCCGGGCGCCGGTCCATTGTTCGAGCTCGGCCACGTAGCGCGTGACCACCGGCCGCGACATGTCGAGCTTGTCGGCCGCGGCTGAGAGGCTGCCCGCGTCGACCACGGCCACGAACACTCGCATTGCGTTCAATCGGTCCATTCGACCGATTCTAGAAACAAACACGCGCGAATCCTGGGGTATTTCTTTCAAAACCAGAAACCTAAGATGCGTGGCGTTCCCTTCCACACTTCTTTGTTCTGGAGTCACTCATGAGCCACATCGCCATCATCGGCGCCACCGGACGGGCCGGCAGCCGCCTGCTCGAGGAAGCGCTTCGCCGCGGCCACACCGTCACCGCCATCGCGCGCAAAGCGAGCGCCAAGCTCGCGGGACGTCCCAACGTCCAGGCGGTCGACCTCGACGTGCTCGACGGCGCGGCGCTCGAAAAAGCCGTGGCAGGCCACGACGCGGTGTTCAGCGCGGCGCATTTCGCGACCGTGCCGCCCGCCGCCATCATCGAACCCGTCAAGCGCGCGGGCGTGAAGCGCCTGCTCGTGGTGGGCGGCGCCGGCAGCCTGTTCGCGGCGCCCGGCCTCAAGGTGATCGACACGCCCGACTTCCCCGACGCCTACCGCGCCGAAGCGTCCGCCGGCGGCGTGTTCCTCGAGGCGCTGCGCAACGAAAAGGACCTGGACTGGACCTTCCTCTCGCCCTCGGCCGAGTTCGTCGAAGGCGAGCGCACCGGCAAGTTCCGCCTCGGCAAGGACGACCTGCTCGTGAGCGAACAAGGCCGCAGCTGGATCACTTTCGAGGATTACGCGATCGCGTTCATCGACGAGCTGGAAAAGCCGGCCCATTCACGCCAGCGCTACACCATCGGGTACTGAACGCGGGATCGGGCAGCCGAACGCAGAACGAAGATAAAAAGAGACGCAGAAGTCGCAGAAGAAACCGGAAACAAGATTTGGTTTTCCTTCTGCGACCTCTGCGAAATCTTCGCGCCCTCTGCGTTCGGTCGTCCGTCTTCAGCGGCCCGTCATGTTCTCCGGCACCACCCACTGGTCGAACTGTTCGGCCGTGAGGTGCCCCGAGGCGATCGCCGCCTCGCGCAGGCTGGTGCCTTCCTTGTGCGCCTTCTTCGCGATGAAGGCCGCCTTGTCGTAGCCGATGTGGGTGTTGAGCGCGGTCACGAGCATCAGCGAGCGCTGCACGAGCTCGGTGATGCGCTCGCGGTTCGGCTCGATGCCCACGGCGCAGTGGTCGTTGAAGCTCACCATGCCGTCGGCCAGCAGGCGCACGCTCTGCAGGAAGTTGTGCGCCACCATCGGGCGGAACACGTTCAGCTCGAAGTTGCCCGAGGCGCCGCCGATGTTGATCGCCACGTCGTTGCCGAACACCTGCGCGGCCAGCATGGTGACGGCTTCGCTCTGCGTCGGGTTGACCTTGCCGGGCATGATCGAGGAGCCCGGTTCGTTCTCGGGAATGCTGAGTTCGCCGATGCCGCTGCGCGGGCCGCTCGCGAGCCAGCGCACGTCGTTGGCGATCTTGGTCATGCTCGCGGCCAGCGTCTTGAGCGCGCCGTGCGCATGCACCAGCGCATCGACGCTCGCCATCGCCTCGAACTTGTTCGGCGCGGTCAGGAACGGCAGGCCCGTGAGCTTCGCGAGTTCGGCCGCCACCTGCTCCGCATAGCCCTTGGGCGCGTTGAGGCCGGTGCCCACGGCCGTGCCGCCGAGCGCCAGTTCGCACAGGTGTGGCAGCGCGGCGCGCACATGCGCCTCGCCATGCGCGAGCTGCGCCACGTAGCCCGAGAATTCCTGGCCCAGCGTGAGTGGCGTCGCATCCTGCAGGTGGGTGCGGCCAATCTTCACGATGTCGGCGAAGTCTTTCGATTTCTGCTCCAGCGTGCCGCGCAGCCTGGCGATCGCGGGCAGCAGCCGGTGCGTGATTGCCTCGACGGCCGCCACGTGCATCGCGGTCGGGAACACGTCGTTGCTCGACTGGCTGCGGTTCACGTCGTCATTGGGATGCACCAGGCGCCCTTCCCCGCGCTCGCCGCCGAGCAGCTCGCTCGCGCGGTTGGCCAGCACCTCGTTGACGTTCATGTTGGTCTGGGTGCCCGAGCCGGTCTGCCACACGACCAGCGGGAACTCGTCGGCATGCCGGCCGGCGATGACCTCGTCGGCGGCCGCGACGATGGCCTGCGTCTTCTTCTCGTCCTGCAGGCCGAGGGCATGGTTCACCACCGCCGAGGCGCGCTTCACCTGCGCCAGCGCCTTGATGATCTCGCGCGGCTGGCGCTCGCCAGAGATGTCGAAGTTCTGCAGCGAGCGCTGCGTCTGCGCGCCCCACAGCTTGTCGGCCGGCACGTCGATCGGTCCGAAGGTGTCGCGCTCGGCACGGGTCTTGGGGGATGTGGTCATGTCAGGAAGCTCCGCTGTCTTGGTGGGGTGAGTATCCGTCAATAAGAATAGCTCGCATTTGAAGAAGCCCTTTTCCAAGCCCACCGCCCTCGAAACAGTGCGGGTTGACCTTCTTCATGCTCAAAAGTTATAATCGAGGGCTTCAGTCGATCAACAACGCCATGTTGATCGCCCCTGCACTACTCGCGGATCTTCGAATCCCGTCGCGGCGCAGGGCTCTGGTGCCGGGCCCAGCCCGGCCATCGGCCGGATCGTTCCGGCCCCCTTGCCAAGCCACGCACATCGAGCGGGCGCCCTGAACCGGCGCCGCGCTGGCCTCCTGCTTCCAAAGGACCGATGGCGTGGCCGCAGCCGCCCCTGGGGCGGCGCCCGTGTCCAACCTTCGCACAAGGAGCCCCGGCTATGGCCAAAGCAATTCTCATCGACCATGTCTTCAAGGTGTTCGGCGACGCGCCCGAGCAGGCGCTCGAACTGGCGCGCCAGGGTCTCTCGAAAAAGGAGATCCTCGCGCGCACCGGCCAGTCGATCGGCGTGTTCGACGCCACCTTCGAGATCCAGGCCGGCGAGATCTTCGTGATCATGGGCCTTTCGGGCTCCGGCAAGTCGACGCTGGTGCGCCTGCTGAACCGGCTCATCGAGCCGACCGCGGGGCGCATCGTGATCGACGGCGCCGACATCAACGAACATTCCGACGCCCGACTGCGCGCGCTGCGCCGCAAGGACATCAGCATGGTGTTCCAGTCCTTCGCGCTGATGCCGCACATGACGGTGCGCGAGAACACCGCCTTCGGCCTCGAGCTTTCGGGCACCAGCAAGAAGGAGCGCCTCGCGCAGGCGGACCTCGCGCTCGCGCAGGTCGGCCTCGCGGGTTGGGGCGACAGCTACCCCGACGAGCTCTCGGGCGGCATGCAGCAGCGCGTGGGCCTGGCGCGCGCGCTGGCTTCCGACCCGTCGATCCTGCTGATGGACGAGGCCTTCTCGGCGCTCGATCCGATCATCCGCACCGAGATGCAGTCGGAACTGCTGCGGCTGCAGCAACAGCAGCGCCGCACCATCGTCTTCATCTCGCACGACCTCGACGAGGCGATGCGCATCGGCGACCGCATCGCGATCATGAAGGACGGCCACGTGATCCAGGTCGGCACGCCCGACGAGATCCTGCGCAGCCCCGCCGACGACTACGTGCGCAGCTTCGTGCGCGGCGTGGACGCGGCGGCCGTGTTCAAGGCCGCGGACATCGCGCGCAAGTCGCTCACCGTCGTCAGCGAGCATCCCGAACGCGGCGCGCGCGCGGCGCTGCAGCTGCTCGAGGACCAGGACCGCGACTTCGCCTACGTGGTCAGCCCGAACAAGCGCTTCCTCGGCGTGGTCTCGGCCGACACGCTGCGCAGCGCGCTCGACGGCCGCTCGGGTCCGCTCGGCCTGCAGCACGCCTTTCTCGGCGACCTGCCTTCGATCGATGCCGACGCGCCCGTCGCCGGGCTCATCGGCACGCTCGCCCAGGCGCCCTGCGCGCTGCCGGTGGTGGCGGCGGACGGCCGCTTCTGCGGCGCGATCAGCAAGACCACGCTGCTGAGGTTCCTCGACCGCGACACGCCGCCGATCGAACCCGCCCTGCCCCACGCCGCCCCCGCGCTCGCCGCCGAAGCGCACTGACTGCACATCTGGAGAAAACCGAACCGATGAACGACAACGCACTCCCCTCCGAACTGGGCCACGACGCCATCGCTGCTGCCGTCTACACCGACCCGTGGCAGGCACTCTCCGCCGCACCCGATGCCTCGGCCACGAGCGCCTGGCTCGACGCACCGGCCCAGGGGGCCGCCGCTGCCACCACGAATGCCGCCGATCCCGCCACCACGGGTCTTGCACTGCACCGCCTGTGGGACGGCTCGCTGCCGGTCGAAGCCTGGATCAACCAGGGCCTCGGCTGGGTGGTCGAGCACTTCCGCCCCTTCTTCCAGACCGTGCGGCTGCCGATCGACGGCACGCTGAACTGGGTGCAGGGCCTGCTCACCGGCCTGCCCACGCTGGCGATGATCGCGCTCGTGGGCCTGCTGGCTTGGCAGTTCGCGGGCCGTGCCTTGGCGATCGGCACCACCGTCGCGCTGCTGCTGGTGGCCATGCTCGGCATCTGGCCCGAGGCGATGGTCACGCTGTCGCTGGTGCTGACCTCGCTGGTGTTCTGCATGCTGATCGGCCTGCCGCTCGGCGTGCTGCTGGCCAGCAGCGACCGCGCCCAGCGCGTGATGCGCCCGGTGCTCGACGCGATGCAGACCACGCCCGCCTTCGTCTACCTGGTGCCGGTGGTGATGCTGTTCGGCATCGGCAACGTGCCGGGCGTGATCGTGACCATCATCTTCGCGCTGGCGCCGCTGGTGCGCCTGACCAACCTGGGCCTGCGCCAGGTGCGCCCCGACCTCATCGAAGCCGCGCGCGCCTATGGCGCCTCGCCGTGGCAGATGCTCGTGAAGGTGCAGCTGCCGCTCGCCATGCCGTCGATCATGGCGGGCATCAACCAGGCGCTGATGCTGTCGCTCTCGATGGTGGTGATCGCCTCGATGATCGCGGTCGGCGGCCTGGGGCAGATGGTGCTGCGCGGCATCGGGCGGCTCGACATGGGCCTGGCGACCGTCGGCGGCCTGGGCATCGTGCTGCTGGCCATTTCGCTCGACCGCTTGACGCAGGCCATGGGCCGCTCGCGCCGTGCCGCCGGCCGCCGCTGGTGGCACACCGGCCCGGCAGGCCTGGTGCTGCGCCTGCTGCAGCACGCCGTGGCGCCGGGCCGACCGGCGGACGAACCGGCGCCCGCCCTGTCGACCCAGGCGCAATGAGAAGGAAGGGAACACGCATGACAAAGCTCACGACCCGTCTCTTCGCACGCGGCCTGCTCGCCCTCGCCTTCGCCACCACGGCCCTCGCCGCCCTGGCGGCCGACGACCTCCCCGGCCAGGGCGTGACCGTGCGGCCGCTCAAGAGCTCGCTCGCCGAAGAGGCTTTCCAGACGCTGCTCGTGATGCGCGGGCTCGAGAAGCTCGGCTACACCGTGGAGCCGATGCGCGACCTCGAACCCGCCACCGAGCACCTGGCCATCGCCAACGGCGACGCCACCTTCATGGCCCACCACTGGAGCCTGCTGCATGCCGACTTCTACCGGAACAGCGGCGGCGACGCGAAGCTGTGGCGCGAGGGCGTGTACTCGGAAGGCGCGGTGCAGGGCTATCTGATCGACCGCAAGACCGCCGAGCAGTACGGCATCACCAACATCGCGCAGCTCAGAGACCCCGCCATCGCCCGACTGTTCGATGCGGACGGCGACGGCAAGGCCGACCTCACAGGCTGCAATCCCGGCTGGGGCTGCGAACTGGCGATCGAGAACCACCTCACCGCCTACCACCTGCGCGACACCGTCACCCACAAGCAGGGCAGCTACGCCGCGCTGATGGCCGACACCATCGCGCGCTTCAAACAGGACAAGCCAGTCCTCTACTACACCTGGACGCCCTACTGGGTCAGCGCGGTGCTGCGCCCTGGCGCGGACGTGGTGTGGCTGCAGGTGCCCTTCTCGTCCTCGCAGGACGGCGGGAACGTCGACACGCAGTTGCCGAACGGCCGGAACTACGGCTTCCTCGCGAACGAAGAACGGATCGTGGCCAACCGCGCCTTCATCGAAAAGAACCCGGCCGCGGCGAAGCTGTTCGAGCTGATGAAGCTGCCGATCGGCGACATCAACGCCCAGAACCTGCGCATGAGCCAGGGCGCCAGTTCGCCGCAGGACGTGGCGCGCCACGCGGACGGCTGGATCCGGGCGCACCAGCAGCTCTTCGACGGCTGGATCGCCGAGGCGCGGGCCGCGGCGCGGTAGCGTCCGCCCCGGTCCGGCGGGGGCTGGCGGCGGCTGAGATAATCGGGGAGCGTTTCCACACTCCAAAAGCACTCCCCCACCATGACGACCACGATCCAGCAGGCCGACCTGATCGAATCGATCAGCGCCGCGCTGCAGTACATCAGCTACTACCACCCCGCCGACTACATCGCCCACCTCGCCAAGGCCTACGAGCGCGAGCAGAGCCCGGCCGCCAAGGACGCGATCGCGCAGATCCTGACCAACAGCAAGATGAGCGCCACGGGCCACCGCCCGATCTGCCAGGACACCGGCATCGTCAACGTGTTCCTCAAGGTGGGCATGGACGTGCGCTGGGGCGGCTTCACCGGCAGCCTCGACGACGCGATCAACGAAGGCGTGCGCCGCGGCTACAACCATCCGGACAACACGCTGCGCGCCTCGGTCGTGGCCGATCCGCAGTTCGAGCGCAAGAACACCAAGGACAACACGCCCGCGGTGATCTTCACCGAGATCGTGCCCGGCAACACGGTGGAAGTGACGGTCGCGGCCAAGGGCGGCGGCAGCGAGAACAAGAGCAAGCTCGTGATGCTGAACCCCGGCGACAGCGTGGTCGACTGGGTGCTCAAGACCGTGCCGACCATGGGCGCCGGCTGGTGCCCGCCGGGCATGCTGGGCATCGGCATCGGCGGCACCGCAGAGAAGGCGGCGCTGATGGCCAAGGAAAGCCTGATGGACGACCTCGACATGCACGAGCTGCAGGCCAAGGCCGCGCGCAAGGAGCCGCTCTCCAAGGTCGAGGAACTGCGCCTGGAGCTCTACGAGAAGGTCAATGCGCTCGGCATCGGCGCGCAGGGCCTGGGCGGCCTGTCGACCGTGCTCGACATCAAGATCAAGATGTACCCCACGCACGCGGCCAGCAAGCCGGTGGCGATGATCCCGAACTGCGCCGCGACGCGCCATGCGCACTTCGTGCTCGACGGCAGCGGCGCGGTGTACCTCGACCCGCCCTCGCTCGACCTGTGGCCCGAGGTGAACTGGGCGCCCGACGAGAAGAAGAGCAAGCGCGTCGACCTCGACCGCCTCACGCCCGCCGAGGTCGCGAGCTGGAAGCCTGGCGACACCCTGCTGCTCAACGGCAAGATGCTCACCGGCCGCGACGCGGCGCACAAGCGCATCCAGGGCATGCTGGCCAAGGGCGAGAAGCTGCCGGTCGACTTCACGAACCGCGTCATCTACTACGTCGGCCCCGTCGACCCGGTGGGCGACGAGGCCGTGGGCCCGGCGGGCCCGACCACGGCCACGCGCATGGACGGCTTCACCGAGATGATGCTGGCCCAGACCGGCCTGATCGCGATGATCGGCAAGGCCGAGCGCGGCCCCGTCGCGATCGAGGCGATCAAGAAGCACAAGAGCGCCTACCTCATGGCCGTGGGCGGCGCCGCCTACCTCGTGAGCAAGGCGATCAAGACCGCCAAGGTGGTGGGCTTCGAGGACCTCGGCATGGAAGCCATCTACGAATTCGACGTGGTCGACATGCCGGTGACGGTGGCGGTCGACGCCGGCGGCACCAGCGCGCACATCACCGGCCCGGCCGAGTGGCAGAAGCGCATCGCCAGCGGCGAGTTCAAGACCATCATGATGGAAGAAGCCTGAGCTTGAACCCCGTCGGCGTCTTCGACAGCGGGGTCGGCGGGCTCAGCGTGCTGGCCGCGCTGCGCGCGGAGCTGCCGCACGAGCGCTTCGTCTATTTCGCCGACACCGCATTCGCGCCCTACGGCGAGCGCGGCGATGCCTACGTGATCGAGCGCTCGCGCGCCGTGACCGGCCAGCTGATCCGCGAACACGGCATCAAGGCGCTGGTGGTGGCCTGCAACACGGCCACCACGGCGGCGATCCACCTGCTGCGCGCCGAGCATCCCGCGCTGCCGATCGTGGGCCTGGAGCCCGCGCTCAAGCCGGCAGTGGCGGCAAGCCGCACCGGGCACATCGCGGTGCTCGCCACGCGCGGGACGCTCGCCAGCGCCAAGTACGCCGCCCTGCGCGAGACCTTCGCCGGCGCCGCGACGGTGCGGCCGGTGCCCTGCGACGGCCTCGTGAAGGCGATCGAAGGCTTCGACGCCGCGGCCATCGAAACCCTCTGCGCGCGCTACATGGCCGAGGCCGGCCCGTTTGGAACGGGTGCCGGCGAGGTCGACACGGTGGTGCTCGGCTGCACGCACTATCCGCTCGTGCAGCATGTGCTTCAGCGCCATGCGCCATCGGCGCTGCGCTTCATCGACACCGGTGCCGCCGTGGCGCTGCAGACGCGCCGCGTGCTCTCAGCCCTCAGCCGGCTGGCGGCGGATGGCGACGACGGCGCGCTGCTGCTCGCGGGCAGCGGCGACCTGGCCGCGCTCGAGGCCGCGGCCGCGCACTGGCTGCCGCCGCAGGCGCGGCCCATCGCCGTGCCTGCGGCAACGATTCCCGGCTGAGATGCTGCGTCGCATCCTGATGCTCCTGCTGGGCGTGGCGGCCGCGGGCGCCGGCCATGCCGCCTGCGAAAGCGGCCTCGCCGAGCGCATGCATGCCAAGCTGTACCCGAACCGGGCGCTCGACGAGCGGCTGGCCGCCTGCAAGCCCTGGCCGGCCTTCCCCGACCGCAGCATCGTGGTGCTGCCGATACGGCACGAGACCAGCAGTGCCGGCGCCAAGGTGTTCGACCTCGAGCTGCTGCTGATCCAGCGCCCCGACAACGGCAACACCGAGCGCGACACCGTCATCGGCCGCATCTTTCAGCCCGAAGCGCTCGACGAGGACAGCGCCACCGCGATCCAGGACATCCGCATCGACACCTCGCGCTACGTGCTCGCGGCCGGCACGCGCGCCTTCGGCCTGCGCGTGCGCTACCGCGGCACCGCACCGGGCAGCTCGGTCGCGATCGAGACCTTGCGGCTCTACGTGCCGCAGGGCGGCAAGCTGCGCCAGGTGCTGCAGGAGATCGAGCTCGACCACGACAGCGGCGAGTGGGACCACAGCTGCACCGGCCGCTTCGAGAAGCTGCGCTCGATGCTGTCGGTGGCGAAGTCGACGAGCAACGGCTGGCACGACCTGCAGCTGTCGCGCACCCGCGTGCAGAGCCGTGCGCAGCTGCAGGAGGACCAGAGCTGCACCGAGAAGCCGCTGCCCGCGCGCTTCGACACCGTGACGCTTCGCTACGACGGCGAGCGCTACCGGGTGCCCAGGTCCTTGCGCGAACAGGTGCCCTGAGCGGCGCGCCGGCGCCGGTCTTCACGGCGCTGTCATACCAAAGCATCAGCATGCGCGGTTTGTTTGCAACCACCGCGCACCATGAACCCGACCCCGACCGCCGCCCTTCCCTTCAAGCCGCTGCTGCTCGCCAGCGCCCTCGGCGTTCTGCTGGCCGCGTGCGGCGGCGGCAGCGGAGGTGGCGGTGCCTTCTTCGCGCCGATCGCGCCGCCGGTCGCCGCTGCGCCGGTGCCGCCAGCGGCCGAGCCGCCCGCCACGGAACCGCCGGCCACGGAGCCCGACCCGCTCGTATCGAAGGCGCAGTTCACCCCAAACGCCGGCACCACCGAAGGCTCGTCCGACGCCTCCACCGCCATCGCACTGCCCGGCGGCTACATGATCGTGGCCGATGACGAGGCCAACGTGCTGCGCGTCTACCCGCGCGCCGGCGGCGCGGCGGTCAACGAGTGGAGCTACAAGCTCAATGGCCCCAAGCTCGCGAAGGAGCTCGACCTCGAAGCCGGCACCCGCGTGGGCGACACGCTCTACTTCACCGGCTCGAACAGCAACAAGAAGGACGGCGCCGACACGCCCGACCGTTCGCATCTGTTCGCGGTGAAGGTCGTCGGCACCGGCGCCGCGACCGTCTTCAGCTACATCGGCCAGTTCTCGCTGCTCGAAAGCCAGCTGGTGGCCTGGGACAGCGGCAACGTCCACGGCCTGGGCGCCAACCACTTCGGCTTCGCGGCATCGGCCGGCGCGGGCGTGGCGCCCGAGCAGGTCAACGGCTTCTCGATCGAAGGCATGGCCACCGCACCGGGCGACGGCGCGCTCTGGCTGGGCTTCCGTGCGCCGCAGGTCGGCGGCGCAGCCCGCACGCACGCGCTGATCGTGCCGGTGCAGAACTACGCCGCGCTGGTCGCGGGCACCGAGACGCAGGCAAGCTTCGGCGCGCCGATCGAGATCGATCTCGGCGGCCGCGGCATCCGCTCGATCGACAAGGGCAGCGACGGCCGCTACCTCATCGTCGCCGGCCCCGCGGGTCCGGCGAGCGAACTGGTCGACCGCAACTTCGCCCTCTTCGCCTGGAGCGGTCGTGCGGGCGAAGCGCCCGTGGAGCTGTCGAACGACCTGGACAGCCTGCGCAAGGCCACGGGCGGCAGCTTCGAGTCGGCCGTCGAGGTGCCCGGCCCCGTGGCCGCGGGCACGGAGGTGCAATTGCTGCTCGACAACGGCGACACCAAATGGGACGGCGCCACCGTGTCGAAGGATCTTCCGCCCGCGGACCAGAAATTCGAAGGCTTCGTCGTGCGGCTCGGCCAGCCCCTGGCCGACACCGCCGGCCCGAAGCTGAAGCTCGCCACGCCCGCGGCCGGTCGCGTGGGCGTGAACACCGACGCACCGATCGTGCTGAGCCTCAACGAAGCCGTTCGCCTCGGCACCGGCCACATCGTGTTGCACAAGGCCGATGGCAGCGTGGTCGAGACCTTCAACGCAGCCAGCACGGCAGCCCGGGTCCGGCTCGCCTTCAACGTGCTCACGCTGCTGCCGAGCGCCAGGCTCGAGAACGGGACCGGCTACTACCTCACGGTCGATGCCAATGCGATCGTCGATGCGGCCGGCAATGCCTACGCGGGCATCTCGGACCCGAGCCAATTGAGCTTCGTGACGGCCGCCGGACCGACGGCGCTGGCCGCGGGCGACCTGCTCTTCATGGCAGGCAATGCCGAAGCGCCGGATGCCTTCGCCTTCGTGCTGCTCAAGGCCGTGAACGGCGGAACGCAGGTGATGTTCACCGACCGCGACCGCAAGGCGGGCACGCTCGAATTCAGCGGCCTCACGAACGAGTCTGCCTACGTCTGGACCGCCGATCAGAACCTGCCGGCCGGCACCATCGTGACGATCCAGACCGACGTCACCGGCAATCCCGTCGCCGACAAGGGCACCACGCTCGGCGCGCCGGGCGGTGTCGGCAAGTCCGAAACGATCTATGCCTTCACGGGCGGCGCCATCGCCGGACTCGACAACGGCAAGGCCGGTGAGATCACCTCGGTCGGCAACTTCCTCGCGAGCCTCACGCTCGGCGGCCCCGCCGGCACCATTCCCGATGCGGTCACCAGCGCCGGCACCGGCTTCTCGTTCACCGTGTCCCCTGCCAATCAGACCAACGCGATCTACACCGGCTCGCTCGACCGCTCGGACCTCGCGGCCTTCGCGGCGCGCGTGAAGGACCCGGCCAACTGGACCGTGCGCTATGCACCGGCCGCCGGCTGGCCCTTGACCAACGACAGCCTGTTCGGCGACCGGCAGCCCTGACCTGCGTCAGCGGCTGCGCAGCGCGGCCTCGCGGCCGCGCGCCATGTCGATCGGCAGCAGCAGCAGGAGCCCGGCGACGAACAGTGCCGCGGTCGACAGGATCGCGATGCGCTGGTTGCCGCCCGTGGCCCAGGTGATGGCGCCGAACATCAGCGGGCCGACGATGCTCGCCAACCGCGTCGCGAAGGTCCAGAGGCCGAAGAACTCGGCCAGCTGCCGCGGCGGTGCGAGATAGCCCGTCATCGCGCGGCCGGCCGACTGGCTCGAGCCCATGGACAAGCCGGCGATCGCGGCCGCCCACCAGAAGGCGCCCTTGGTCGTGGCCGCTGCGGCGATCACGCACACCGCGATCCAGGCCACCAGCGTGCCGGCGAGAGAGATCTTGTGGCCGATGCGGTCCTGCAGGTAGCCGAAGCCGAAGGCGCCGAGCGCGGCCGCGAGGTTGAGCACGAAGATCAGCACCATGGTCTCGCTCGCCACGAAGCCGATCACCTGCTCGGCATAGATCGCCGCCAGCGCGATCGCCACCGCCACGCCGCCCTGGTAGCAGACGGTGCAGATCAGCAGCTGCATGAAGTCGCGGTAGCCGCGCGCCTCCCGCAGCGTGGCGCGCAACTGCAGCCATGCGCCTTGGGCGCGCCGCGCGGGCTGGGGCCGCGCGCGCTCGGGCAGCAGCACGAAGGTCGCGCAGGCGGCGCTGCCGTAGATCGCGGCCGTGATCAGCATCGTGACCGGCACGAAATGCGACGCCGGCAGACCCTTCGCCTGTGCCGACAGCACATAGGCCAGGCACAGACCGAGCGCGAGCATCCCGCCGATGTAGCCGAAGCCCCAGCCCCATCCGCTGACCTTGCCCATGCCCTCGGCCGTCGCGAGCTCGGGCAGGAAGGCGCCGGTGAGCGACTCGCCGTAGGAATAGAAGGTGTTCGAGACGATGACCAGTGCCATCGCGAGCGCCACGCCCGTTGGCCCGGCGAATCCTGGCGTCAGCGCCAGCGCCGCGGTGGCCGCCACGCAGCCCGCCGTCACGGTGACGAGCACGCGCTTCTTCGCCGCGCGCGCGTCGGCCCAGGCGCCGATCGCGGGCATCGAGAGCATCACGATCGCATAGGAGATGCTGAGCGCGGCCGTCCATGCGAAGGTCGCCCACGGTGCGCCCTTGGCGATGCCGCCGACGAAGTACGCGGCGAACACCGCCGTGATCACCACGGTGGTGTAGCCGGAGTTGGCGAAGTCGTACATCGCCCAGCCGAACACCTCGCGCTTGCGCACGCCGGTGTTGAGGGCGGAGGAAGGAAAGAGCTGGAGGGTCATGCGGCCATCGTGAATGCGCCGCATGGCAGGCGTGTTGCGCGCCCGCCGGTGCGGACGCGAAGGGATCAGTGCAGGTGGCGCGGACGGCGGCCGCCGCCGTGACCGCCGCTGCTGCCGCCGGTGCCGCGCGGACGCTTGCCGATCTCGAGCGAATTCACGAGCGCATCGAAGCGGTCGCTGAAGAGGCGGTCGATCTCCGACACCACGCCGCCGAGCTCGGCGCCGTCGAAGTGGCGCTCCATGAGGTTGACGACGTCTTCCACGAGCAGGTCGCGCTGCACCTGCATGATCGCGGCCGGATTGGGACCGACGAACAGCATCAGGAAGTCGTCGCGCGATTCCTCTTCGGGGTCGCTCTCTTCCTCGTCGAAATCGGTGTCGTAGAAGGTGACCTCGATCGCAGCGCCGCGCTCCGACAGTTCGTTGAGCCCCATGCACATCTCGTCGAGCGCCTGGCGGAAGTCTTCGTCGCCCGCGACGGTCCAGCAGATCTGGAGCATGTGTTCCTTCTGCTCGAAGCGGATGCCCGGCTCTTCTTCATAGCTGCTCGTGGCGCCATCGGCCAGCGACTTGGCGCCCGCGTAGACCCACAGCGGCTTGAGTGCTTCCTGGATCTGCTCGAAGCTGACGTCGGAGCGCAGCGGCACGTCGCCGTGCACATGGATTTCGAATGGAGCGTTGTAACGAGGCATGGTGTGCTCCCTTGTCTAAATGTGGTGCCCGGAACGGGGGTCGAACCCGTATGCCCCGATTAAGGAAGCGGCGGATTTTAAGTCCGATGTGTCTACCAATTTCACCATCCGGGCTTCGGGTTGGACATCGACGATAACCCAAACGAAAACAGCCCCGGCAACGCAGGTTGGCGGGGCGATTTTTCGATAGGGGTGGATCAAGCTGAGCAGGAGGATGGAGGCGCGATCCGGAGTCGAACCGGACTAGACGGATTTGCAATCCGTTGCATAACCGCTTTGCTATCGCGCCACGCTGCTAAAACCGAACTTGCGAAAAAAAGGGAAGCAGTGCTTCCCTTTTTCAAAACTGGAGCGGGAAAAGAGTCTCGAACTCTCGACCTCAACCTTGGCAAGGTTGCGCTCTACCAACTGAGCTATTCCCGCGTTTCGAGCCTCGAATTATAGAACACTTTTTCGAGGCTCTGCAAGTTCTGCAGGCTCAATGTTTGACCGAACCTTCCGAGGCCTGCGACTCGCGCTGCTTCGCGAGCTCGGCCACCGCCGCGGCCGAAGCGGCGACCTCCTCGTCGGAGAGCGGCTCGGGCATCTTCTCGAGCGCGATCTCGAGCACCTTGTCGATCCACTTGACCGGAACGATCTCGAGCCCGTTCTTCACGTTCTCGGGAATGTCCTGCAGGTCCTTGGCGTTCTCCTCGGGAATCAGCACGGTTTTGATGCCGCCGCGCAGCGCGGCCAGCAGCTTCTCCTTGAGGCCGCCGATGGCCGTGACCTCGCCGCGCAGCGTGATCTCGCCCGTCATCGCGACGTCGCTGCGCACCGGAATGCCCGTGAGCGCCGACACGAAGGCGGTCGTCATCGCGGCACCGGCGCTCGGGCCGTCCTTGGGCGTGGCGCCGTCGGGCACGTGGATATGGATGTCGCGCTTCTCGAACACCTCGTCCTTGATGCCCAGGCGCCGTGCGCGGCTGCGCACCACGGTGCGCGCGGCCTCGACCGATTCCTTCATCACGTCGCCGAGCGAGCCGGTGCGGCTGATCACGCCCTTGCCGGGCATCGTCACCGCCTCGATGGTGAGCAGATCGCCGCCGACCTCGGTCCACGCGAGGCCGACCACCTGGCCGACCTGGCTCTGCTTCTCGGCCAGGCCGAAGCTGTACTTGCGCACGCCCAGGAATTCGTTGAGGTTCGCACCGTCCACCAAGACCTGCGGCGTCAGCTGCTTGAGCAGCAGGCCCTTCACCACCTTGCGGCAGATCTTCGACAGCTCGCGCTCGAGCGAACGCACGCCCGCCTCGCGGGTGTAGTAGCGCACGATGTCGCGCACGGCCTCTTCAGTGACGAGCAGTTCGTCGGCCTTCACGCCGTTGTTCGTCATCTGCTTGGGCAGCAGGTACTTGATCGCGATGTTGGTCTTCTCGTCCTCGGTATAGCCCGAGAGGCGGATGACCTCCATCCGGTCGAGCAGCGCCGGCGGGATGTTCATCGAGTTCGAGGTCGCGACGAACATCACGTCGCTCAGGTCGAAGTCGACCTCGACGTAGTGGTCGCCGAAGGTGTGGTTCTGCTCGGGGTCGAGCACCTCGAGCAGCGCGCTCGACGGATCGCCGCGGAAGTCGGTGCCGAGCTTGTCGATCTCGTCGAGCAGGAACAGCGGATTGCGCGTGCCGATCTTGCTCAGGCCCTGCAGCACCTTGCCCGGCAGCGCGCCGATGTAGGTGCGGCGATGGCCGCGGATCTCGGCCTCGTCGCGCATGCCGCCGAGCGCCATGCGGGTGTACTTGCGGCCGGTCGCCTTGGCGATCGACTGGCCGAGCGAGGTCTTGCCCACGCCCGGCGGGCCCACGAGGCACAGGATCGGCGCCTTGACCTTGTCGACGCGCTGCTGCACCGCGAGGTACTCGAGGATGCGGTCCTTGACCTTCTCGAGGCCGTAGTGGTCGGCATTGAGCACCGCCTCGGCGTTGGCGAGGTCGTGCTTGATCTTGGTGCGCTTGCTCCAGGGCAGGCCGACGAGCACGTCGATGTAGTTGCGCACCACGGTGGCCTCGGCCGACATGGGCGACATCAGCTTGAGCTTCTTGAGCTCGCCCTCGGCCTTCTTGAGCGCTTCCTTGGGCATCTTGGCGAGCTTGATCTTCTTCTCGATCTCCTCGATGTCCGCGCCCTCTTCGCCTTCGCCGAGCTCCTTCTGGATCGCCTTGACCTGCTCGTTGAGGTAGAAGTCGCGCTGGTTCTTTTCCATCTGGCGCTTCACGCGGCCGCGGATCTTCTTGTCGACGTTGAGGATGTCGACTTCGCGCTCGAGCTGCCCGAACAGGTTCTCGAGCCGCGCCTTCACGTCGTCGAGGTCGAGCACCGCCTGCTTGTTGTCGAGCTTGAGCGGCAGGTGCGCGGCGATGGTGTCGGCCAGGCGGCCCGGGTCGTCGATGCTGGAGATCGAGGTCAGGATCTCGGGCGGGATCTTCTTGTTGAGCTTCACGTACTGGTCGAACTGCTGCATCACCGCGCGGCGCAGCGCCTCGACCTCGGTGCCCTTCTCGCCGCCCCCGGGCATCGCCACCGGCGTGACGTTGGCGGTGAAATGGGTCTCGCCGTCGTCGATGCGGTTCACGCGGGCGCGCTGCTGGCCCTCGACCAGCACCTTCACGGTGCCGTCGGGCAGCTTGAGCATCTGCAGGATGGTCGACACGCAGCCGACCTCGAACATGTCCTCGACCGAGGGCTCATCCTTGGCGGCGGCCTTCTGGGCCACCAGCATGATGCGGCGCTCGGCTTCCATGGCCAGTTCGAGCGCCTTGATGCTCTTGGGGCGCCCCACGAACAGCGGGATCACCATGTGGGGAAAGACGACGACGTCGCGCAGCGGCAACAGCGGCAGGTCGATCGCTTCGGCGGGCAGAGGGGTATGACCGGACATGAATATCCTTTGATTGATCAAGCAAAGATGGATGGGCGGGCGGGCATTTCAAGCCCGCGCGCCCGGTCTTTGTCGAAGGCGCCGGGAGCCTTGCTGGATGGAAGCGCCGGCGCCGCGCTCACTCAGGCCTTCTTGGCCGCCTCGCGGTACACGAGCAGCGGCGGCTTGTTTTCATCGATTGTGGATTCTTCGACCACAACCTTGTCGACGTTGGTGGCATTCGGCAGCTCGAACATGGTGTCGATCAGCGACTGCTCGAGGATCGAGCGCAGGCCGCGCGCGCCGGTCTTGCGGGCCAGCGCCTTGCGCGCGATGGCCTTGAGCGCCGCAGGACGGATCTCCAGGTCGACGCCTTCCATCTGCAGCAGCTTGGTGAACTGCTTGACCACCGCGTTCTTGGGTTCGGTCAGGATCTGCACCAGCGCGTCTTCCGTGAGCTCGGCGAGCGAGGCCACCACGGGCATGCGGCCGACGAGTTCGGGGATCAGGCCGAACTTGATCAGGTCTTCGGGCTCGACCTCGCGGAACACCTCGGTGACGCTGCGCTGCGCCTTGCTCTTGACCGAGGCACCGAAGCCGATGCCCGAGGCTTCGGTGCGGTTCTCGATGACCTTCTCGAGCCCGGCGAAGGCGCCGCCGCAGATGAACAGGATGTTGGTCGTGTCGATCTGCAGGAAGTCCTGGTTCGGATGCTTGCGCCCGCCCTGCGGCGGCACGCTCGCCATCGTGCCCTCGATGAGCTTCAGCAGCGCCTGCTGCACGCCCTCGCCCGACACGTCGCGCGTGATCGAGGGGTTGTCGGACTTGCGCGAGATCTTGTCGATCTCGTCGATGTAGACGATGCCGCGCTGCGCGCGCTCGACCTCGTAGTTGCAGCTCTGCAGCAGCTTCTGGATGATGTTCTCGACGTCCTCGCCCACGTAGCCGGCCTCGGTCAGCGTGGTGGCGTCGGCCATCACGAAGGGCACGTCGAGCATGCGCGCGAGCGTTTGCGCGAGCAGCGTCTTGCCGGAGCCCGTGGGGCCGATCAGCAGGATGTTGCTCTTGCTGAGTTCGACGTCGTCGCCCTTGGCCTTGTCCTTGTGGCGCAGGCGCTTGTAGTGGTTGTAGACGGCCACCGACAGCATGCGCTTGGCCGGCTCCTGGCCGATCACGTAGTTGTCGAGGTTGGTCTTGATCTCGAGCGGCGTCGGCAGGTCGCTGCGCGCCTCGCGCGACTCCTCACCGGCGGGGAGTTCGTCGCGGATGATCTCGTTGCACAGGTCGATGCACTCGTCGCAGATGAAGACCGAAGGGCCCGCGATCAGCTTCTTGACCTCATGCTGGCTCTTGCCGCAGAACGAGCAATAAAGCGTTTTTTCGCTGGAGGAGCCTTTTTTCTCGGCCATGGACAGATGCCTCGTTACAGGGTAGGGACAATGATAACTAAACAAAAACGGCGTTTCCCGTGGGGAAAACGCCGTTTTTGCCTTTTGGCGCCACCGGCGCCGCAGCCGGAATCAACCGCGCTTCGCGATGACCTGGTCGACCAGGCCGTATTCCTTGGCTTCGTCGGCGGTCAGGAAGTAGTCGCGCTCGGTGTCGGCCTTGACCTTTTCCAGCGGCTGGCCGGTGCGTTCGGCCAGGATCCGGTTCATCTGGTCCTTGGTGCGCAGGATGTCCCGGGCATGGATCTCGATGTCGGTCGCCTGGCCGCGCGCGCCGCCGAGCACCTGGTGGATCATGATCTTCGAGTTGGGCAGCGAGAAGCGCTTGCCCTTCTCGCCGGCCGCCAGCAGGAAGGCGCCCATGCTGGCCGCGAAGCCGATGCACATGGTCGATACGTCGGGTTTGATGAACTGCATGGTGTCGTAGATCGCCATGCCGGCGCTCACGCTGCCGCCGGGCGAGTTGATGTAGAACGAAATGTCCTTGTCCGGGTTCTCGCTCTCGAGGAACAGCAGCTGCGCAACCACGAGGTTGGCCGTCTGGTCGTTCACCTCGCCCACCAGAAAGATGATGCGTTCCTTGAGGAGACGCGAGTAGATGTCATACGACCGCTCGCCGCGGCCCGACTGCTCGATGACCATCGGGATCATGCCGAGGTTCTGGATGTCCTGTGCGCTCATGAAATTGCTCTCCGGGAAAGGATTCGTTCGTGTGGGTTTTCGACTGTACGCCTGAGTGAAATGGGGCTCGTGCCGCAAAGCACAAGCCCCATTCGCATAGCGGGCGGCGGCGGATCAGCCCTGCTGCTGCGCCATCAGTTCGTCGAAGGTCACCGACTTTTCCTTGACCTTGGCCTTGCCGAGCACGAAGTCGGTCACGTTGTTCTCGATGACGACGGCCTCGACCTCGGCCAGGCGGTTGTTGTCGCTGAAGTACCAGCGCACCACGTCGGCCGGGCGCTCGTAGCTGGCGGCGAGTTCGTCGACGTGGGCCTTGATCTGCTCGGGCTTGGCCTGCAGGTTGTTGGCACGCACGAGTTCGGCCACGACCAGGCCCAGGCGCACGCGGCGCTCGGCTTGCGGACGGAACACTTCCTCGGGGATCGGCGCCTTGTCGGCGTCCTTGATGCCGCGCTGCTTCAGCTCGGCGCGGGCGCCTTCGACCATGCGGTTCACTTCGGCATGCACGCTGGCGTTCGGGAGGTCGAGCTCGGCGTTGGCGACCAGGGCGTCCATCACGGCGTTCTTGTTGCGCGCGAGCAGGCGGAACTTGACTTCGCGCTCGAGGTTCTTCTTGATGTCGGCGCGCAGGCCTTCGACCGTGGCGTCGGGGATGCCGAGCGACTTGGCGAGCTGTTCGTTGACTTCGGGCAGGTGCGAGGCTTCGATCTTCTTCACGGTGACCATGAAGTCGGCCTGCTTGCCGGCCACGTCCTTGCCGTGGTAGTCGGCCGGGAACGACAGCGGGAAGGTGCGGCTGTCGCCGGACTTCATGCCGCGCACGGCGTCTTCGAATTCCTTAAGCATCTGGCCTTCGCCGACCACGAACTGGAAGTCCTCGGCCTTGCCGCCCTGGAACGGCTCGCCGTCGATCTTGCCCTCGAAGTCCACCGTCACGCGGTCGCCGTCCTGGGCCACGGCGTCCTGCGCGCGCTGTGCGAAGGTGCGGCGCTGCTTGCGCAGGATCTCGAGCGTCTTGTCGATGGCCTCGTCGCCCACTTCGGCCGAGAGCTTCTCGACCTCGGCATTCGACAGGTCGTTGATCTTGACTTCAGGGAACACCTCGAACACCGCGTCGAAGGCGAGCTGGCCTTCGGGCGACTCTTCCTTCTCGGTGATGCGCGGCTGACCGGCCACGCGCAGCTTGGCTTCGTTGGCGGCCTGGGAGAAGGCTTCGCCGACCTTGTCGTTCATGACCTCGTAGTGCACCGAGTAGCCGTAGCGCTGGGCGACCACGTTCATCGGCACCTTGCCGGGCCGGAAACCATCCATCTTGACGGTGCGCGCGAGCTTCTTGAGGCGCGAATCGACTTCGGACTGGATGAGGCCGACCGGCAGGGTCAGCGTGATCTTGCGCTCGAGCTTCTCGAGGGTTTCAACGGTCACGGTCATGGTGTCTTCCTTGTGAGGGGTGTGGCTGGTGCGCGGGGCCGGACTCGAACCGGCACGTTCTTGCGAACGTCAGGACCTAAACCTGGTGCGTCTACCAATTTCGCCACCCGCGCTATTGCCATTTTTCAGGTGAATGCAAAAGCGGACGGCCTTCCGGCGCCGCGGGATGCCCGCTGGCCGAAGACCGTCCGCTTGAAATCGGTCAACCGCGTATTTTAGTCGCAAAGTTCGGGCCTTCCGGCCGCGAACCGTGCGGGCTTTCTTCAGGCCGGCTGCGAATGCAGCGGCGCGCTGGGCGCGGCGTCCGGGTCCGCATCCGCGGGCGACCCGGGTTCGCGCTTCACCCGGAACGCCGCCGCATACATCGCCGGCAGCGCGAGCAGCGTCAGCACGGTGGCAACGATCAGCCCGCCCATGATGGCCACCGCCATCGGTCCCCAGAACACGCTGCGCGAGAGCGGGATCATCGCGAGCACCGCCGCCGCCGCGGTCAGCACGATCGGCCGCAGCCGGCGCACCGCCGACTCGACGATCGCGTTCCAGGCCGGCACGCCGGCCGCGCGGTCGTGCTCGATCTGGTCGATCAGGATCACCGCGTTGCGCTGGATCATGCCCATGAGCGCGATCACGCCCAGCAACGCCACGAAGCCGAACGGCCGGTTCAGCAGCAGCAGCGCGCCCGCCACGCCGGCGATGCCCATCGGCCCGGTGATGAACACCAGCAGCGAGCGGCTGAAGCTGTGCAGCTGCAGCATCAGCAGCGTGAACACCAGGAACAGCATGATCGGCACGCCCGCGACGATCGAGGCCGAGCCCTTGCTGCTTTCCTCGACCGCGCCGGCCACCTCGATGCGGTAGACGCCCTGCCCGGCCGCATGCCAGCCGGCCTCGAGCTTGCGCAGTTCGGGCAGCAGCTGCTCGGTCACGGTGGCGCCCTGCAGGCCCTCGACCACGTCGCCCTGCACCGTGATCGCGTAGTTGCGGTTCTCGCGCCACATCACGCCGGGCTCCCAGGTGAACACCGGGCGCGCGATCTGCGTGAGCGGGATCGAACGGCCCGAGGCCGTGGGCAGGTATGCGTTACCGATGTCCGAGATCGCCTCGCGCTCGTCCGCCGACTGGCGCAGCACGATATCGATCAGCAGGTCGTTCTCGCGGTACTGCCCGACGGTGGTGCCCGAGAACATCGTGCGCGAGGCCTGCGCGATGGCCTGGCTGGTCACGCCGAGCGCGCGCGCCTTGGCCTGGTCGATCTCGAGCCGGATCACCTTGACCGATTCGTTCCAGTTGTCGTTCACGCCGCGCATGTTGGCGTTCTCGCGCAGCACGGCCTTGACCTCGTCGGCATGCGTGCGCAGTTGGGCCGGGTCGGTGCCGATCACGCGGAACTGCACCGGGTACGGCACCGGCGGCCCGTTGGGCAGCAGCTTCACGCGGCCGCGCACCTCGGGGAACTCCTGCGCGAGCATCGCGGGCAGCGAGATGCGCAGCTTCTCGCGCACCTTCAGGTCGCTCGCGAGCACGATGAACTGCGACACGTTGCTCTGCGGGAACACCTGGTCCAGCGGCAGGTAGAAGCGCGGCACGCCCGAGCCGACCCAACTGCTGACCGTCTTCACGCCCGCCTGCTGCATCATGCGCTGCTCGACCCGCTTGGCGACCTCTTCGTTGGCCGCGAACGAGGTGCCTTCGGGGAACCAGATGTCCACGAGGATCTCGGGCCGGCTCGAATCGGGGAAGAACTGCTGCTGCACCTTGCCCATGCCGACGATGCCGAGCGCGAAGATCAGGACCGTGGCGCCGATGGTCATCCAGCGGTGCTGCACGCACCAGTCCACGGTACGGCGGAAACGGTTGTAGAACGGGGTGTCGAACAGCTCGTGCGGCGGCGCGTCCGGGTCGTGCGGCTTCACCTTGAGCAGCAGCGTGCCGAGGTAGGGCACGAAGTACACCGAGACGATCCACGAGAGCACGAGCGCGATCACCGTCACCGCGAAGATCGCGAAGGTGTATTCGCCCGTCACCGACTTCGCGATGCCGATCGGCAGAAAGCCCGCGGCCGTGATCAGCGTACCGGTCAGCATCGGCTTGGCCGTGACGTCGTAGGCGAAGGTGGCGGCGCGCACCTTGTCGTAGCCCTCCTCCATCTTCCGCACCATCATCTCGACCGCGATGATCGCGTCGTCCACCAGCAGGCCGAGCGCGATGATCAGCGAGCCGAGCGATATCTTGTGCAGGCCGATGCCGAAGTAGTTCATGGCCAGGAAGGTCACGGCCAGCACCAGCGGGATCGTGATCGCCACCACCAGGCCGGGCCGCATGTCGATGTACCAGCCGAAGCGCCCGCCCTTGTGCAGCCCGAGCGAGATGATGCTCACCGCCAGCACGATCGCCACCGCCTCGATCAGCACGCCGACGAATTCGTTGACCGAACTGGCCACCGCCACCGGCTGGTCCTGCACCTGCGCGAGCTTGACGCCCGCGGGCAGCTGCTGGTCGATCTGCACGGTCGCGGCACGCAGTGCCTCGCCGAGCGCGATGATGTCGCCGCCCTTGGCCATCGAGACCCCGAGCGCGATCACTTCCTTGCCCTGGTGGCGCACCTTGACCGCGGGCGGATCGACGTAGCCACGGCGGATCTCGGCGATGTCGCCGAGCCGCAATTGATTGCCCGAGCTGCCGCGGATCGGCATCTCGCGCAGTTGCTCGACGCTCGTGAACTGGCCGCCCACGCGCACCTGCACCACGTCGAGCGGCGACTGGATCGCGCCCGCGCTCTCCACCGCGTTCTGCGAGCCGAGCTGCTGCAGCACCGCGTTGAAGTCGAGCCCGAGCTGCGCCAGGCGCTTCTGCGAGATCTCGATGTAGACCTTCTCGTCCTGCACGCCGAACTGCTCGACCTTGGCCACGTCCTTCACGCGCAGCAACTGCTGGCGCACGTCGTCGGCCATGGACTTGAGCTCGGCGTAGCTGAAGCCCTCGCTCTCGAGGGCGTAGATCACGCCGTAGACGTCGCCGAACTCGTCATTGAAGAACGGCCCCTGCACGCCCGGCGGCAGCGTGGCGCGCATGTCGCCGATCTTCTTGCGCACCGTGTACCAGACGTTCGCCACCTCGCCGGGCTTGGACGAGTCCTTGATGTTGAAGATGATCTGCGACTCGCCCGGCTTGGAATAGCTGCGGATCTTGTCCGCATAGGGCGCCTCCTGCAGCGTGCGCTCGAGCTTGTCGGTCACCTGCTCGGCCACCTGCTGCGCGGTCGCGCCGGGCCAGTAGGTGCGCACCACCATCGCGCGGAAGGTGAAGGGCGGATCCTCGTCCTGCCCGAGCTGGAAATAGGCGAAGGTGCCCAGCACCATCAGCACCACCATCAGGTAGCGCGTGAGCGGCGCGTGGTCCAGCGCCCATTTGGAGAGATTGAAGCCTGCGGGCTTGCCGTTGGTGGTGGCCGCGGGCTGCGTCATTTGGCGGCACCTGCTGCGGCTTCCTTCTTCGTCGCGGCGACCGGCACCGCGGGCTGCTGCACAGGCGCCTTCGCGTTGGCGGCCATGGCGGCCGCCTCCTTCGACTGGTAGATCGTGACCTTCTGGCCCGGCGAGAGCACGTGCACGCCGGCGGCCACGACCATCATGCCCGGCGAGAGCCCGGCGCTGATCACTGCCTCGTTGCCGTCAGCCGTCGCCACCTGCACCGGCTGCGAGCGGACCGTCATGGTCGACTTGTCGAGCACCCAGACCGCCGTGCCCTTGCCTTCCTGGCGCAGCGCGCTGGTCGGCAGCTTGATGACCGGGTTGCCCGCACGCGCGAGCGCCTGCGGCCGCGCATAGACCGTGGCGCCCAGCGCAGGCGCGTCGGCCGCGTCGATCGCCACCTTGACGGTGTAGGTCCGCGTGACCGCGTCGGCGCTGGCGGCGACTTCGCGCACCTGGCCCTCGAGCTCGCTGCCGCCCGACCAGCCGCGCACCGTCACCGGCGTGCCGGGCTTGATGAGGCCGGCGCGGTCCTCGGGCACCGCGAACACCACGTCGCGCGCGCCGTCCTGCGCGATGCGCACCACCGGCGTGCCGGCCTGCACCACCTGCCCCGGCTCGGCCTCGACGGCCGTGACGACGCCCGCCACGTCGGCCACCAGCGTGGTGTAGCTCGCCTGGTTGCCCTGCGACGTCAGTTGCGCCTGCGCCTGCTCGAACTGGGCCTGCGCGGCCTTCCAGGTCGATTCGCGGCGCTCGAGCTCGGCGCCGCTGATGAAGTTCTGTTCGCGCAGCTCGCGGTAGCGCTTCAGGTCGGCGGCCGCGAGGTCGCGGTTGGTCTGCGCCGCGGCCAGCTGCGCACGCGCCGCTTCGGCCGCGAGCCGGTAGTCCTGCGGATCGAGCTGCGCAAGCGCCTGGCCCGCCTGCACATGCTGGCCCAGTTCGGCCTGCCGCTTCGTGATCTTGCCCGCGACGCGGAAGCCCAGGCGCGACTCCACCCGCGCGCGCACCTCGGCCGAAAACTCGGGCTGGGTGTCGAACTCGCTCGTTCCCACGGTCACGAGCTTGACCGCGCGGACCGGCTCCTCGGCGGGTTGGGACTGCGAACAGCCGGCCAGGAACAAGGCGGGAAGCAGCAGCCAGGCGGCGCTGCGCACGAGGGGGGAAAGGCCGGAAGAGGCGGTCATGAGGCACCCAGGAAAAGGTCGAACCGGGCCATTACTGACCCACCGGTTAGTAATCTAGGGTAAACCTCAGGCACTGTCAATCGCGGCGACGCGGCAATGGACGATGGCGGAGGCGTGCCGCGCCTCGCGGACAATCGCCGCGTGTCCGCACCATCCCCCACCGCCGCGCCCCCCGCGCACTACGAAAACTTTCCCGTGGCCTCCTGGCTGTGCCCGCCGCATCTGCGCGCGCCGATCGCCGCGATCTACCACTTCGCCCGCACCGCCGACGACATCGCCGACGAGGGCGATGCCTCCCCCGACGAGCGGCTCGCCGACCTGCATGCCTACCGGCAGGAGCTCGCCGCCGCGGCGCAGGGCGGCGTGCGCGCCGATTCGCGCTGGCCGCAGGTGTTCGCGCCGCTGGTGCACGAGATGGCGCGCTTCTCGCTGCCCGAGGCGCTGCTCGCCGACCTGCTGAGCGCCTTCGTGCAGGACATCGAGAAGACCCGCGACCGCGGCAGCTACGCGGACCGCGCCGAGCTGCTCGACTACTGCCGCCGCTCCGCCAATCCGGTCGGCCGGCTGCTGCTGCACCTGTACGGCGTGCACGACCCGGAGGCGCTGGCACAGAGCGACGCGATCTGCAGCGCGCTGCAGCTGATCAATTTCTGGCAGGACCCGAGCGTGGACCTGCCGCGCGAGCGCTTCTATTTCCCGCTCGCCGACTGCGCACGGCGCGGCCTGGCGCGCGAGCACTTCAAGGTATTCCAGCCGCTGGCCGACGCGCCGCCGCCGCAGGAGGCGATCAACCTGGTCGCGGTCGAGAGCGCCTGGGCGCGCGAACTCATGATGCAGGGCGCACCGCTGGTGCACCGGCTGCCGGGCCGCGCGGGCTGGGAACTGCGCTTCGTGGTCCAGGGCGGGCTGCGCATCCTCGACAAGATCGAGGATCTGGGCTTCGACACCTTCTCGCAGCGCCCGAAGATCACCCGGTTCGACGCGCCCCTGCTCGCCTGGCGCGCGCTGCGGATGCGGAGACAATGGCCGCCCATGAAAGCGCTCCATCGATGAATCCCGAGCAATACGTCCAGGACAAGGCCGCCGCCTCGGGCAGCAGTTTCTATTACGCGTTCCTGTTCCTGCCCAAGCCGCGGCGCGCCGCGATCACCGCCTTCTACGCCTTCTGCCGCGAGATCGACGACGTGGTCGACGAGGTCAGCGACCCCGGCGTGGCCGCGACCAAGCTCGCCTGGTGGCGCACCGAGGTGGCGCAGTCCTTCGCCGGCACCCCGCGCCATCCGGTCATGCAGGCCCTGATGCCGCACGCCGCGACCTACGGCATCGAGGCCCGCCAGCTCGACGAGGTGATCGACGGCTGCCAGATGGACCTCGACCAGACGCGCTACCTCGACTTCCCCGGCCTCGCGCGCTACTGCCACCTGGTGGCCGGCGTGGTGGGCGAAGTCGCGGCCCGCATCTTCGGCCAGAGCGACGCCGGCACCACCGCCTACGCGCACAAGCTCGGCCTCGCGCTGCAGCTCACCAACATCATCCGCGACGTGGGCGAGGACGCGATGCGCGGACGCATCTACCTGCCGGTCAACGAACTGCAGCAGTTCGACGTGAAGGCGCACGAGATCCTCAACCGCGTGCACTCGGACCGCTTCGTCGCACTGATGAAGTTCCAGGCCGCCCGCGCGCACGCCGCCTACGACGACGCCCTCGCGCGGCTGCCCGCCGCCGACCGGCGCGCGCAGAAGCCCGGGCTCATGATGGCGAGCATCTACCGCACGCTGCTGCGCGAGATCGAGCGCGACGACTTCCAGGTGCTCCACCAGCGCGTGAGCCTGACGCCGGTGCGCAAGTTCTGGCTGGCGTGGAAGGTGCAGGCGCTCGGGCGGATATGAGCATGCCGCCCGCGGCCGCGGGACTCGTCCGGATGCACCGTTCATGAAGACCGCCATCGTCGGCGCCGGCTGGGCCGGCCTGGCCTGCGCGGTCGAGGCCGTGCGTCTGGGCCACGCCGTCACGTTGTTCGAGGCGGCCCCCACCGCCGGCGGCCGCGCGCGCCGTGTCGACCACATGCACGGCATGGCGCTCGACAATGGCCAGCACATCCTGATCGGCGCCTACACCGCCACGCTGACGCTGATGCGCGAACTGGGCGTGGACCCGGAGCGCACGCTGCTGCGAATGCCGCTGTCGCTGCGCTTCGCCGATGGCGGCGGCCTGGCACTGCCGAAGTTGCCGCCGCCCTTCGACCTGCTGGCCGGCATCGTCACCGCACGCGGCTGGACCTGGCGCGACAAGGCCGCGTTGCTGCGCACCGCCACGCGATGGCGGCTTGCGGGTTTCCGCTGCGATGCCGACACCACCGTGGCCGCGCTCTGCGCCGGCCTCACGCAGCGCGTGATGCAGGAACTGATCGAGCCGCTCTGCGTCTCGGCGCTCAACACGCCGGTCGCGCAATCGAGCGGGCAGGTGTTCCTGCGCGTGCTGAACGACGCGCTCTTCAGCGGCCGCGGCGGTGCCGACCTGCTGCTGCCGCGCACCGACCTCGGCGCGCTGCTGCCCGATGCAGCGCTCGCCTGGCTGGCGCGGCACGGCGCCGCGCTGCGCATCGGCACGCGCGTGCGCACGATCGCGCCCGCGGGCGGACGCTGGCAGGTCGATGGCGAAAGCTTCGACCGCGTGGTCCTGGCCTGCGCGCCCTGGGACGCCGCCCGGCTCGTGCGCGCCGCAGGCGTGCCGGCCGAGCACTGGTGCACCGCCGCCGAGGCGTTGCGCTTCGAGGCCATCGCCACCGTCTACCTGTGCGGCGCCTCGCCGCTCGCGGCGCCGATGCTCGCGCTGCGCAGCGACCCCGCGCGCGCGCCGGCGCAGTTCGTGTTCGATCGCGGCCAGCTCGGCGGCCCGGAGGGCGTGCTCGCGATGGTCGTCAGCGCCAACGCCACGGCGCGCGAAACGCTCGAGCGGCAGACGCTCGCGCAGGCCGACTGGCAGCTCGGCCAGTCGGGCCTGCAGATCGTGCAGACCGTGGTCGAGAAGCGCGCCACTTTCGCCTGCCTGCCCGGCCTCGCGCGCCCGCCGATGGCGATCGCGCCGGGCCTTGCGGCCTGCGGCGACTACATCGAAGGCCCCTACCCTGCTACGCTCGAAGGCGCCGTCCTCAGCGGACTGGCGGCCGCGCGCGCCACCCCACCATGACTGCCCTGCGATACCTCGATTTCGACTACAGCGAAGACACCGAAGGCCACGGCACCTTCGACGCCATGGCCACCACCGCGCCCGCCAAGACGAGCGAAGTGCTCGCCGAGGTCGCCCACGTGCTGGCCTGGGCGGACAGCGCCTTTCCCGATGCACGCGGCCCGCTCGACGATGGCAACCGCTGGGACTTCGACCTGCAGCAGACGCGCGAGGCGCCCGATCTCGACACCGTGACCTTCTCGCTCGGCGGCACCGCGGATTTCTGCGCCGCGCTGCGCGAGCGGTTCGGACTCGACTGAGGCAGTCCTCCGGCGCCGCCGCTCCCCCTTCTTTTTGGAGAACCGACATGGTCACCTGCTACCTGCGCTACATCGTCGATCCCTACAAGCTCAAGGAATTCGAACACTACGGCAAGCTGTGGATCCCGCTGGTCGAGAAGTTCGGCGGCCGGCACCACGGCTACTTCCTGCCGTCGGAAGGCGCGAACAACGTGGCGCTCGCGATGTTCAGTTTTCCGAGCCTCGCGGCCTACGAGACCTACCGCAGCGATTCGATGCAGGACGCCGAATGCCAGGCCGCATTCCGCTATGCCGAAGAGACCCGCTGCATCCTCAGCTACGAGCGCAGCTTCTTCCGGCCGGTGTTCGCGTAGCGCTCAGGCGCCGAGCGCCACGCACAGCGCGTGCAGGTTCGGCACGATCAGCTGCGGGCGCGCCCCGTGCGCCCACGGCCGCTCGTCGCGCACGAGCCACGCGGCCTGCATGCCGGCGTTGAGGGCGCCGACCACGTCGAGCTCGGCGTCGTCACCCACGTGCAGCACGTCCTTGGGCAGCAGCCCGACCGATGCCGCCGCGGCGCGGAAGATCGGCGCATGCGGCTTGCCGCTGCCGAAGGCGCGCGCGTTGAAGGCGGTGCGGAACCAGCGTCCGACACCCGTCTGGTGGATGTCGGCGTTGCCGTTGGAAATGGCGACCAGCGGATAGCGCTCGCTGAGCCACTTGAGCGCAGGCAGCGCATCGTCGTACAGCGTCACGCGCTGGCGTTCGGCAAAGAAGGCGTCGAAGGCCGGGTCGGCGAGCGCCGGGTCTTCCCCCGCGTGGCGCAGCGCGGTGCGGATCGATTCGCGGCGCAGCGCGCTGAGGTCGTGCGCCAGGTCCGAACGCTCCTTGGCGGTGGCCTCGCGCAACTGGCGCAGCACGCCCGGCGTGACCAGCAGCGCGGCGGTCTTGGGCGCCTCGCGCAGCAGCCACTGGTGCAGCACCGCCTCGGCGCGTTCGATGGTCGGCCAGATCGGCCAGAGGGTGTCGTCCAGGTCGAGCGAGATCGCGGAAATGCGCTGGATGTCGAGGGGCTCTGCGTTCGCGAGCGCCGAGGAGGCGGAGGTCATGCCCGAGAATATCGCATGCCTCAAGACCCCGGGAACCACGCTTCCATCCCCTCGCGCACCGCCGTTCTCTGGTGCAACCTGGGCTCGCCCGATGCCCCCACCGCCGCGGCCGTCCGCCCCTACCTCGCGGAGTTCCTGGGCGACCCGCGCGTGGTCGAGATTCCCCGGCTGCTCTGGGCGCCGATCCTGTACGGCGTCATCCTGCGCACCCGGCCTGCCAAGTCGGCCGCCAAGTACGCGAGCATCTGGATGCCCGAGGGTTCGCCGCTCAAGGTGTGGACCGAGAAGCAGGCCACGCTGCTCGCGGGCTGGCTCGGCGAGCGCGGCCATCGGCTGACGGTGCGCGACGCGATGCGCTACGCCAGCCCCTCGATCGCCTCGCGCCTCGATGCGCTCCAGGCCGCGGGCGTGTCGCGCGTGCTGGTGCTGCAGGCCTACCCGCAGTATTCGGCCACCACCACCGCGAGCGTGCTCGATGCCGTGGCCGACTGGAGCCGCGGGCAGCGGCGCATCCCGGAGTTCCGCTTCGTCAATGACTACCACGACGATCCCGGCTACATCGAAGCCCTCGCGCTGCGCATCGAGCAGCACTGGAAGACCGAAGGCCGCGGCGAAGTGCTGTTGATGAGCTTCCACGGCATTCCGGCGCGCAACATCGCGCTCGGCGATCCGTACCAGGTCCAGTGCCTCGAGACCGCGCGCCTGCTCGGCGGGCGGCTCGGGCTGCCGGAGGCGCAGTACCGCGTGACCTTCCAGTCGCGCTTCGGCCGCGCCAGGTGGCTCGAGCCCTACACCGAACCCACGCTGCGCGAACTCGGCGCGAGCGGCGTGAAGCGGGTCGACGTCGTGTGCCCCGGCTTCCCGGCCGACTGCCTCGAAACCCTCGAGGAGATCGCCATGGAGGGCCGCGAGGCCTTCCTGCATGCGGGCGGCCAGGCCTTCAGCTACATCCCCTGCCTCAACGACAGCCCGGCCTGGATCACCGCGCTCGCGGGCATCGCCGAGCGCAACCTCGCGGGCTGGCCGACCGCGCCGCCGGCCGAGGCTCAGAACCGGCCCAGATAGTCCAACTTTCCGATCGGCATGCCCTTGTGGCGCAGCACGCCGTAGGCGGTGGTCACGTGGAAGAAGAAGTTGGGCAGCGCGAACTGCAGCAGGTAGCGCTCGGCCGTGAAGTGCGCCTCGCCCTCGCGCGCCTTGATGGTCACGGGGCGGTCCTCATGGCCGTCGATCAGCGTGCGGTCCACGGTGGCCAGGAAATCCTGCGTCTTCGCGATGCGCGCGAACAGCTCGTCGTAGCTTTTCTCCTCGTCGGCAAAGCTCGGTGCCGTGATGCCCGCGATGCGCGCCACGCCGAGCTTCGACGCATCGCTCGCGCGCTGGATCTGGCCCGCGAGCGTGAGCATGTCGGGCGCGAGCCGCGCGTCCACCAGGGTCTGCGGATCGATGTCGTTGGCGCGGGCATGCGCCAGGCTCTTCTCGAGCAGGTGGGTGAGCTGGCCGAGCCCGCGCGAGAAAACCGGAACGGACAGGTCGTACATCGAAAGCGCCATGGTGTGCAGTCCTCGTGGTTGGATTGGGCGGCGATTGTCTCGCCGGCCTCCGCTCAGCGACGGGCGGCGCGGATAAACCCTTCGACCAGCTCCAGTTGTTCGGGCACGTTGAGCGCGGGCGCGTGGCCGCAACCCTCGATCTCGACCACCTTCAGCAGGCCGGCGGCCCCGGGTCCGCGCTGCTGCATCCGGGCGGTCACCGCGGGCAGCACCAGGTCCGATTCGGCGCCGCGCAGGCACAGCACGGGCACGTCGATGGCGTCGTAGTGCGGCCAGATCAGGTAGTCGTCGTCGTGCGCGCTGAACTGCCGGACCATGGCCGGGTCGTAGTGCGGCGTGACCCGGCCGTCGGACAGGCGGCGCGTGGAGCTTTCGGTCAGGCGGCGCCACTGCGCGTCGCTGAGCCAGCCGTAGGGCTTGTAGACGGTGCGGAAGAAGGCTTCGAGCTCGGCCACGGTGGCGAAGGCCGGCGGCTCGCCGGCATAGGCGCGGATCCGTTCGATCGCCGGCTGCGCGAGCTCGGGCGCGTTGTCGTTGAGCACCAGGCTGGCGATGCGCGCCTTCATGCGCGGCTCGAACAGGCCCGACGCGCAGACCGTACCGATCGCGCCGCCCATCGAGGTGCCGACCCAGTGCACGCTGTCGAGCGCCAGTTCGTCGCACAGCGCGGCCGCGAGGCGGGCATAGAACGAGAGCTTGTATTCCTCGTCGGGCCGCGCGCTCCACTGGCTCAGACCGCGGCCGATGGTGTCGGGGCAGATCACGCGGAAGCCGCGCACCGCGAAGTGCTGGGCGAGCTCGTCCATGTCGCGGCAGGTGCGCGCGAGGCCGTGCCAGGCGATGACCGCGGGCGCATCGGCCACGCCCCATTCGAGCCAGTGGACTTCGAGGCCCGCGAGCTGCGCATAGTTCGAACGTGGATTCATCGTGCCGCCCTCGCCCGCAGCTTGCCGACGATGCCGGTCGGGAAGTAGTACACCGAGAGCACGAACAGCACCCCCAGCCACAGCAGCCAGCGGTCGGGCGACAGCAGCGCCGCGAGCCACGGCAGCCCGCTCGCCGCCTCGCTGCCGACGCGCAACAGGTCCTGCAGGTAGCTCTGCGCCACCACGAACAGCACCGCGCCGATGGCCGCGCCGTAGACCGTGCCCATGCCGCCGATCACCACGATCAGCAGCACGTCGATCATGATCTCGAAGCTCAGCGAGGTGTCGGGCCCGTTGTAGCGCAGCCAGATGGCGAGCATCGCGCCCGCCAGCGTGGCGAACAGCGCCGACAGCACCGCGGCCGTGGTGCGGTAGACCACCACGCGGTAGCCGATCGCCTCGGCGCGGAACTCGTTCTCGCGGATCGCCTGCAGCACGCGGCCGAACGGCGAATTGACGATGCGCAGCAGCGCGAGCACCAGCACCACCGCGGTCACAAAGAGCAGGTAGTAGCACAGCAGCCGGCCGTCGAGCGAGACGCCGAGGAAGGGTTCCTCCGAGAACTCGAAGCTCGGCGACAGCAGCTCGGGCAGCTTGAAGGTGAGGCCGTCCTCGCCGCCCGTGAAGTCCGACAGCTGCGAGGCCAGCGTCTGGAAGGCCGAGGCCACGGCCAGCGTGATCATCGCGAAGAAGATCGCGCGCACCCGCAGCGAGAACAGCCCGATCGCGAGCGAGAGCACCAGCGAGATCGCGAGCGCGGCGCCGAGGCCCGCGAGCATCGCGCCCCAGTTCGGCCCGAGCCGCGAGGCCGAGATCGCGATGCCGTACGCGCCGATGCCGAAGAACATGGTGTGCGCGAAGCTCACGATGCCGGTGTAGCCCAGCAGCAGGTCGAAGCTCGCGACCAGCACCACGAACACCAGGATCTTGGCCGCGACGCTGAGCGCCTTCACCCCCGGAAAGATGAACGGCGCGAAGGCCAGCGCAAGGAACAGCGCCACCAGCAGCACCGCCAGCAGGCGGCTTTGGGGCATGTCGTTGGAAAGAATTCGTCTCAGCATGGGAAGGCTCTCGAATGCGGGAACGGGGACCGAACGCAGAAGAAATACAAAAGTCGCGCAGAAGTCGCAGAAGAAACCCTCAGATTTTTCTCGTCTCGCTTTTGCGACTTCTGCGAAACCTCCGCGTTCGGCTGTCCGATTTCGGCGGTCCTCATCGGTTCGCCACCGGATAAACGCCCTGCGGCCGCCACAGCAGCACCGCGACCATCAGGAAGATGCTCGCGAACTGCGTGAGCGTGGGCAGCAGGAAGCCGACGTAGTTCGTCATCAGCCCCACGAGCAACGCACCCAGCAGCGCACCGCCGGTCGAGCCCAGTCCGCCGATGATGATCACGATGAAGATCAGCACGTTGACCTGCGCGCCCATCTGCGGCACCAGGTTCTGCTGGAACAGCCCCCACATCACGCCGCCCAGGCCCGCGAGCGCGCTGCCCGCGACGAACACGCCCACGAACAGCCGGCCGATGCGGTAGCCGAGCGACTCCACCATCTCGCGGTCCTGCACGCCGGCGCGGATCAGCAGGCCGATCTTGGTGCGGCCCAGCGTCCAGGCGAGCAGCCCGAACACCACCACGCCCACCGCCACCGCGAGCAGCCGGTACTTGCTGATCGCCGCATCGCCCACCAGCAGCGAGCCGCGCAGCGCATCGGGCAGCGGCAGCGGCACCTGCGCGGGGCCCCAGATCACCTTGATGAGCTCCTCGCCGATGATCATGCCGCCCATGGTGATGAGGATCTGCTTCAGGTGCTGGCCGTAGACTGGCCGCACGATGAAGCGCTCGAAGGCCAGGCCCACGGCGCCCGCGGCCGCCATCGCCACCAGCATGGCCGGGAACACCGCCACCAGGTTGCGCCAGAGTTCCTGCGAGCCGGTCCAGTCGCCCATCAGCCCCAGCACGCTGCTCGCCACGAAGGCACCGAGCGCGATGAACACGCCGTGGCCGAAGTTCAGCACGTCCATGAGCCCGAACACCAGCGTGAGGCCCGAGGCGATGATGAAGACGATCATGCCCATCGCGAGGCCCGCGACCGTGAGCGTGAGCCAGGTCGAGAACGAGCCCGTGAGCGGCAGCGCGACGAGCGCGAGCACGGGCACGAGAAGCAGCGGCTTCCAGTCGAATTCCATGGTTTTCATAGCGCCAGTCCCAACAGCGACTGCTGCAGTTGCGAATCGGCGGAGAACGCCGCCATCGGGCCGCTGTGCACCACGCGGCCGTTGTCCATCACCGCGACGGTGTCGCCCAGCCGCTGGGCGAAGTGGATGTTTTGCTCCACCAGCAGCACGGTGACGCCGCTGCGCTTGAGCTCGGCGAACGCATCGATCATGTTGTTGATGATGGCCGGCGCGAGGCCCTTGCTGGGCTCGTCGACGATCAGCAGCTCGCGCGGCTCCACGATCGCGCGCGACACCGCGAGCATCTGCTTCTGCCCGCCCGAGAGCTTGCCGGCCGGATGGTTCCAGAACTTCTCGACCGCGGGGAAGAGCTGGAAGATCCACTTCAGGCGCGTGTCGTCGATCTGCGCAGCGTTCTTCGCGCCGCGCGCGGCGAGCAGCATGTTCTCCTTCACCGTGAGGTCGGAGAAGATTCCCATGTTCTCGGGCACGTAGGCGATGCCGAGTTCGGCGATCTGCGGCGTGCGCATCGCGGTGATGTCGCGCTCGCCGAAGCGCACCCTGCCCTGCGACGCATGCCACAGGCCGATGATGGTCCGCAGCGTGGTGGTCTTGCCCGCGCCGTTGCGGCCGAGCAGCATCGTGAGCTGGCCCCTCGGCACGACGAGGTCGACGCCGTGGAGGATGTGATAAGCCCCGATGTGCGTGTGCACGCCTTCGAGGGTCAACAGGTTCGTGCCGGCGCTCATGTGGCCTCCTTCGCAACGCCCAGGTAGGCCTCCTGCACCACCGGCGAGGCGATCACGGTGGCGGGATCGCCGTCGGCCACCAGCGTGCCGTTGTGCAGCACGATGATGCGGTCGGCCAGTTCGCGCACCACGTCCATCTTGTGCTCGACCAGCAGGATGGTCTTGGTGCGGTCCTTCTTGAGCCGGCGGATCAGGTCGAGGATGACGGGCGCCTCGGCCGCGTTCATGCCGGCCGTGGGTTCGTCGAACATGAACACCTTCGGCTCGAGCGCCATCAGGAGCGCCACTTCGAGCTTGCGCTGGTCGCCGTGCGGCAGGCTCGCCACCGTGGCGTGCTCGCGCGACTTCAGCGCCACCTCGGCGAGGATCTGGTCCGCGCGCTCGGTCAGGCCGCGGTGGTCGCTCCAGATGCTCCACAGGTTGAGCCCGCGCCGGTGCGCGCCTTCGCGCGTGGCCTGCACCGCGAGGCGCACGTTCTCCAGCACCGTGAGGTTGGGGAACAGGTTGGTGAGCTGGAAGGCCCGGCCCAGCCCCGCGCGCGTGCGCGCCGAGGGCGAGAGCCCCGAGAGCGGCTGCCCGTCGAGCCACACCGTGCCCGCACTCGCCTTGAGTTGGCCCGAGATCAGGTTGAAGTACGTGGTCTTGCCCGCGCCGTTCGGGCCGACGATGGCCGTCAGCGTGCCGGGCGCGAACGAACAGCTCACGCCGTTCACGGCCACGTGCCCGCCGAAGCGGATGGTCAGGTCGCGGGTCTCAAGCATCGTGGTTCATGAGGAATGAAAGATCGCAAAGAAAGTGGCCTCAGCAGCTGCCGATGACGTAGTAGCCCGGCGCCGTTTCCTTCAGCGTGGTCGTGACGTAGATGTTCCACAGCCCCATGGCCTGCCCCGAGCCGTAGGCATAGGTGAAGCCGTAGAGCGCATAGGCCCGGCCGGCGATGGTGTGCGTGTAGTTGCTCGTGGTGTAGCAGGTGCCGCCGCCGCTGCCGCCGGTGGTGGTGCCCGTGGCCGCGGCCGACATCGCGCCCTGCACGTTGTTCGCGTCGAGCGCCGCGACGGTCCAGCTGTAGCTGGTCGAGGGCGCGAGGCCGGTGTCGGTGAAGCTGGTGGCCGCAACGGGCGATGCATTGACCTTGCTGCCGCCGCGGTACACGTTGTAGCCGCTCGCGCCCGAGACGCCGGCCCAGCCGATCACCATGCTGGTGCTGGTGGCGCCCGAGGTGCCGACGCCGGTCGGCGCGGGCAGCCCGCTGCCGCCCGAAGAACCCGTGAGGCGATCGATCATCGCCTTCATCGCCATCATCTGCGGCCCCGACTTCTTCGCATAGTTGAGGCTGTCGTAGCCCCACCAGTCCCAGCAGCTGTTGATGGCCGCGGTGCTGGTCTGCGGGTAGACCAGCACGATGTTGTTGGTGTCGGCCCAGCGGTTGTAGCCGGTCTTGCGAACGTACTGGTCGCCCACGTCGGTGTAGTTCTGCTTGCAGCCGTGCAGCACCAGGTGCACGCGGCACGAGACGGTGGTGCAGGCCTGCGGCACGTAGATCCAGCCCGTGGCGGCCATGCCGTGGCCCGAGATGAACTCCGACTGGTTGAACTCGGTGAAGCTGCCGCCGAGCGTGCCGTTGTTGCGCGGGTTCAGCGGGCCGTAGATCTGCTTCAGGATCTCGCCCGCGAGGTCGAAGCCGCAGTTGTTGATGTAGGGCGCGGCGGTGGTGCCGCAGGCCGCGCCGTAGTCGTCCGTCACCATCGCATGGCCTGCGCCGAGGTTGTTCTTGTAGACCGTGTTCGCGGCCGGCACGAAGCTCTGGTAGTAGGTTTTCAGGTCGTCCATCACCGCCTGCTTGACGGTGTTGTCCGAGGTGCCCGAGAACATGTAGACCTTCGAGCTCGCGAGGTTCGAGACGGGGTCGATCGTGCCGTTCGCGGCCCAGCTGTTGGTGGTGCTCACGAGTGACGACACCGGGATGCTGCTCGAATGCGTCATGCAGCGGCCCGTGGCATTGAGCACCGAGCCCTCCGCGCAGTAGTACGGTCCGCCCGCGACGATGCCCGCGCCGCGCTTGAAGGTGGCCGAATAGGCCACGTGCAATTGCACCGCCATGAAGCCGCCGGCCGACAGGCCCGACACGCTCACCTCGGCCGGGTTGGCGCCGAGCGCCGGCAGCGGCACCGCGGCGCCCGCGGTGTGCGCCGCCATCGCCACGGCGGCGGCCGCGGCAAATCCCTTCCAGTTCATCAACAACTTCTTCGCTGGCATGGCTGTCTCCTTCGGTTGTGGGTATGTCGAACGGAAAAAAGGCGCAGGCAGGTCCGCCGTCCCGCAACATCGCGGGACGGGAAGGAAGTGGTTCGAGGCGGTGGCGATCGGCGCTGTGCTCAGCGCTTATTCTTGATGGGGATGTCCATCTCTTCGGGCTTGATCTCGCGCACCAGCTCGGGCACGCCCCAGGCGAAGGCCGGGTCCGCCTTGATCTTGAAGTGGTACATCGACTGCATCGCCTGGTGGTCTTCCTTGCGGAAGGTCATCTTGCCCTTGGGCGTGTCGAAGCTCATGCCTTCCATCGCGGCGATGAGCTTGTTGGTGCCGGTGTCGCCGTTGGTCTTCTTGAGCGCCGTGACCACCGCCATCGCGGCCGAGAAGCCGCCTGCGGTGAAGAAGTCCGGCGGCGTCTTGAATTCCTTGTAGTGCGCCGAGACCATCGCCTCGTTCACCGGGTTCTTCGGGATGCCGAAGTAGTAGTAGGCCGCGCCTTCCATGCCCGGCAGGTTCTTGTAGGCCGCCATGGCCGGCAGGATGTTGCCGCCGGTGGCGATCTCGATGCCGTAGCGCTTCAGGTCGAGGTCGACGATCTTGAACGGATTGCCCGCGCCGGCCCAGACGATCCAGATGATCTTGCGACCCGGCTGGTCCTTGAGCTTGTCGATCAGGCGCTGCGCGCCGGCCGTGAAGTCGGTGGTCGCGGGCGGCAGGTATTCCTCGTGCACCAGCTTGGCTTTCTTGAGCGCGGCGCCGAAGGCCTTCACGCCGTCGCGGCCGAAGGCGTTGTCCTGCGCCAGCGTGGCGACGGTGACGCCGGCCTTGTCGATCGCGACCGCGTTCGAGATCGCGTCCTGGCTCGAATTGCGGCCGGTGCGGAAGATGTACTTGTTCCACTTCTCGCCCGTGATCGAATCGGCCACCGCGGGTTCGACGATCAGGATCTTCTTGTATTCCTCGGCCACCGGCAGCATGGCCAGCGCCACGCCCGATGCGGTCGGCCCCACTGCGAGCGCGGCCTTGTCGTCCGAGTACGCCGCCGCGAGCAGCGACTTGCCGAGGTCGGGCTTGCCCTGGTCGTCCTTCTCGATCACCACGAGCTTCTTGCCGTTGACGGTCATCGTGCCGCCGGTGGCGTAGTCCAGGCCCATCATCAGACCGGTCTGGGTCTGCTTGCCATAGGCCTCGAGCGGGCCGGTCTTGCTGTAGATGTGGGCGATGCGGATCTCGTTGGACTGGGCCCAGGCGGGTGCGCCGACACAGGCGGCGAGCGCGGCCAGGGCGACGAGGTGGCGACGGTTCATTTTTTGTCTCCTTGAAAAGGTGACTGAATATTGCACAGTTCGTGCCATGCGCTAAACCCTTGAAAGCAAAGGCTTCTTCATTCGGGAACGCGATGGATCGGCTGGATTCAGGACAGTTGATTTGTCTTGTTTTCAGACAGATGCCTGATAGTCAGACAGGGTTTACGCGGGGAGGAAAGCGGCATCCGGACGCAGAGGACGCGAAAAGAAAGCCCAAAGGTTTGGAGCCTCCTTCAAGGCTGTTCTTTCGCGTCCTTCGCGAAACCTTCGCGTCCTCTGCGTCCGGCCGTCCGATCCCGCATTCACGCCCCGCCAGCAGCACTCGTCATCCGCTCATACAGCGTCGCCCGCGAAATCCCCAGCAGCCTCGACGTCGCGAGCTTGTTGCCCCCCGTCGCCGCCAGCGCAGCGGCGATCGCGCGGCGCTCCAGCTCGGCCACCTGCTGCGCGAGCGGGCGCAGCAACGCAGCCTGCGCGTCGGCATCGCTCTCGGGCGGTTGGGCTTCGGGCGGCGCGATCTGTTCGAGGCCGGCCTCGCGCAGGATGCGCTCGAGCTGCGCCGCGTCGATGCGCTGCGAATCGCTGCGCATGGTCACCTGCTCGAGCACGTTGCGCAGCTCGCGGATGTTGCCGCGCCAGTGCTGGCCCGCGAGCAGCGCCAGGGCATCGGGGGTGAGCTCGGGCGGAGCCTCGCCGCTGCGCAGCGCCATGTCCTCGCCGAGCGCCTCGACGAGCGCGGGAATGTCGGCGCGCCGCTCGCGCAGGGGCGGCACGCGCAGCGGCAGCACGTTGAGGCGGTAGTACAGGTCCTCGCGGAACTGGCCGCGCCGCACCAGCTCGGGCAGGTCGCGCGAGGTGGCGGCGATCACGCGGGCGTCGAAGGGAATCAGCTTGTTCGAACCGAGCGGCTCGATCTCGCCCTCCTGCAGCGCGCGCAGCAGCTTGGCCTGGAGCCCGAGCGGCATGTCGCCGATCTCGTCGAGGAAGAGGCTGCCGCCGTCGGCCAGCTTGAACTTGCCCTCGCGCCCGCGCTTGTCGGCGCCGGTGAAGGCGCCGGGCGCCACGCCGAAGAACTCGGCCTCGAGCAGCGTGTCGGGCACGGCCGCGATGTTGAGGCTGACGAACGGGCCCTTCGCGCGCGACGAGGTCGCATGGATCGCATGCGCGAGCAGTTCCTTGCCGGTGCCGGTTTCGCCGAGCAGCAGCACCGGGCTGGTCGACTGCGCGGCGCGGCGCGCATGGCGCTTGACCTCCACCGCCGCGGGGCTGCTGCCGATGAAGCTCGCGAAGGTGTACTTGGAGCGCCGCTGGCCGTCGGCCGCATGCTGGTAGAGCGGGTTGTTGCGCTGGCTCGCCAGCTCGCGCCGCGCATCGTCGAGGTCGCGCTGCAGCAGCGCGAACTTGCTGATGAGCGGCTGCAGCGTGGTCTCGGGCTGGTCGAAGAGCACGATGCCGATCGCGCCGATGACTGCGCCCGCGCCGCCCTCGCCTTCCTCGCGCAGCGGAATGCGGCTGACGACGAAGGTGCCCGCCTTGTTGGTCAGCAGGTCCACGAGGATCGGCTCGCCGGTCTCGAGCACGCGCCGCATCTGCGTGTTCGGGATCACGTCCTCCACCATGTGGCCGAGGAACTGGTCGATCGACGAGAAGCCCAGCGCCGGCAGGAAGCGGCGGTAACCCTCGTTCACCCAGACGATGCGCCCCGTGCTGTCGACCAGGAACATGCCCTGGCTGATGCTCGAAAACAAATGAAACATCGAGCGCGCGGCCAGCGCGAGAATGCCCTCCGCGTCGAGCGGCAGGGCGGAAGGTGCGGCAGCGGGAGGGACGGCGGACATGCCCGGAACTGTAGCGCGCCTCCCCGTCCGCCCACCTCGCAGCGGCGCTGGCAAATGTGCCGATGGCACATTGGCGCGGCGGTACAAAGAAAGCCCACACGGCGCCTTAAGTAAATCAAACGTTTGATTTGCCGCATGGTGTAATGCGGGCCATGAGCGCCACCGCCCTGCAGGTCATTTCTTCCGCCCGCGCCCCGCGCAGCGACGGCGTGGAGGCACGCCAGCGGCTTCTCTACGCCGCCCTCGCCCTCTTCGCCGCCAAGGGCTACGCCAAGACCTCCACGCGCGAGATCGCGCGTTCGGCCGGCGTGAACATCTCGGCCATCAGCTACTACTTCGGCGACAAGGCCGGGCTCTATGCCGCCACCTTCGGCGAGCCGATGGGCGGCAACGCGGGCGATTTCGTCTCTCTGTATGCCGCGCCCGAGCTGCCGATCGAAGAGGCGCTGCACATCTACTTCACGCGCATGATCGAGCCGCTCAAGCAGGGCGAGATCGTGCGCCAATGCATCCAGCTGCACCTGCGCGAGATGCTCGAGCCCACGAGCCAGTGGGCCAAGGAGATGGAACGCGACATCAAGGCGCCGCACCAGGCGATCGCGGGCGTGCTGTGCCGGCATCTCGGCCTGGCGCGGGCCGACGACGACGTGCATCGCCTGACATTCGCCATCACCGGCCTCGCGATGCAGCTCTTCGTGAGCCAGGACCTGGTCGACGCGATCCGTCCCTCGCTGCTGAACACGGCGCGCAGCGTGGACGCCTGGGCGCAGCGGCTCACGGGCTATGCGATCGCGCTGGTCGAGGCCGAGGTGCTGCGCCGCCAGGCCGCGGCTCCTGCAAAGCCTGCGTCCACGCCCCCCCGTACCCGGAGAAAGAAGACATGAACCGACTTCGATGGATGGCTGCCGCCCTCTGCGCGCCGCTGGTGCTCGCGGGCTGCGGCTTCGCGCGCCCGCCCGCGCAAGTGGAGGCGCCGCTGCCCGCGCAGTGGCATGCGCCGCTGCCGCACGGCGGCTCGCTCGCGTCGCTGGCCGCATGGTGGCGCCAGCTCGACGATCCGCTGCTCGACGAACTCATCGCGGCGGCCGAAGCCGCCAGCCCGAACGTGGCGAGCGCTGCAGCGCGCGTGGCCGAGGCGCGCTCGACGCGCGTCGCGGCCGGCGCGGCGCTGCTGCCGAACCTCGACGGCTCGCTGTCGGCGAGCCGCGGGGTCTCGGGCTCGTCCTTCGGCTCGGGCGCGTCGGGCGGCACCGGCGGCGCGGCTTCGGGCAGCACCGGCGGCGGCAGCGGCAGCGCCCTCTCGGCCGCCGCGCCGATCACCACGCTGCAGGCCGGCCTGCAGTCGCAGTGGGAGATCGACCTGTTCGGCCGCCTGCGCGCCGACCGCGACGCGGCGCAGCGCCGGCAGGAAAGCGCCGATGCCAAGTGGCACGAGGCGCGCGTGGCCGTGGCCGCCGAGACCGCCAATGCCTACTTCGCCGAACGCGCCTGCCAGCAGCAGCTGCGCGTGGCCGAATCCGACGCACGCTCGCGCGGCGAGACGGCGCGGCTCACCGACCTGTCCGCACGCGCGGGTTTCACGGCGCCGGCCGATGCCGCCCTGGCCCGCGCCAGCGCCTCGGACGCCTCGGGCCGGCTGACGCAGCAGCGCGCGCTCTGCGCCGTGCAGCGCAAGGCGCTGGTGGCGCTCAGCGGCATCGACGAAACCGCGCTCGAACAGAAGCTCGCCGCCGCGCCCGCGCAGCGCGCGCTGCCGGCGGTGGGCAGCGTCGCCAGCGTGCCCGCGCAGGCGATCTCGCAGCGCCCCGACGTCTACGCCGCCGAACTCGGCGTGGCCGCGGCGAGCGCCGACGTGGGCGCCGCCGAGGCCGCGCGCTATCCGCGGCTGTCGCTCTCGGGCTCGATCGGGCGCATGCAGTTCCGCACCAGCGGCTTCCGCGAGACGCTCGACACCTGGACCATCGGGCCGGTCGCGCTCACCGTGCCGCTGTTCGACGGCGGCACGCGGGCCGCGAACGCCGAGGCCGCGAAGGCGCGCTACACCGAAGCCGTGGCGCTCTACAAGGCGAACGTGCGGCAGGCGGTGCGCGAGGTCGAGGAGGCGCTCGTCAACCTCGACAGCACCAACGCGCGCGCCGCCGATGCCGACGCCGCCGTGCAGAACTACCAGGCCTCGTTCGATGCCACGCAGGCGCGCTACCAGAGCGGCCTCGCGAGCCTGTTCGAACTGGAGGATTCGCGCCGCACGCTGTTCGCCGCGCAGACGGCGCGCGTGTCGCTGCAACGCGAGCGCACCGAAGCCTGGGTCGCGCTCTACCGCTCGATGGGCGGCGGCTGGAACCGCCCCGAATCGCCCGCAATGACTTCCAACCCGGCCCACAAGGTCGCGACGACGCCATGAAAAGAATCAAACGCTCCACCCTGGTCATCGCCGTGCTGGCGGTCCTCATCCTCGCTGCCGCGGCCGTGTGGCTGACGCGCAAGCCGGCGAACGAGGCCGCCGACGCCAAGGGCAAGGACGGCGCCGCCGCGGCCCGGCCCGCGCTCACGGTCACCGTCGCGAAGCCCGAGCCCACCGAGCTGATGCTCACGCTCGCGGCCAACGGCAACGTCGCGGCCTGGCAGGAGGCGCTCGTCGGCTCCGAGTCCAACGGCCTGCGGCTCGCCGAAGTGCGCGTGAACGTGGGCGACGTGGTGAAGAAGGGCCAGGTACTGGCGGTCTTCTCGCCCGAGACGGTGCAGGCCGACATCGCGCAGGCGCGGGCCTCGCTCGCCGAAGCCCGGGCCACGGCGGCCGATGCCGCCGCCAACGCGGCCCGCGCCCGCACGCTGCAGGCCACCGGGGCGCTGAGCCAGCAGCAGATCAACCAGTACCAGACCACCGAGCAGACCGCGAAGGCGCGCGTCGAGGCGGCCGAGGCGGTGCTGAAGGCGCAGGAGGTGCGCGGCCGCAACACGCAGGTGCTGGCGCCCGACGACGGCGTGATCTCGTCGCGCACCGCCACCGTCGGCAGCGTGGTGGCCGCGGGCACCGAGCTGTTCCGGCTGATCCGCCAGGGCCGGCTCGAATGGCGCGCCGAAGTCACCTCGGCCGAACTCAGCCGCGTCGCGGTCGGCACGCCGGCCTTCGTGGTCGGCGCGAGCGGCGCGCAGGTGCGCGGCAAGGTGCGCAGCATCGCGCCCACGGTCGATCCGCAGACGCGCGCCGCGCTGGTCTACGTCGACCTGCCGAACGTGCAGCAGAACACCGGCATCAAGGCCGGCATGTTCGCGCGCGGCGACTTCGAGCTCGGCCGCAGCACCGCGCCCACGGTGCCGCAGAGCGCCATCGTGCCGCGCGACGGCTTCAACAACGTCTTCGTGCTGCGGCCCGACAACCGCGTCACGCAGCTGAAGGTGCAGACCGGCCGGCGCCTCGCCGAACGCGTGGAGATCACGAGCGCGCTGCCCGAGGGCGCGCAGGTCGTGGTGCAGGGCGCGGGCTTCCTGAACGACGGCGACCTGGTGCGCGTCGTCGCCGCGACCGCCCCGGCCGCCACGCCCGAGGAAGCGGCAGCCCGGCCCGCCGCGGCACCGGCCTCGGCGCCCGGCGCCGGCAGCACCGAAACGAAGGTCCGCCCATGAACGTTTCCGCATGGTCCATCCGCAACCCGATCCCGGCGGTGATGCTGTTCGTGCTGCTCACCTTCGGCGGGCTGCTCTCGTTCAGCGCGATGAAGGTGCAGAACTTTCCCGACATCGACCTGCCGACCGTCACGGTCTCCGCGGCGCTGCCGGGCGCCGCGCCTTCGCAGCTCGAGAACGACGTCGCGCGCAAGCTCGAGAACTCCATCGCCACCATCCAGGGCCTGAAGCACATCACGACCAAGGTGCAGGACGGCGCCGCCACGCTGATCGTCGAGTTCCGCCTCGAGAAGCCGGTGCAGGAAGCCGTGGACGACGTGCGCTCCGCGGTGCAGAAGGTGCGCTCCGACCTGCCCGCGGACGTGCGCGACCCGGTGGTCACCAAGCTCGACTTCGCGGCGCAGCCGGTGCTGGCCTTCACCATCGCCTCCTCGCGCATGGACATCGAGGCGCTGAGCTGGTTCGTCGACAACGACGTCAGCAAGAAGCTGCTCGCGCTGCCTGGCGTGGGCGCGGTCAACCGCGTGGGCGGCGTCACGCGCCAGGTGCACGTGGACCTCGATCCCGCGAAGCTGCAGGCGCTCGGCGCCTCGGCGGCCGACATCTCGCGCCAGCTGCGCCAGGTGCAGACCGAAAGCGCGGGCGGCCGCATCGACCTCGGCGGCAGCGAGCAGCCGGTGCGCACGCTGGCCACCGTGCAGTCAGCCGACCAGCTGGCAGACATGCAGATCGCGCTGTCCGACGGCCGGCGCATCCGGCTCGACCAGGTGGCGCGCATCAGCGACACCATCGCCGAGCCGCGCGCCGCCGCGCTGCTCAACGGCAAGCCTGTGGTCGGCTTCGAGGTGGCCCGCAGCCGCGGCGCGAGCGAGGTCGAGGTGGGCCGCGCGATCCAGAAGGCGCTGGGCGAGATGCGGGCGCAGCGCCCCGACCTCGAACTGACCGAGGCCTTCAACTTCGTCGACCCGGTCGAGGAGGAATACGACGGCTCGCTGCACCTGCTGTACGAGGGCGCGATCCTGGCCGTGGTGGTGGTGTGGCTGTTCCTGCGCGACTGGCGCGCCACCTTCGTCTCGGCGGTGGCGCTGCCCATGTCGGTGATCCCGGCCTTCATCGGCATGCACCTGCTGGGCTTCTCGGTCAACGTGATCTCGCTGCTCGCGCTCTCGCTGGTGGTCGGCATATTGGTCGACGACGCGATCGTGGAGGTGGAGAACATCGTGCGCCACCTGCGCATGGGCAAGTCGCCGTATGAAGCGGCGATGGAGGCGGCCGACGAGATCGGCCTCGCGGTGATCGCCACCACCTTCACGCTGATCGCGGTGTTCCTGCCCACGGCCTTCATGAGCGGCGTGGCCGGCAAGTTCTTCAAGCAGTTCGGCTGGACCGCCTCGCTCGCGGTGTTCGCCTCGCTGGTGGTGGCGCGGATGCTCACGCCGATGATGGCCGCCTACATCCTGAAGCCGATCGTCGGTGCCGAGAAGGAGCCGGGCTGGCTCAGGGCCTACATGCGCGCCGTGGAATGGAGCACGCACCACCGCTTCAAGACGATGGTGCTCGCCACTCTCTTCTTCTTCGGCTCGCTCGCGATGATCCCGCTGCTCAAGACCGGCTTCATCCCGCCCGACGACAACTCGCAGACGCAGGTGTACCTGTCGCTCGCACCCGGCTCCACGCTGGCGCAGACCACCGCCGCGGCGGAGGAAACGCGCCGCCGCGTGATGCAGATCCCGCACGTGAAGAGCGTCTACACCACCGTGGCCGGCGGCAGCGCGGGCGGCGATCCGTTCGCCAACTTCGGCACGCCCGAGACGCGCAAGGCCACGCTGACCATCAAGCTCGACGACCGCGGCGACCGGCCGCGCAAGCAGGTGATCGAGAACCAGATCCGCGAGGCGATGCAGACCCTGCCCGGCGTGCGCAGCACCGTCGGCCTGGGCGGCTCGGGCGAGAAGTACATCCTGGCGCTCACCGGCGAGGACCCGGCCGCGCTGTCGGCCGCCGCGAGCGCGGTCGAGAAGGACCTGCGCACCGTGCCCGGCCTGGGCAACATCACCTCCACCGCGAGCCTCGTGCGCCCCGAGATCGCGGTGCGCCCCGACTTCGCGCGCGCCGCCGACCTGGGCGTGACGAGCTCGGCCATCGCCGAGACGCTGCGCGTCGCCACGCTCGGCGACTACGACCAGGCGCTCGCCAAGCTCAACCTCGCGCAGCGGCAGGTGCCCATCGTGGTGAAGCTCGAGGACTCGGCGCGCCAGGACCTCGACCTGATCGGCCGCCTCTCGGTGCCCGGCGCCCGCGGCCCGGTGATGCTGAGCCAGGTGGCCTCGCTGACGATGGAGGGCGGCCCCGCCGTCATCGACCGCTACGACCGCTCGCGCAACGTCAACTTCGAGATCGAGCTCTCGGGCGTCGGCCTGGGCGATGCGAAGACGGCCGTCACCAGCCTGCCCTCGATCCAGAAGCTGCCGCCCGGCGTGCGCGTGACCGAGATCGGCGACGCCGAGGTCATGACCGAGCTGTTCGCGAGCTTCGGCCTCGCGATGCTCACGGGCGTGCTGTGCATCTACATCGTGCTGGTGCTGCTGTTCAAGGACTTCCTGCACCCGGTGACGATCCTCTGCGCGCTGCCACTGGCGCTCGGCGGTGCCTTCGTCGGCCTGCTGATCGGGCAGAAGGCCTTGTCGATGCCGTCGCTGATCGGCCTGATCATGCTCATGGGCATTGCGACCAAGAACTCGATCCTGCTGGTGGAATACGCGATCGTGGCGCGCCGCGACCACGGCATGAGCCGCTGGGACGCGCTGCGCGACGCCTGCCACAAGCGCGCGCGGCCGATCATCATGACCACGCTGGCCATGGGCGCCGGCATGGCCCCGATCGCGCTGGGGCTCAGCGCCGCCGACTCCAGCTTCCGCTCGCCGATGGCGATGGCGGTGATCGGAGGGCTCATCACCTCCACGGTGTTGAGCCTGCTGGTGGTGCCGGCCGTGTTCACCTACGTGGACGACATCGAGCACTGGATTCGGCGGACCGTGCGGCGCTTGCGCGGGTTGCCGGCGGATCCGCACATCGACGACGATCTGGTGGAGCGGCCGGCTTCTTCTTGATGGTGGCTGTGCTGGTTTGGGGGCGGGGGCCGGGTCTCGCCCCGGCGGGCGACTCACTTTCTTTGCTTCGCCAAAGAAAGTAAGCAAAGAAAGGCGACCCCCACTGTCTGCGACCCCTCCGCTGCGCTACGGGGCAACCTGCGGTGCTCGCGTTTCGCGGGGTCTCGCAGAACTCGCTTCGCTCAAACAGCTGCGAGCCCTGATCCGCGAAACGCTCCGCTCCTCGGCGCAGCCAGAGGGGGAGGGAAACCGACGGGCCATCGCTTCGCTTGGCCCCAAACACAAGCGCGCACGCTGCGCGTGCGCGCGTTGCTGGCCGAGCGAAGCGATGGCCCGGCTGGGCTCCCACTCCCTTCTGGCTGTGCCGAGGAGCGGAGATGGAGGCGGGATCAGGGCCGCAGCTGTCTGAGCGCAGCGCAGCGGAGCGAGTTCTGCGGACCCCCGCCGGAGTCGAGCACCGCAGGTTGCCCGCAGCGAAGCGGAGGGACGCAGACAGTAGGGTCGCCTTTTCTTTGCTTACTTTCTTTTCGCGAAGCAAAAGAAAGTGAGTCGCCCGCCGGGGCGAGACCCGGCCCCGGAAAAGCAATCCCCAAACAAAGACTCAAGCCGCCAGCCGGGCCAGCTTCCGATCGCTCATGCGCTTCGCCACCCGCGGCAGCACCAGCACGGCCACGATCACCACCACCAGCACGATCGACATCGGCCGCTGGAAGAAGATCGAAGCACTGCCCTCGCCGATCGACAGCGCATTGCGCATCTGCGCTTCGGCCAGCGGCCCGAGGATCATGCCCACCACCACCGGTGCCGTCGGGAAGTCGAAGCGCCGCATCAGCACGCCGAGCAGACCGATGCCGTACAGCAGGAACAGGTCGAACGCGCTCTGGCGCATGCCGTAGGCGCCCACGGTCGCGAAGATCAGGATGCCCGCATAGAGCTGCGGCTTCGGGATCTTGAGCAGCTTGACCCAGAGACCCACCATCGGCAGGTTCAGCACCAGCAGCATCACGTTGCCGATGTAGAGCGAGGCGATCAGCGCCCACACCAGCGCGGCGGAGGTGGTGAACAGCTGCGGACCGGGCTGGATGCCGTAGTTCTGGAACGCGCCGAGCAGGATGGCGGTGGTGTTCGAGGTCGGGATGCCCAGCGTGAGCAGCGGGATCAGCGCCGCGGTCACGGTGGCATTGTTCGCGGCCTCGGGGCCGGCCACGCCTTCGATCGCGCCCTTGGTGCCGAACTCGGCGCGGGCGTCCTCGTCCTTGGCGAGCTTCTTCTCGGTGGCATAGCTCAGGAAGGTCGGGATCTCGGTGCCGCCCGCCGGGATGCAGCCGAAGGGCGTGCCGATCGCGGTACCGCGCAGCCACGCGGGGATCGAGCGCTTCCAGTCGCGCGCGGTCATGTGCACGCGGCTGAGCTTGTTCTGGCCCTCGACCACGCGGCCTTCGTAGAGCACCGCATAGAGCACCTCGGCCACCGCGAACAGGCCGACCGCCACGAGCACGATCTCGATGCCGTCGAGCAGCTCGGGGACGCCGCCGGTGTAGCGGCCCTGGCCCGAGATCTGGTCGAGGCCGATGCAGCCGGCCGCGAGGCCGACGAACAGCGCCGTCATGCCGCGCAGCGTGCTCTTGCCGAGCACCGCGCTCACGGTGGTGAAGGCCAGCAGCATCAGCAGGAAATACTCGGGCGGGCCGAGCTTGACCGCGAATTCGGCCACGAAGGGCGCGAACATCGTGACGATCACCGTGGCGATGGTGCCCGCCACGAAGGAGCCGATGGCCGCCGTCGCGAGCGCGGCGCCCGCGCGCCCGCTCTTGGCCATCTTGTTGCCTTCCATCGCCGTGACCATGCTCGCGGTCTCGCCGGGCGTGTTCAGCAGGATCGAGGTGGTCGAGCCGCCGTACATCGCGCCGTAGTAGATGCCCGAGAAGAAGATCATCGAGGCGGTGATGTCGACCTTGCCGGTGATCGGCAGCAGCATCGCCACCGCCACCGCAGGGCCGATGCCCGGCAGCACGCCGACGGCCGTGCCGAGGGCGCAGCCCACGAGGCACCAGATCAGGTTGATGGGGGTGATCGCGGCGGCGAAGCCCGCCATGAGTGCGTTGAAGATTTCCATGTCAGGCCTCCCTCAGAGCCAGCCGGTGCTGGTCAGGCCCGGCAGGTTGATCGCCAGGAACTTGGTGAACGTCCAGAACACCGGCGCCGAGATCAGCAGCCCCGTCAGAAGGTCGATCGCCCAGGTGCGCGGGCTGCCGGCCGAGGGCTGGCCGCTCGCGCGGCGCAGGCCCTGCACCGCGAGCAGGTAGCACAGGGTGCAGCTCAGGATGAAGCCCAGCGTGGTGATCAGCGCCGCATTGAGCAGCAGGCCGGCCGAGACCCAGACGAAGCCAGGCCAGTAGGCGTGCTCGGCGCCCGAGGGCGGGTCGAGTTCGCGGAAGCCGCCGGTGCGCGCCTCCCACAGGATCCAGGCGCCGCACAGCGTGAGCACGGCCGAGACCAGCCAGGGCAGAAAGTTGGGGCCGACGCCGCCGTAGCCCGCGTCGGAGGAGATGCCGATGGCACCGAAGCCGAGCGCCACGCCGGTCAGCAGCACGCCGGCGCCGACCAGGGTTTGCGGCCAGGTGGCCGCGGGTTGCGGCACGGCCGAGGAATCTGTCGTTGTCATTTCTAACTCCCGGTCAAAGGAAAACCCCGCCGGGAACACCGCGGAACCGGCTCCGCCGGGCCGCAGGTGTTGCCCCCGGTAGGGGGTTGGCGCAGCGACACGAAGTGCGCGCAGCCTGGGGGCGAGCCAGGTTTAAATCATTCCGGACTTGGCCATGATGGCGCGCAGGCTCGCGAAGTCGTCGTCGACGAACTTGGCGAAGGCCTCGCCCGAGAGCACGGCCGGCGTCCAGTCGTTCTTCTTGAGCGACTCGGCCCACGAGGGCGACTTGAGCGTGGCCAGCACCAGGTCGGTCAGGGCCTTGCGCTGCTCGGCGCTGATGCCGGGCGCGCCGTACACGCCGCGCCAGTTGCCGATCTCCACGTCGATGCCCTGCTCCTTGAGCGTGGGCACGTTGATGCCGGGCAGGCGCTGCGCCGAGGTGACGGCGATCGGCTTCATCTTGCCGGCGGCGATGTACTCGGCGAACTCGCTGTAGCCGCTGCCGCCGATGGTGACGTTGCCGCCCAGGATGGCCGCGGTGGCTTCACCGCCTCCGCGGAAGGCCACGTAGTTGATCTTCGAGGGGTCGGCGCCGACCTTCTGCGCGATCATGGCCGCGGCGATGTGCTCGGTGGAGCCGCGCGAACCGCCGCCCCACTTGACGCTGCCCGGGTCCTTCTTGAGCTGTTCGACCACGTCCTTCATGGTCTTGAACGGCGAGTTGGCCGGCAGCACGAAGACGTTGTATTCGGTGGTCAGGCGCGCGATCGGCGTGGCCTGCGAAAGGTTCACCGGCGGCTTGCCGGTGATGATGCCGCCGAGCATGACCGAGCCCATGACCATCAACGCGTTCGGGTCGCCCTTGGAGCCGTTCACGAATTGGGCCAGGCCCAGCGCGCCCGCGGCGCCGCCCTTGTTGTCGTAGGTGACCGTGTCGGCCAGCTTGGCGTCGGTCATGGCCTTGCCCAGCGCGCGGCCGGTGGTGTCCCATCCACCGCCGGGGTTGGCCGGGATCATCATCTTGACGTTGGCTGCGGCGCGTGCCGACAGCGGCAGTGCTCCGACGGCGGCCAGCGCGGCCAATGACTTCAGAAAAGTGTCGCGACGCATCGTTGTCTCCTGATAACGAAAGAAACCCTGACGAGGGCCTGAGCCGCTATCATGCGCCGCCCCGCTGTCAGTTGGCTGTCGCCCGGACTGGGGAAAACACCGAAGCCCCTCCGCCCTCCCGTCGCATGAAGCTGCTGCTGATCGAAGACGACCCCTCGATGCAGGTCACGCTGCAGCGCGCGCTCGCACGCAACAGGATCGACGTGCGCATCTGCGGCGACGGCGCCCAGGCCGTCGAGCAATGGCGCGCCATCGAGCCCGACGTGGTGGCGCTGGACCTGAGCCTGCCCAACCTGGACGGCCTGCAGGTGCTGGCCCAGGCGCGCGCGAGCGGGCTGCGCACGCCCGTGCTGCTGCTCACGGCGCGCGGCACCGTGGGCGACCGCATCATGGGCCTGAACGCGGGGGCCGACGACTACCTGCCCAAGCCCTTCGACCTCGACGAACTCGAGGCCCGGCTGCGCGCGCTGCGCCGGCGCAACCAGAATGCCGCCGGCGGCATCGACCCCGTGCTGCATCCTCAAGAGGTGGGCGACCTGCGCTTCGACCCCGAGAGCGGCGCGGTCTACCACCGCGGCGCCGTGCTCGAACTCACGCCGCGCGAGCTCTCGCTGCTGAAGGCGCTGATGATGAAGCCGGGCCATGCGCTGACCAAGGAGCGGCTGTTCGAACTCGTGTTCCCCGGCGAGACCGACGTGCAGTACGAGGCCGTCGAGGTGGTGGTGTACCGGCTGCGCAAGAAGCTCGCAGGCACCGGCGCCGCCTTGATGACGCTGCGCGGCCTGGGCTACCTGCTGCGTGCCGAGACATGACGAGGCGCCGCCGGACCGGCGTGCCGGCCCCATGATGCGCAGTGGTGGCACCCCCGCTTCGCTGCGCGCCCGGCTGCTGCTGGGCATCCTCGCGCCGGTGGCGCTGTTCGTCGTGATCAACAGCGTGAGCCTCTACCGCCAGAGCCTGGCCGCGGCCACCACCGCCTACGACCGCACGCTGCTCGCCTCGGCCAAGACCATCGGCGAGCAGCTCGACGTGGAAGGCTACGACGACCACGCACGGCTGCGCGCGATCGTGCCCTACTCCGCGCTCGAAGCCTTCGAGGCCGACAACAAGAGCCGGCTCTTCTACCGCGTGTCGGCGCTCGACGGCGAGATGGTCTCGGGCTTCGCGGAGCTGCCGTTCTGGCGCGGCCGCATTCCCGACCGCGGCGCCTATGCGGCGCTGGTCGACTTCTACGATGCGCGCTTTCGCGACCAGCCGGTGCGCGTGGCCGTGCTGCTGCAGCCGGTGGCCAGCGCGCGCGGCCGCGGCATGGCCGTGGTGCAGGTGGCCGAGACGCTCGAACTGCGCGAGACGCTGGTGCGCAAGCTGCTTGTCGACATGCTCTGGCGCCAATTGCTGCTGATGGGCGTGATCGCACTCGTCACGGTGTTCGTGGTGCAGCGCGCGACGCGGCCGGTGCGGCAGCTCGGCGAGGCGATCGAGAAGCGCGCCGCCGACGACCTCTCCCCCATCGATGCGCCCGACGCACCGCGCGAGCTGCGGCCGCTGGTCGATGCCACCACCGAGGTCATGGGCCGGCTGCAGCGGCTGCTCGACCACCAGAAGCGCTTCGTGCGCGACAGCGCCCACCAGTTGCGCACGCCGCTCGCGGTGCTGAAGGCGCAGGTGCAGTCGGCGCGCCGCGGCGATCTGCCGGCCGACCAGGCGCTCGGCGAGATCAGCCACACGGTCGAACGCGCCACCACCCTTGCCAACCAGATGCTGTCGCTCGCCAAGGTCGAGCAGTTGCGCCAGCAGCCCGAGTCGGTGCCGCTCGAACTCGGCGAGGTGGCGCGGCAGATCGCGCTCGACCTGTCGCCGCTGATCGCCGACAAGGCGCTGGACTTCGAACTCGCCATCGACGCCGAGCCCGTCACGGTGCGCGCGCACCGCTGGATGCTGCAGGAGCTCACGCGCAACCTGCTGCACAACGCGATCAAGCAGAGCCCCGCCGGCGCCGCCTTGTCGGTGATGGTGCGCGCGGAAGGCGGCGAGGCCGTGCTGACGGTGCGCGACGCCGGGCCCGGCATCTCGCCCGAGCTGCGCCAGCGCCTGTTCGCGCCCTTCTCGGCCGGCGACAGTTCGAGCGGCTCCGGCCTCGGCCTCGCCATCTGCCGCGAGATCGTGCAGGCGCTCGGCGGTCGCATCGACCTTCACAACCGCGGCCCGCAGGACAATGCCGCACAGGTGGACGGGCTGGACGCCGTCGTGCGGCTGCCCCTGCACCACCACAATTCCTGAATATGGATCGCTTGCGCATCGACAAATGGCTCTGGGCTGCACGCTTCTTCAAGACGCGTTCGCTCGCCGCGGAAGAAATCGGCAAGAACCGGGTGCAGGTGAACGGCGACATCGCCAAGGCCTCGCGCGAGGTCAAGGCCGGCGACACGGTGGCGCTCCGCCTCGGCCCGGTCACGCGCACGGTCGTCGTGCGCGGCCTCAGCGGCCAGCGCGGCCCGGCGCCGGTGGCGCAGCAGCTCTACGAAGAAACCGCCGAGAGCCTCGCCGCGGTGGCACGGATGCGCGAGCAGCGCCGCATGGGCAGCGAGCCCGCGCTGGCGATTTCGCAGGGCCGCCCCACCAAGCGCGACCGCCGCGAACTCGACGGCGCGGCGCGGCATGCCGAATGGGACAGCCGCTGGAGCGCCTCCATCGATCCCGACGACACCGACCGCTGATTCGGCCCGGCCGGCGGCCGATCGCGTACGCTGCGGCTTTTTGCACGGAGCCGGTGTCATGCCCAGTCTGAAGAAGTACCGCGTCGACAGCCATTTCCAGCTCGCGAAGGTGAATCCGAGCGACTCGCCCTTCCTCGAAGGCGACCAGGCGGCGCAGCTCGAGGAGATCGACGCCCTGGCGATCGAGCTCGACGAGATGCAGAACCTGCTGCACGCCGAGGGCCGCCGCAAGGTGCTGCTGGTGCTGCAGGGCATGGACACCAGCGGCAAGGACGGCACCGTGCGCTGGGTCTTCTCGCGCACCTCGCCGCTGGGCGTGCGCGTGACGGCCTTCAAGGCGCCTTCGGAGGACGAGCGCGCGCGCGACTACCTCTGGCGCTGCCATGCGGTGGTGCCGCGCAACGGCGAGATCGCGGTGTGGAACCGCAGCCACTACGAGGACGTGCTCGTGCCCGTGGTCGAGGCCTGGATCGACAAGGCCGAGACCCGCCGGCGCTACGCGCAGATCAACGACTTCGAGCGCCTGCTCGTCGAGACCGGCACCGTGATCGTCAAGTGCATGCTGCACATCGGCAAGGACGAGCAGCGCGAGCGGCTGCAGGCGCGCGTCGACACGCCCGGCAAGCAATGGAAGTTCAGCATGGGCGACCTCGAGGTGCGCACCAAGTGGGAAGCCTACCAGCGCGCCTACGACCAGGCGCTGCGCGCCACCTCGACCGAGCATGCGCCGTGGTACGTGATCCCGGCCAACAACAAGCGGCACCGCAACCTGATGATCGCGCGGCTGCTGATGAAGACGCTGCGGCAGATGAAGCTGGAAACGCCGCCCGCGGACCCCGCGCTGCGGGGCATGATCATCAAGTGAGCCGAGGGCTCAGGAGCGGCGCACGGGCGACTGGCCGAGCACGCGGCACTTGCCGAATTCGCAGCGCACCGCCCAGGTGGCGCCGTTCGCGCAGGGCACGTCGTAGGCCTCGTAGCCGGGGCCCTTGGCCGTCAGCTCGGCGCGGGGCAGCGCGTGGCACTGGCCGGCCTTCGCGAGCCGCTCGGCGTTGTAGGTGTCCACGCCAGTGCGGCGCGGCGCCAGCACGACCTCGGGATTGAAGGAATGGCCGTAGAACGAATCGCGCACGTTCGGATCGAGGTTGCGGTAGCCGCGCTTGGCCATGCAGTGGACGATGGCGGTCTGCTGATGCTCGGCGATGACGTCGGCGCTCGGCCGGTACGACATGTCGATCGCGGCCGCCGAGATGCCCGTGTACGAGGCTGCCGCCACAATGCCCTGTCCATGCACGGTGATGAGCCCCAGCCCCAGCGCGAGCCACATGGCGTCGCCCGACTCGCTGCGCGCGGTGATCCGCGTCGCGGCGCCGCGGCAGTCGGCCACGTCGCTGTCGTAGCGCGCCCGGTCCACGCCGTCCATGGCCATCATCGGCACGTACGACAGGCCCGAACCGGTGCCGGGTTGCGTGGGCGTGGGCGGCGTGCTGACGCACCCGGCCAACGCCACCACGCCGCACACGATGCTCAACAGCAGCTTCATGGAATCCCTCGTCCTCTTCGCGATAGTTGGGCCGATTTAACCATACACATCGTTACTTTTGACCCCGTTTTGTCGCAATGTCGCGACGCCGCGCGATTGAGTTCTTTTTGCTGACAGATGCCCGGAACCTTGAACACGCCCACCAGGAACACCACGCCCGGCCGGGCGATCCGCGAGCTCTACGCGGCGCTGTGGCATTTCGCCGAGGGCGCGCGCCTGCAGCTACTCGGCGCCACCGCGCTGCTCGGCGTCTCGCAGCTGATCCGCCTCGCGCTGCCCTATCTCGCCGGACAGGCGATCAATGCGCTGCAGCGCAACGAGTTCGCGAGCGCCGGCCGCTGGATCGGCACGCTCGCGGGCGTCTACGTGGGCGCCTGGGCGCTGCACGGGCCCGGCCGCATCCTCGAGCGCAACGTGGGCGTGAAGGTGCGCGAGGCATTGGCCGACCGGCTCTATGCGCGCATCGCCGCGGCGCCGCTCGCCTGGCACGACGGCCACCATTCGGGCGAGCTGCAGCACCGCGTGCACCAGGCGAGCCGCGCGCTCGCCGACTTCGCGCAGAACCAGTTCATCTGGCTCACCAACGCGGTCAACTTCGTGGGGCCGCTGGTGGCGCTGGCGCTGCTGTCGCGCACCAGCGGCCTCACGGCGCTCGCGGGCTACGTGCTGATCGCGATCGTGATCCTGCGCATCGACCAGGCGCTGATGCGCCTCGCGCGCGCCGAGAACGACGCAGACCGCCGCTACGTGGCCGCGCTGCTCGACTTCCTCGGCAATGCCTCGACCGTGATCGGGCTGCGGCTGCAGGGCGCCTCGCGGCTGCTGCTGCGCCGGCGCATGGCGGCGGTGTCGGCGCCGCTCAAGCGCACGGTGGTGCTCAACGAGGGCAAGTGGTTCGCGGTCGACCTGATGGGCCTGGCGCTGACCTGGGGCCTGGTCGTGATCTACGTCTGGCAGGCGCGCACGCCCGGGCAGGCCGTGATGCTGGGCGCGGTGTTCATGATCTACCAGTACGCGCAGCAGGCCGCGGGCGTGGTGACCTCGGTGGCGGCGAACTTCAGCTTCTTCGCGCGCATGCACACCGACTACGGCAGCGCCGATCCGATCTGGCAGGCGCCCGCGGCCCATCCGGGCATCGCGGAAGCCCCGCCCGGCGAAGTGCCCGCGCACGAGCAAATCGCGCACGATGCGGCATGGCGCACGCTCGAGGTCGCGCAGTTGCGGTGGCGCTATGACCGGCGCGAGGACGACGCGACGGCCGCCGACAAGCCGCCGCGCGGCGGCCTGCACGACGTGAGCCTCGCGCTCAGGCGCGGCGCACGCATCGCGCTCGTCGGCCCGAGCGGCGGCGGCAAGAGCACGCTGCTGCGCGTGCTCGCGGGCCTGTACGCGCCGCACGGCGGCACGCTCGCCATCGACGGCCAGCCGGCCGAATGGAGCCAACTGCGCCGCATCGCCACGCTGATCCCGCAGGAGACCGAAGTGTTCGAGGCCAGCGTGCGCGAGAACCTGTCGTTCGGCCAGCCATGCAGCGACGAGGCGCTGCATGCCGCGCTGCGCGTGAGCGCCTTCGACGAGGTGCTCGCGGCCTCGCGCGGCGACCTCGACAGCGCCGTGTCAGAACGCGGCTTCAACCTCTCGGGCGGGCAGCGCCAGCGGCTGTGCCTCGCGCGCGGCGTGCTCGCGGCCCGCGGCAGTTCGCTGCTGCTGCTCGACGAGCCCACGAGCGCGCTCGATGCCCGCACCGAGGCGAAGGTGCTCGGCCGCATCGCCGATGCCTTTCCGGATGCCTGCGTGATCGCCTCGATCCACCGCCTGAGCCTGCTCGACCGCTTCGACACCGTGGTGGTGATGGAGGCCGGCCGCGTGCTCGACGCCGGCGCACGCGATGCGGTGCTCGCGCGGCAGCCGCTGCTGCGGCGGCTGGTGGCGCCGGACGACGGCGACTCATGAGCGGCGGGTGGTCCTGCGCTTTGCCGCGGGCGCCGGCCGCAGCGACTCGAAGGCCTCGCCCAGCGACAGCACCCGTCCGCAATCCACCGCCTCGTAGCCCGGCAGCCGGTTCACCGCCTGCCGATACGCCTCGCCCTGCAGGATCGCGAGCATGCGCTGCACGATCGGCGCCGCGAGCGAGCGCTCGTCGCAGAGCAGGAAATAGCGCTCGACCTGGTTCGAGATGAAGTCGAGCTTGAACTGTCGCGCGGGCGTCTCGACGCCGTAGCCGGCATCGGCCATGCCGCTGGCGACGAAGGCGGCAACGGCCGCATGCGTGAACTCGCACTGCTCGTAGCCGCGGATCGATTCGGGCGCGATGCCCTGCTCGCGCAGCTGCAGGTCGAACAGGTAGCGCGTGCCGGAACCGGGCTGCCGGTTGATGAAGCGCACGTCGGGCCGCGCGAGGTCGGCCAGCGTGTAGATCTTCTTCGGATTGCCCGGCGCGACCATCAGCCCCTGGTGCCGCGTCGCCATGCCGATCAGCTTCTGCGTGCCGCTGTCGAGCCAGGCGTGGTAGTGGGCCACGGCCTCGGCCTCGAAGGCGCCGAGCGGCACGTGGAAGCCCGCCACGTCGCAGCTGCCGTGGTGCAGCGAGGCCACCGCCTCCTCGCTGCCGCAGTAGCGCAGGTCGGAAGGCACCTGCGCCGCGGCGAGGTAACCGTGCAGCGCCTCGATCGCGAAGCCGTGGCTCGCATGGATGCGCAGCAGCGAGGGCGAGGTGGGAATCAGCTTCTCGATCTCGGCGCCGAGTTCCGATGCCAGCGAATCGAGCAGCGGCGACAGCCGCGCCTCGATGCGGCGGTCGGCCCACACCAGCTTCTCGCCCAGCGGCGTGAGGCTGGAACCCTTGCCGCGCTGCATCGCGACCAGTGGCTGGCCGAACATCGCCTCGCCCTGCCGCACCAGTTCCCAGGCATGGCGATAGGACACGCCGCAGGCCGCGCAGGCGCTCGACAGGCTGCCGTGCTCCAGCACCTTCACGAGCAGTTCGATGACCCGGGGCGGCAGCGTGGCGCCGTCGGGCTGGCGGATGGTCCATTGCGGCCGGATCTGCACTTCATGCATGTCTTTAGGCTTTCAAAAGCATATTTATCGGGCGGAGCGCTTCATATTGTGGCTTCAACTTGTCGTTCATACACTCGCGCCAACCCGATGAACGCGGCAGCACATTTAGGAGACCCACAGCATATGCAAGCCCTCGACGTCGCCAACGCCATTGCCGCGGCCCACAAGGACGTGCCGGGCGGGCTGCTGCCCGCGCTGCACGGCATCCAGGACGCGCTCGGCCATGTGCCGGCCGAGGCGGTGCCTGCCATCGCCGGACAGTTCAATCTCTCGCGCGCCGAAGTGCACGGCGTGGTGAGCTACTACCACCACTTCCGGTCCGCCCCGGCTGGCCGCCTGCTGGTGCAGGTCTGCCGCGCCGAAGCCTGCAAAGCCATGGGGGCCGACGCGCTGCTCGACCATGCGGCGGCGCACCTGGGCTGCGAGGTGCACGGCACCACGGCCGACGGCCGCTCATCGCTGGAACCGGTGTTCTGCCTGGGGCTGTGCGCCTCGTCGCCAGCGATGGCGATCAACGGCGAGGTGCATGCGCGCCTCACGCCGGCACGCTTCGATGCCATCGTCGCGGCCGCCGACGCCGCCGCGCCAGCGAGGGCTGCGTCGTGAGCGGCGTCGTCACCGTCTACGTGCCGCGCGACTCGGCCGCGCTCGCGGTCGGCGCCGATGCCGTGGCCCGCGAGATCGCCGCGCAGGCCGAGGCCCGCAACGCCGAACTGCGCATCGTGCGCAACGGCTCGCGCGGCCTGTTCTGGCTCGAACCGCTGGTCGAGGTGCAGACGCCGCAGGGCCGCATCGCCTACGGCCCGGTCTCGGCCGCGGACGTGGCGGGGCTGTTCAACGCCGGCTTCCTCTCGGGCGGCGCCCACGCGCTGAACCTGGGCCCGACCGAAGAGCTCGCGTACCTGAGGAAACAGGAGCGCCTGACCTTCGCGCGCATGGGCATCACCGATCCGGTCTCGGTCGCCGACTACGAAGCGCACGAAGGCTTTGCCGGTTTGCGCCGCGCGCTCGCCATGGCGCCCGCCGAGGTGGTGCAGCAGGTGCTCGATTCCGGCCTGCGCGGCCGCGGCGGCGCGGCGTTCCCGGCCGGCATCAAGTGGCGGACCGTGCTGGCGGCCGAGGCGGCGCAGAAGTACATCGTCTGCAACGCCGACGAGGGCGACTCGGGCACCTTCTCCGACCGCATGGTGATGGAAGGCGATCCGCTGATGCTGCTCGAAGGCATGGCGATCGCCGGGCTCGCGACCGGCGCGACCGAGGGCTACATCTACGTGCGCTCCGAGTACCCGCATTCGATCGCGACGCTCCAGGAGGCGATCCGCCATGCCGAGCAGGCCGGCTTCATCGGCGACGACATCCTCGACTCGGGCCGGCGCTTCCGCATCACGGTGCGCAAGGCGGCCGGCGCCTACGTCTGCGGCGAGGAGACCGCACTGCTCGAAAGTCTGGAAGGCCGGCGCGGCATCGTGCGCGCCAAGCCGCCGCTGCCGGCGCTCCAGGGGCTGTTCGGCCAGCCGACGGTGATCAACAACGTGATCACGCTGGCCTCGGTGCCGATCATCCTCGCGCGCGGCGCGGACTTCTACCGCGACTTCGGCATGGGCCGCTCGCGCGGCACGCTGCCCTTCCAGCTCGCGGGCAACGTCCGCCAGGGCGGCCTGGTCGAGAAGGCCTTCGGCCTCACGCTGCGCGAACTGCTGTACGACTTCGGCGGCGGCAGCGCGAGCGGCCGGCCGATCAAGGCGGTGCAGGTCGGCGGCCCGCTCGGCGCCTATGTGCCGGAGTCGCAATGGGACCTGCCGCTCGACTACGAGGCCTATGCGGCCGTCGGCGCGGTGCTCGGCCACGGCGGCATCGTGGTGCACGACGACACGGCCGACATGTCGCAGCTCGCGCGCTACGCCATGGAGTTCTGCGCACTCGAGTCCTGCGGCAAGTGCACGCCCTGCCGCATCGGCTCCACGCGCGGCGTCGAAGTGATCGACAAGATCACGCGCTACCAGAACCGGCCGCAGCAGGTGATGCTGCTGCGCGACCTCTGCGACACCATGCTGCACGGCTCGCTCTGCGCCATGGGCGGCATGACGCCCTACCCCGTGCTCTCGGCGCTGGACCACTACCCCGAGGACTTCGGTGTTTCGGTGCCGGACCGCGAGGCGGCCTGAATGACGCACTCGAACACGGACCGCCGAACGCAGAAGAAATACAAAAGTTGCGCAGAAGTCGCAGAAGGAAATTTCGATCTTTCTGTCTTCCTTCTGCGACCTTCGCGAAACCTTCGCGCCCTCTGCGTTCGGCTGTCCGCTCCCCGCTCCCCCAGAAAGGCAACCCCATGCTGAATCACCTGAACGAGATCGACCACGGCACGCCGCGGCGCGAATCCACCGAGGAAGTCACGCTCGAGATCGACGGCATGCCGGTCAGCGTGCCCAAGGGCACCTCGCTGATGCGCGCCGCAATCGACGCCGGCGTGCAGGTGCCCAAGCTCTGCGCCACCGACAGCCTCGAGCCCTTCGGCTCCTGCCGGCTCTGCCTGGTCGAGATCGAGGGCCGCCGCGGCTACCCGGCCTCGTGCACCACGCCGGCCGAGGCCGGCATGAAGGTGCGCACCCAGAGCTCCAAGCTGCAGGAGCTGCGCAAGGGCGTGATGGAGCTCTACATCTCCGACCATCCGCTCGACTGCCTCACCTGCGCCGCCAATGGCGACTGCGAGCTGCAGGACATGGCCGGCGTGACCGGGCTGCGCAACGTGCGCTACGGCTACGACGGCGCCAACCACCTGAAGAGCGCCAAGGACGAGTCGAACCCCTACTTCACCTACGACCCCGCCAAGTGCATCGTCTGCAACCGCTGCGTGCGCGCCTGCGAGGAGACGCAGGGCACCTTCGCGCTCACGATCAGCGGCCGCGGCTTCGAGTCGCGCGTGTCGCCGGGCCAGGACCAGCCCTTCATGGAATCGGAGTGCGTGAGCTGCGGCGCCTGCGTGCAGGCCTGCCCCACCGCCACGCTGCAGGAGAAGTCGGTGATCTGGCTCGGCCAGGCCGAGCACAGCGCCATCACCACCTGCGCCTACTGCGGCGTGGGCTGCGGCTTCAAGGCCGAGATGAAGGGCAACGAGGTGGTGCGCATGGTGCCGTGGAAGGACGGCAAGGCCAACGAGGGCCACTCCTGCGTCAAGGGCCGCTTCGCCTGGGGCTACGCCACGCACAAGGACCGCGTGCTCAAGCCGATGATCCGCGCTAGGATCACCGACCCCTGGCGCGAAGTGAGCTGGGAGGAAGCCATCGGCTACGCGGCCAGCGAGTTCCGCCGCATCCAGGCCAAGCACGGCACCGATTCCATCGGCGGGCTGGTGTCCTCGCGCTGCACCAACGAGGAAGGCTACCTGGTGCAGAAGCTGGTGCGCGCCGCCTTCGGCAACAACAACGTCGACACCTGCGCGCGCGTGTGCCATTCGCCCACCGGCTACGGGCTCAAGCAGACGATGGGCGAATCGGCCGGCACGCAGACCTTCAAGTCGGTCGAGAAGTCCGACGTGATCATGGTCATCGGCGCCAACCCCTCCGACGGCCATCCGGTGTTCGCCTCGCGCATGAAGAAGCGGCTGCGCGCGGGCGCGCGGCTGATCGTGATCGATCCGCGCACCATCGACCTCGTCAAGTCGCCGCACATCCGGGCCGACCACCATCTCAAGCTCCGGCCCGGCACCAACGTCGCGGTCATCAGCGCGATGGCGCACGTGATCGTGACCGAGGGCCTGGTCGACGAGGCCTTCGTGGCCGAGCGCTGCGAGCCGAAGTCCTTCAACGAATGGCGCGAGTTCGTCGCGCGCCCCGCCAACTCGCCCGAGGCGATGGAGGAAGTGACCGGCGTGCCCGCGGCAGAGCTGCGCGCCGCGGCGCGGCTCTTTGCCAAGGGGCACGACGGCAAGCGCAACGCCGCCATCTACTACGGCCTGGGCGTGACCGAGCACAGCCAGGGCTCGACCATGGTGATGGGCATCGCCAACCTCGCGATGGCCACCGGCAACGTGGGCCGCGAAGGCGTGGGCGTGAACCCGCTGCGCGGCCAGAACAACGTGCAGGGTTCGTGCGACATGGGCTCGTTCCCGCACGAGCTGCCGGGCTACCGCCACGTCTCCGACAGCATCGCGCGCGGCAGCTTCGAGGAAGCCTGGGGCGTGACGCTGCGGCCCGAACCCGGCCTGCGCATTCCCAACATGTTCGACGCCGCGATCACCGGCAGCTTCAAGGGCCTGTACTGCGAGGGCGAGGACGTGGTGCAGTCCGACCCGAACACGCAGCACGTGGCCGAGGCGATGATGGCGATGGAATGCATCGTGGTGCAGGACCTGTTCCTCAACGAGACCGCCAAGTACGCGCACGTGTTCCTGCCGGGATCGTCCTTCCTCGAGAAGGACGGCACCTTCACCAACGCCGAGCGCCGCATCTCGCGCGTCACCAAGGTGATGCCGCCGAAGGCGGGCTACGCCGACTGGGAGGTGACGCAGATGCTCGCCAATGCGCTCGGCTATCCCATGAACTACGCGAGCCCCGAGGAGATCATGGCCGAGATCGCCTCGCTGACGCCCACCTTCGCGGGCGTGAGCTATGCCAAGCTCGCGCAGTTCGGCAGCTTGCAGTGGCCCTGCAACGAGGCCGCGCCCGAGGGCACGCCGACCATGCACATCGGCGAGTTCGTGCGCGGCAAGGGCCGCTTCATCATCACGCAGTACGTGCCGACCGACGAGAAGGTCACGCGCATGTACCCGCTGATCCTGACCACCGGCCGCATCCTGTCGCAGTACAACGTGGGCGCCCAGACGCGCCGCACCGACAACAACCGCTGGCACAGCGAGGACCGGCTCGAGATCCATCCGAGCGACGCCGAGGACCGCGGCATCTCCGAGGGCGACTGGGTCGGCATCCGGAGCCGCGCGGGCGAGACGGTGCTGCGCGCCACCGTGACCGAGCGGGTGCAGCCGGGCGTGGTCTACACCACCTTCCACTTCCCCGAGTCGGGCGCCAACGTGATCACCACCGACAACTCCGACTGGGCCACCAACTGCCCCGAGTTCAAGGTCACCGCGGTGCAGGTGATGCCGGTGATGCAGCCTTCGGAATGGCAGCAGGCCTACAGCCGCTTCAACGCGCTGCAGGAGGAACTGCTGGCGCGCCGGCTCGACGAGACCGCGGCCGCGGCGGGGACGCCATGAACCTCGCCGACCTGCCGCCGCGCCCGGGCGGCGCCGAGCTGCTGCCGGTGCGCGGCCTGCGCGCGCGCCTGCCCTTCGACCACCGCGACTGGGTGGCCGAGGAAGTGCCGGTGGCGCTCGAATTCAACGGCATCGCGCATGCGGTGATGCTCGCGACGCCGCTCGACCTGGCCGACTTCGCGCTCGGCTTCTCGCTCGCCGAGGGCATCCTCGCGCACCGCGGCGAGCTCTACGGCATCGACGAGGAGTACGGGGCCGACGGCATCACGCTGAGGATGGAGGTCGCCAGCGCCGCCTTCGCGCGCCTCAAGGACCGGCGCCGCAGCATGGCCGGGCGCACGGGCTGCGGCCTCTGCGGCGCCGAGAGCCTGGCGCACGTGACGCGCACGCTGGCGCCGCTGCCCGCGCCCGCCGAGCACATGCGGCTCGCGCCCGAGGCGGTCGCGCGCGGCATGCGCGAGCTCGCCGCCGCCCAGGTGCTGCAGAAGATCACCGGCGCCGTGCATGCCGCCGCCTGGTGCAGCGCCGACGGCGAGCTGCGCCTGATGCGCGAGGACGTGGGCCGCCACAACGCGCTCGACAAGCTCGTGGGTGCGCTCGCGAAGGCCGAAGCGCTCGATCCCGCCTCGGGCTTCGTCGCGGTCACGAGCCGCGCGAGCTTCGAGATGGTGCAGAAGACGGTCGCGGCCGGCGTGCCGCTGCTGGCCGCGGTGTCGGCCTCCACCTCCATGGCCGCCGCGGTGGCGCAGGCCGCGGGCCTCACGCTCGCGGGCTTCGTGCGCGGCGACGATCTCGTGGTCTACACCCACCCGGGCCGGCTGCGCGGCCTGCCCGCCCAGCCTGCGTTCTGAAAGAAGAAAGCCGCACGCAATGCACATCGATCACCTGATCCGCATGGTCAACCAGATCGGCAGCTTCTTCGAGGCCATGCCGGACCGCGACGAGGCGCTGCGCGACCTTGCGCTGCACCTGCAGCGCTTCTGGGAGCCGCGCATGCGCCGCGAACTGCTCGCACACCTCGACGCGGCGGGCACGGACGCATTGAATCCGGTGTCGGCCGAGGCCATCCGGGTGCACCGCGCGATGCTCGCGTAGCCTCACGGCCGAATCGCCGATGCGCGGAACCGTGCGCGCGGCAGCAGCCGGGCTCAGTCGCGCGGCGTGGCGGATGCACTGAGCCGGCGCGAATTGGCCGGATCGCGGAACACCAGCGGATGCACCACGGGCGCGTCCGCGGCGCCGCGCGCGGCCGCTCGTTCCACGGCCTCGGCCACGCGGTGGTGCGCGGGGCTCTTCACGCACACCGGGTCGGCCGCCGCCGGGTCCTGCGCCAGCAGCCACGCCTGGCAGCGGCAGCCGCCGAGGTCCTGCTCGCGCTGCTCGCAGCTCGCGCACGGCTCCTTCATCCAGCCCGTGCCGCGGTAGCGGTTGAAGCCTTCCGAATCGAACCAGATCTCGCGCAGGCCGTGGTCCTTCACGTTCGTGAATTCGAGCCCCGGCAGCATGCGCGCGGTGTGGCAAGGCAGCGCGGTGCCGTCGGGCGCCACGGTCAGGAACATGCTGCCCCAGCCGTTCACGCATTTCTTGGCCTTGCCTTCGTGGTAGTCGGGCGCGACGAAGAAGATGCGCATGCGCTCGCCGAGCCGCGCGCGCCAGCCGTCGGTCACCTGCTCCGCCTGCCGCAGCTGCGCGTGCGTGGGCAGCAGCTGGTCGCGGTTCAGGAAGGCCCAGGCGTAGTACTGGGTGTTGGCAAGCTCCAGGTACTCGGCGCCCATCTCGTGCGCCATGGCGATGATGCGGTCGACGTGGTCGATGTTCATGCGGTGGATCACCACGTTCAGCACCATCGGCCAGCCCTGGTCCTTGATGATCTTCGCGACCCGGCTCTTGAGGGCGAAGGTCTTCGTGTGCGAGAGGAAGTCGTTCATCTCGCGCGTGGAATCCTGGAACGAGAGCTGCACGTGGTCGAGCCCGGCCTGGCGGAGCGCCGCGGCGCGCGCCGCCGTGAGGCCGACGCCCGAGGTCAGCAGGTTGGTGTAGTAGCCCAGCCGGTGCGCCTCGGCGACGATGATTTCGAGGTCGTCGCGCAGCAGCGGCTCGCCGCCCGAGAGGCCGAGCTGCACCGCGCCGAGTTCGCGGCCCTCGCGCAGCACGCGCAGCCAGTCTTCGGTGCCGAGCTCCTTCTCCTGCGTGGCGAAGTCCAGCGGGTTGAAGCAGAACACGCAATGCAGCGGACAGCGGTAGGTCAGCTCGGCCAGCAGCCAGAGCGGCGGACCGGGCCGCGGCGGCGCGTTCGCGCTCACTGGAGTACCTTCGCCTGCGGCTGCGGTGCGAGCCCCTTCGGGCGGCCGGGCGGGGCTCATGCCCGGTCCCAGCGCAGCCAGTTCTGCTGCGCGGCCATTTCGACGAAGCCGCGCACCTGCGGTTCGAGGCCGGTGGTGTCGAAGGCGCTTTCCAGCTCGGCCACGATGGCCGCGAGGCTGCGCTGGCCGTCGCAGCGCTTCATGATCTCGCCGGCGCTGCCGTTGAGCTTGACCATGCCCTCGGGATAGAGCAGCACATGGCAGTCCTGCGCCGGCTCCCACTGCAGGCGGAAGCCCGGGCCGATGCGCGGGCGGCTGTCGGGGGTCAGGGCCGCCGTCATGCCGCGCTCACGCCGTAGCGCGTCGCCATCGCGTCGTTCATGGCCCAGAGGATGTCGAGCTTGAACTGCAGCACCTCGAGGGCGCGCTCCTGCAGGGCGCGGGTGTCGAAATGGTCGAGCGTGATCGCGAGGCCCTGTTCCACGTCGCGCCGCGCCTGGCTCACGCGGCCGCGGAAATAGCCCAGGCCCTCGGGTTCGATCCACGGGTAGTGCGCGGGCCATGTCGACAGGCGCTGCTTGTGGATCTCGGGCGCGAAGAGCTCGGTCAGCGACGAGCACACCGCCTCCTGCCACGGCGCGCGGCGCGCGAAGTTCACGTAGGCGTCCACGGCAAAGCGCACCGCCGGGACCACGTGGCGCAGGTCGTGCACTTCGTCGCGCGAGAGGCCCACGGCCTCGGCGAGCCGCAGCCAGGCCTCGATGCCGCCCGCGTCCCGGACGCCGCCGAGCTCGAAGCCGTCATGGTCGAGGATGCGCTGCACCCAGCCGCGGCGCACCGCCGGGTCCGGGCAGTTCGAGAGCACGGCCGCATCCTTGATCGGGATCGCGATCTGGTAGTAGAAGCGGTTGGCCACCCAGCCGCGGATCTGCTCGGGCGTGGCCCGGCCGCTGTTGAGCATCACGTTGAACGGATGGTGGATGTGGTAGCTGCGGCCGCGCTCGCGCAGCTTGGCCTCGAACTCCGCGCGGCCCCATGCGGGCGCAGCGGCGTCGGGGCGGCGGGGTTGCTGGATGCGGTCGGCGTGCATGCGTGGGGCCTCAAAGCTGGATCGTCATGCCGTCCTCGCAGACCTCGATGCCCGCGTGCCGCAGCGCCGCGTGCTCGGCGGAGTCTTCGTCGAGGATGGGATTGGTGTTGTTGATGTGGATCAGCATGCGCCGCGCGGTGCTCGCGGGCAGGCGCGCGAGCCATTCGATCATCCCGCCCTCGCCCGCCTGCGGCAGGTGGCCGATCTCGCGCGCGCGCTTGCTGCTCACGCCGAGGCGCGGCATCTCGTCGTCGCGCCAGAAGGTGCCGTCGACCATCACCGCGTCGGCGCCTGCCATCGCATCGAACACCGGCGGCGTGATCGCGCCCAGGCCCGGGGCGTAGAACAGGCGGCCGCCGCTGCGGCGGTCGGTGATGGTCACGCCGATGTTGTCGCCCGCCACCGGATGCTCGCGGTGCGGCGAGTACGGCGCGGCCTTGCCCGTGAGCGCCAGCGCGCGAAATTCCAGGTCGGGCACGCCGGGCACCTCGAAGCTGCCGCCGTCGAGCGGCACCGCATGGCGCGCCACGCCGCAGTAGTGCGACAGCACGCCGAGCACCGGGTTGCCGCGGCTCAGGTCCTCGGCCACCGGATCGGTGCACCACAGCGGCAGCAGCGAGCCGCGTTCGCGCAGCATGAAGAGGCCGGTGGCGTGGTCGACCTGCCCGTCGATCAGCACCACGCCCGCGATCGCGGTGTCGCGCAGCGCACGCGCGGGCTGCAGCACCGGGCTGGCGCGGATCTGCTCCAGGATGTCGGGCGAGGCGTTGAAGAGCACCCCGTCCACGCCGTCATCGGGCCGCACGAAGATCGACGACTGCGTGCGCGGCTTCGCACGGATGCGGCCCGCGCGCACACCGGCGCAGTTCGGACAGTTGCAGTTCCACTGCGGAAAGCCGCCGCCGGCGGCCGAGCCCAGGACGGTAATGCGCATCGGCGAATAGAAGAAATGCGGTGTGGTTCGAAACAGCCCGCTCCGGCGAGCGGAGCGGGCTGGATGGATGCGCCGGTGTTACCGGGCGCTGACGTACATCGTGATTTCGAAGCCGAAGCGGAAATCGACGGCCGTCGGGGTTTCCCATTTCATGCGGAGTCTCCTGATGAAGTGGCGCAGCGCCGGGCGGCGGCTGCGGGGCGCCCGAAGGCACCCATGGCCATCTTGAACCCGCGGGCCGCCGAGACGCGGCGCTGAAATCATGAAACGCGCTTCATGATTTTCATGAAAGCGTGCACATTCCACGGGCCGGCCCCGCGGCTTGTCCGGGGACACCGGGAGCCAAGGGTTTCCACTGTAGGCTCCGCGACTTTGTTCACACCGAGTTCTTCGCCTCCCGCACGTGCACACCGCCTCCCTGCTCCTCATCGTCCTGTGCGCCGGCCTCGCGAGCCAATGGCTGGCCGCGCAGATCCGCCTGCCCGCGATCGTGATCCTGATCGCCGTCGGGCTGCTGCTCGGGCCCGTCGCGGGCATCGTCCAGCCCAGCATCGGGGGCGAGCAGCTGGGCGAGCTGATCGGGCTCGGCGTCGCCATCATCCTGTTCGAAGGCGGCATGGACCTGAAGATCGGCGAGTTCAAGCGCGTGGGCCGCGGCATCGGCCGCCTCACGGTGGTCGCGCCGCCGCTGGCCTGGCTGTTCGGCAGCGTCGCGGCGCACTACATCGGCGGCCTGAGCTGGCCGGTGGCGATCGTGCTGGCGGCGATCCTGGTCGTGACCGGCCCCACGGTGATCCTGCCGCTGCTGCGCCAGGCGCGCCTGAACAAGGAGACCGCCGCGCTGCTCAAGTGGGAGGGCATCGTCAACGACCCCGTCGGCGTGCTGATGGCGGTGCTGGCCTTCCAGTACTTCACGGTCTCGGGCGGCGGCCTGCGCACCACGCTGACGGCGCTCGGCGCCGCGGTGGCGGTGGCGCTGCTGCTCGGCGGCGCGGGCGGCTGGCTGATCGGCTGGCTCTACCGCCGCGGCGGCGCGCCCGAGCACCTGAAGGCGCCGATCCTGATGGTGCTGGTGCTCGCCGCCTACTGGGCCCAGCAACCTGGTGCAGCACGAGGCGGGGCTGCTCACGGTGACCGTGATGGGCGTGGTGATCGGCAACATGGAGCTGGTCGAGCGCGAATCGCTTCAGCACTTCAAGGAAAGCCTGACGGTGGTGCTGCTGTCGGTGCTGTTCATCGTGATCCCGAGCCAGCTCCAGCCGAGCCAGCTCGGGCTGGTCGACTGGCGCATGGCGGCTTTCGTGCTGGCGGTGATGCTGCTGGTGCGCCCGCTCGCGATCGGCCTGGCCACCGTGGGCGCGCCGATGCGCAGGCAGGACCGGCTGCTGCTCGCCTGGATCGCGCCGCGCGGCATCGTGGCCGTGGCCACCGCGGGCCTCTTCGGCCCGGCGCTGGTGCAGGCCGGCCATGCGGACGCGGAAAAGCTGCTGCCGACCACCTTCCTGATCGTGATGGCGACCGTGCTGTGCCACGGCCTGAGCCTGGGCCGCATCGCGCGCCGGCTCGGGCTGGCGGCGGGCCGCGAGACGGGGCTGCTGATCGTGGGCGCCTCGCCCTGGACCTGTGCGCTCGCGCGGATGCTGCAGCGCCTGCAGATCGAGGTGCTGGTGGTCGACCGCCAGTACGAAGCGCTGAAGCGGGCCCGCATGCAGGGCATCGAGGTGTTCTACGGCGAGTTCCTGTCGGAGCAGACCGAGGAATCGCTCGAGGTGCAGCACCTGAGCTACCTGCTCTGCGCGACCGAGAACGACTCGTACAACGCGCTGGTCTGCAAGGCGCAGGGGCGCCGCATGGGCCACCACCGCACCTTCCAGCTCGCGGCCGGGCGCGGCTCCGGCCAGGCCGCCGGGGCGCTCTCGCTGCAGCAGCGCGGCTACCTGGCCTTCCACGAAGGCGTGACCTACGCGGCACTCGAGGCGCGGCTGGAGGCCGGCTGGACGATCCAGGCCACGAACCTCACCAGGGCCTACGGCTGGGCCGAGCTGACCGAACGCATGGGCAAGCCGGGCGAGGACTGGTGGCTGATCGGCGGCGTCTCGCCCGGCGGCGCCTTCCGCATCTATTCGAGCGAACAGCCCTTCAAGGCGGATGCGGGCTGGACGGTGATCTGCTTCGCGCCGCAGGAGCGCCAGGCTGCAGCCGATCATCCTTCGGCGGCGCGCGGCGACTAGCCGCCGCCCTTTCACCACGCGCCGCACCACCATGGACCTGCGTCATCTGCGTTACTTCGTGAAGGTGGTCGAGCTTCGCAGCATCACCGCCGCCGCCGAGGCATTGTTCATCGCGCAGCCTTCGCTGAGCCAGCACATGGCCAACCTGGAGTCGGAGCTCGGCGTGGCGCTGCTCGAGCGCAGCGTGCAGGGCACGCGTCCTACCGCCATGGGCGAGCTGCTCTACCGGCATGCCAAGGGCATCCTGCGCCAGGTGGACGATGCGCGATCGGCCATCCGCAGCGGCAGCGAAGCGCCCGCGGGGCGCGTGGCGATCGGGCTGCCGACCAGCACCTCGCGGGTGCTGGCCGCGCCGCTGCTGGCGCGGCTGCAGGAACACTATCCGCTGATCGAGCTGGAGCTGGTCGAGGCCTCCAGCGGCGATCTGGCGGGCCAGGTGGCGGTGGACCGGCTGGCCCTCGCCGTGACCATGGACGCGCGCGAGGACGCGCGGCTGCGCATCGAGCGCCTGCTGGAGGAAGAACTGTTCGTCGTGGTCGGCGCCGACCGGCGCACGCCCAAGGCGCTGGGGCTGCATGCCCTGGCCGCGATGCCGCTGCTGCTGCCCACGCATCCGAACTCGGTGCGCGTGGCCGTCGAGCGCCTGCTGCAGCCGCACGGCCTGCGCTGCCAGCTGGTGGCGGAAACCAGCGCGGTCGAGATCCTGCTGCTGGCGGTCGAGCGCGGCCTGGGCGCCACCATCCTGCCCATGTCGGCCTTCACGCTGGCCGAGCAGATGCATCGGGTGCGCGGCGTGCCGATCTCGGGCCGGCCGCTCACGCGCGAGGTGTCGCTGAGCGTCTCGGTCTCCGCCGCCCGCAGCCCCGCGGTGCAATGCGTGCGCGAGTCGCTGCTGCAGACCGTGCACGACGAAGTCGCGCAGGGCCGCTGGCCAGGTGTGCGGCGCTTCGGCACCGCGACCCGCGCGCGGCGCGGCGGTACTGCACGGACGGAGTGACCGCCCTGCGCCTCACTCGACCCGGATGTCGTGCCGGCGGATGAACTCGCCCCAGAACGCCGTGTCGGCCACTGCGCGCTGGCGGATCTCGGCCTCGCCGCCGGTCATCGGCGACAGCGAGAGTTCGGTCAGCCTCGCCGTGATGGCGGGTTCGGCCATCACCTTGCGCAGCGCGGCATCGAAGCGGGTCGCGATGGCGGAATCCAGGCCCGCCGGTGCGGCCAGGGCGTACCAGCCCGGCATGGGCGGCACGTCGAGCCCGGCCTCCCGGACCGTCGGCACCCGGGGCCATTGCGGGACGCGCGTGCCGCCCAGCACGGCCACGGCCTTCACCCGGCCCGCCTCGACTTGGCCGAGCGAGGGGCCGACCACGTTGACCATCGCGTCCACCTCGCCCGACAGGACCGCGGTGAAGGCCGCCGCCGAGCCCTTGTACGGAATGTGTTCCAGCTTCACGCCGGCGGTGGCGGCGATCAGCTCCATCGCGATGTGGGTCGAATTGCCGATGCCGGCACTGCCGAAGGTCATGCGGCCCTTCTTGCGCTTCGCCGTCTCGACGAACTGCGCGAAGGTCTGGATGCCGCTGGCGTTGCTCGCGACCAGGACGAAGGGCGTGTCGGCCACGGGCGCGAGGTAGCGGAAGTCCTTCGCCGGGTCGTAGGGCAGGTTCTTGTACAGGGCGGGATTGAAGGCGACCTGCGACACGCCCACCAGGACCAGCGTGTATCCGTCGGCGGCGGCCTTGGCCGCGGACCCGAGCGCCACCAGGCCGTTGGCGGCCGGCTGGTTGTCCACCACCACGGGCTGGCCGAGATGCTGCGCCAGCCGGTCGCCGAGCAGACGCGCGATCACGTCGGAACCGGAGCCCGGCCCCTGCGGCACGACCAGGCGGATGGCGCGCGTGGGCCAGGCCGGCTGCGCGCCGGCCTGCATCGGGAACCATGCGGCGCCGGCACCGGCCGCTGCGAGCAGGGAAAGGAAGGAGCGTCGGCTGGGATGGGGCATGGGGAACTCCGCAAGAGAAAAGAAAGGTGAAACGAATGCGGTGCAATCGGTCTGGGCGCGCGCCTCAGGCGGGCTGATGCCGCAGCGGCAGGTCGAACCAGGTCGCCTCCGGGCCGCGCAGGATCTCGATCCGGGGCGGCCGGCCGTGCGGCACCTGCGGGCCGTGCCCGAAGTCGCTGCCGCCGATCGACAGCCGGATGCGGCTGCCGGCCGCGAAGGTCCATGACACGGGCAGCAGCGCGAAGGTGAGCCGCGCGGGTTCGCCCGGCACGAGCAGCTTCGCCGAGGCCCGGTCGAAGGTGTTGACCGGCCAGCTCGCGACGTAGTCGGGCGAGGTCGACAGGCCCTCGCGGTGCAGCGCGCGCAGCGTTCCCTCGGTCACGTAGCGGCAACTGCCGTCGGCCAGCACCTCCGTGAGGTACACGTACAGCGCCGCATCGGTCTCGGACGCGGTGACGAGCAGTTGCGCGGTGACGTGGCCCGTCAGCTCGGCCGGCGCGTCCAGCGGCGCGCTCGTGTAGTGCAGGTACTGGACCTGGCGCTCGGTCCAGTCCGGGTAGTAGTGCTCGACGCCCGCGGCGCCGAGCCGTTCCAGCCGCGTCTGCGTGCCGGTGCCGACCGTGAAGTCGACCTGGTACGCGTCGCGTGCCGCTTCGCCGGGCCGGCGCGACAGCATGCCGTCTGCATCGGGGTGAAAACGGGTGGCGTGCGGCACCGGCGGCCAGGCATCGGCCGCCTGCCAGCGCTCGTCGTGCATGGTGAAGTAGTGCACCGGCTGCTCGTCGTCCAGGCCGTTGTCGTGGCCGCACAGATGGCGGTCGAAGAACCGGAGCACTTCCGCCAGCAGCGGGAACTGCGCGTCGGCCTGTTCGCGCCAGGGCGAGACATTGCTCCGGGCGCCATGGTCCCACGGCCCCAGCAGCAGGCGGTGCCGGTGCCCCGCGAGCGTCAGGAAGCGGGTGATGGCCGAGTTGCTGTAGCCGGCGCCGTCGTACCAGCCCGAGACGGAGTAGATCGCCACGTCCTCGGGGATCAGCCGCGCGTAGTGCCCGGGGCTGCAGGCATCGAGCGTCAGCGCCGGGTCGTGCAGCACCGCATCGCGCTGGAACGGCACCTCGCGCGCCCAGTCGCCGAGCCGGCAGTTGTTGCGGTGCTGGCGCAGCGCCGCGGCCAGCAGGCTGCCGTCGGCGTCGTCGTCGACCGGCTGCGGGCCTTCGAGCGCCGGGTCGCCGTAGTACGCGAACTTCGCGAGGGCGGGACGGTCGTCGTGGTCGAGCGCCGTCATCAGCTCGTCGTAGCGGCCGGTCCAGATGGTGGACAGCACGCCGCCGACGTAGAGCTGGTCGGTGTAGATGTCGGTGACGGCGAACAGCGGCGCGATCGCCTTGACGGCCGGGTGGCCGGTGCTGGCCAGGAAGACGGCCGCCGCGCCGAGGTAGGAGATGCCGGTGGCGCCGATGCAGCCGTCGCTCCAGGGCTGCTGCACGATCCAGTCCGCGATCTCCCGGTAGTCGTCGCGCTCCTTGGGCGAGCGCAACGCATCGCGCGTGCCGAAGCTGGCGCCGGTGCCGCGCACGTCCACCACCACCACCGCATAGCCGCGCGGCACGAAGAAGTCGCGGTAGCGCCCGCAGTTGGGGCTGGGCTCCACGCCCGCGCTGGCGGTGGCGAAGCGCCGGTAGTACGGCGTGAAGACGGCGATCGTCGGCACGCGGGCGGGTGCTGCCGTACCGGCCGCGTCCTGCGGCAGATAGACGTCGACCGCCAGCCGGCAGCCGTCGCGCATGGTGACGTAGACCGAGCGCGGCCGTTGGGGCAGCGCCAGCACCGCGGGGCGGCGCGCCAGATAGCTGCCGGGCGGCACACGCCAGGCGCTGGAAGAGGTGTCTTGGTCGGACATGGAAGGTCGGCTTTCCGGGGATTCGAGGGTTCTCGCTGGCCCCGATTCTGGGAAAGGCGCGGCGCGCTGAAAAATGCTTAATACCGATGCATGCATAGGCACAACCTATGCCCTTGGGTCGCCGTCCGCGGCCGAGGACCCGGGGCCTGCCGCCCCGGCGATCCCCTTACCATGGCCTCCGTGCTCCCCTCCACCGGCCTGTACACCGACCCTCCACCCTGGCGCACCGATGCACTGGCGGTGTCGCACGGCCACGTGCTGCACGTGGCGCAGAGCGGCAACCCGGCGGGCCTCTGCGCGGTGGTGCTGCATGGCGGCCCCGGCTCGGGCAGCTCGCCGCTGCTGCGGCGCTTCTTCGATCCGGCGCGCTACCGCATCGTCGCCATCGACCAGCGCGGCGCCGGTCGCAGCCGTCCGCGCGGCGCCACGGCGCACAACCGGACGGCCGATCTGCTCGACGACCTGCGCCATGTGCGCGGACAGCTCGGCATCGCGCGCTGGCTCGTCGTCGGCGGCTCCTGGGGCGCCACGCTGGCGCTCGCGCATGCGGCTTCCGAGCCGAAAGCCGTAGCCGGGCTGCTGCTGCGCGCGGTCTTCGTACCCTGCGCTGATGGCATCGCGGACTTCTTCCAGGACCGTGCGGGCCGCGCGCCCGCAGCGTGGGAGCGCTTCGCCGCGAGCGCGCCCGCGGACCAGCGCCACGACATGCTCGGCTTTCTGGCGCGCGGCCTCGGCGCGCGCGGCGACGGCAGCGGCGATGCAGCCGAAGCGCGGCGGCTCGCGCTCGCCTGGTGGCGCTGGGAACGCACGCTGGCCGGCGGCATGCCCGCGCCGGACGACAACGAACCCGGTGCCGAGGCGCTCGATGCCCTCGTCGACCGCTACCGCGTACAGAGCCACTACCTGCTGCAACGCTGCTGGCTCGATGCGCCGCCGCTGCTCGACCGGCTGCACGCGTTGCCGCGCGTGCCCACCCTGCTGCTGCATGCGCGCGACGACCGCGTGTGCCCGCCCGAGGGCGCGCAGGCGGTGCACGGCCGCATCGCGCACAGCCGGCTGCAATGGATCGGCGAGGGCGCCGGTCACGATCCTGCGCATCCGGCGATGGCGCGTGCGATGGTGGCCGCGCTCGACCGCTTCGCGGGCCACGGCGACTTCGGCGCCGAAGAGGAGACCGCCGCGCCATGACGCTGCGCCTGCGGATCAACCTGATCGTGAGCCTGCTCGCGCTGCTCTCGCTGGCCGCCATGTTCGGGCTGCAGCTGCGCAGCATGCGCGAATCGGTCCATGAAGAGGTCGTGGCCGCCAACCGCGTGGCCGCGCAATTGCTCAACCGCACGGCCTGGCTCTACGCCGCCCAGGGCACGCCCGCGATGCTGGCTTTTCTGCAGGGCGTGGGCCGCGTGCGCTCCAACGACATCACGCTGTTCGATGCCGAGGAGCGCGTGCTCTACAGCTCGCCCGTTTCGCCGTACAAGGCGGGCCGCGACGCGCCCGGCTGGTTCGCGGGGCTGATCTCTCCGCCGCCCAGGCAGATGTCGATCGCCTTTCCCGACGGCAGGCTGGTGATCCGCGCCAACGCCTCGCGCGCGGTGCTCGACGCCTGGGACGATGCGCTGCTGCTCGTGCTGAGCGCGCTGCTGCTGCTGACCGTCGTCAACGCGGGCGTGTTCTGGCTCGTGGGGCGCGCGACAAGGCCGTTCGGCGAGATCGTCGATGCGCTCAACCGGCTCGAGAGCGGGCGCTTCGACGTGGCGCTCGGCGCCCTGCCCGGCACCGAGGCCGCGGCCATCGGCGCGGCCTTCAACCGCATGGTCGGCATGCTGCAGCAGCACATCGAGACCGAGCGCCGCGCCGTGCGCGCCGAGAGCCGCCTCTCGGAAAGCCGCGAACTCGGCCGCTGGGTCGACCAGAAGATCGAGCAGGAGCGGCGCCTCATCGCGCGCGAACTGCACGACGAACTCGGCCAGTCGGTCACCGCGATGCGCAGCATGGCGCTGTCGATCGCGCAGCGCATGCAGTCGGTCGATCCGCAGGCCGAACAGGCGGCGCGGCTGATCGCCGACGAATCGGCGCGGCTCTACACCGCGATGCACGGCATGATCCCGCGCCTCACGCCGCTGGTGCTCGACAAGTTCGGACTCGTGGCCGCGCTCGAGGACCTGGTGGAGCGCACGCGCAGCAGCCATTCCGGGGTGCAGATCGAGTGGCAGCTCGATCTCGACCTCGAGCGTGCCCGGCTCGACACCGACACCGCCCTGGTGCTCTACCGCGCCGCGCAGGAAGGCATCACCAACGCGCTGCGGCACGGCGAGGCAAAGCGGATCGTGCTCGCACTCGAAGGCGCCGGAGATGCCGTCGCGCTCACGCTCACGGACGACGGTCGCGGCATCCTTGCCCCCGATGCCGCGAGGGAGACCGGCACCGGGCACTATGGCCTGCGCTGGCTCGCCGAGCGCGTCGACAGCCTGGGCGGCGAACTGCGCCTCGAACCCGCGCTGCCGCGCGGTGCACGGTTGACGGTACGTCTGCCGCTGCGCGCGGCTGCCGCCACGGAGAACCCATGACATCGACGATGACCCTCGAACGAATGATCCGCGTGATGCTGGTGGACGACCATGCGCTCGTGCGCATGGGCTTTCGCATGCTGCTGGCCGACGCGCAGATCGAGGTGGCGGCCGAGGCCGACACCGGCGAACAGGCCTGCCAGGACTATCCGCAGGTGCGGCCCGACCTCGTGGTCATGGACCTGTCGATGCCCGGCATGGGCGGCCTCGAAGCCTTGCGGCGCCTGCTGGCCCACGATGCGAAGGCGCGCGTGCTCGCGCTGTCGGCGCACGAGGACACGGTCCATCCGCGCCGCGTGCTGCGCGCGGGGGCGCTCGGCTACCTCGCCAAGCGCAGCGCGCCCGATGCGCTGATCGCCGCGGTCAGGGCGGTGGCGCGCGGCGAGCGCTACATCGACGCCGGCACCGCGCAGGCGCTGGCCACCGCGCAGATCGAGGGCGAGGCCAACCCGGCCGACCTGCTCAGCGAACGCGAGTTCTCGGTCTTCCTCCAGCTCGCGCGCGGCATGACGGTGGCGCAGATCGCGGGCACGCTGAATCTCTCGCTGAGCACCGTCGGATCGCACCTCTACCGCATCAAGCAGAAGCTGGGCGCCGCGAACCAGGCGGAGCTGACGTGGGTGGCGCTGCGGTGGGGGTTGGTGCAGGTGTGAGGGGCTGCAGCCCTCGCTCGTGCGCGGTGTCGTGCACCAGCTGCGCGGGCAGCACGCCACGCAGCGCATTGCACACCACGAGCTTCTGCGCGCCGCGCAGGTCGTCGAGCGAGAGGCTGCGCTCGGCCGGCTGCCAGATGGCGTCCTCCATCAGCACGCCGCGCATCACGCCGGGCAGCGCGCCGTCGGCCACGGGCGGCGTCCACCAGCGCCCGTCGATGCGCGCGAACAGCGTGCTGCGGCCGCCTTCGACCAGGCGGCCGTCGGCGGTGAAGAACAGGCTGTCGAAGGCGCCGGCCTGCTCGGCCGCGCGCACCCCGGCGTCGTAGTGCTGGCGCCAGGTGGTCTTGAAGGCGCCGAGCGGATTGGCGTCGGGCAGCCGTTCGCCGGCAAGCACCAGCTTCACCGCGCCGGGCGGCAGCGGCGGCAGCGCCGAATGGGTGATTGCCATGCGTCCGCCGTGTGCGAGCGCGAGGCGCAGCCGCGAGGGTTGCCCTGGTGCGAGCGCGGGCAGCGCATCGCGCAGCGCCTGCACTGCGGCTTCGTGGTCGAAGGCAAAGCCGAGCGCCTGTGCGCTGTGCGCGAGCCGCGCCAGATGCCGGTCGAGGTAGCGAATGCCGCCGGCGGGGGTCGCGAGCATGGTCTCGAACAGCTCGAAACCCGGGTCGAGCGCGGCGAGGAAGCGCGCCTTGAGGCGGCATTCCTCGAACTCGTCGGTCGCGCGGCTGTCCTGCACGATGCCGGCGCCGACGCCCATGCGCAACGGCCGGAGGCCACGCACCGGCGCACCGAGCGTCAGCGTGCGGATCGCGACCGAGAGGCAGAAGTCGCCGACGGCCGCACCGTCGGTCGGCGCATCGACCCAGCCGATGGCGCCGCAGTAGAGGCCGCGCAGGCTGCCTTCGAGCTGCGCGATCCATTCCATGGTGCGGTGCTTGGGCGCGCCCGTGATCGAGCCGCAGGGAAAGGTCGCGCGCAGCAACGCGGGCATGCCGACCTCCGGACGCAGCGCGGCCTCGACGGTGGAAGTCATCTGGAACACCGTGGCATACGGCTCGACGGCGAAGAGCGCTGGCACCTTGACCGAGCCGGTGCGCGCCACGCGGCCGATGTCGTTGCGCAGCAGGTCGACGATCATCACGTTCTCTGCGCGGTTCTTGGCGTCCACTGCGAGCCGGCGCGCCGTTTCGCCGTCGCTCGCGGCCTCGTCGGCGCGCGCCGCGGTGCCCTTCATCGGCCGTGCGGTGAGCACGCCGCCGTCGTTGCGCAGAAAGAGTTCGGGCGAGCACGAGAGCACGTGCGTGGTCTCCTCACCCGCGGGCAGCGCGATCAGCGCGCCATAGGCCACCGGCTGCCGTTCGCGCAGCCGCCGGTACAGCGCTACGGGCGAGCCGTAGCAATGGCCATGCAGCCGGTAGGTGAAGTTGACCTGGTAGGTCTCGCCCGCGGCAATGGCTTCGTGGATGCGCGCGATGGCGTCGGTGAAGGCGGCCTCATCGATGTCCGGCTGCAACGCCGTCACGCCCGCAGGCTGCGGCAGGCCGCCCATGTGCGAGGCGTCCGCGGCTTCGGCCGTCTCGAGCCAGGCGCCGACCTCGTCGGCCGAGAGCTTCGCGCAGTCGCGGAACATCAGCACGCGCAATGACGAGGCATCACTGGCGGCGAGCCGCCCCTGCCCTGCGTGCAGGAGCTTGGCGCCCCATTCGTAGTCGACCAGAAGCACCGCATGCAGCCCCTGCCGCTGGTCGGCTTCGACGCGCCCCCAGACGAAGTCGAGTTCGGCCGGGTTCGTGCAGCGGTGCTCGCGCGTAAAGCCGGTGCAAAGGCGGCTGGTCGGGCGACCGGGCGTCGAGCCGCAGTCGTCGAGCAGCGCGAAGGAAGTTTGCAAGTTCAAGTCCTGTCGTCCATGTCGTTCCGCCTCGATTCTCGTGCCTCGGTGCGGAGGACATGGCCGAGCGGCCGCCGATGTCCCGGCGCGGGACGATCCGTTACGGCCGCCAGCAGCCTCTAGAACGGGCGCCGGTTCGGCGCTTCCATCGGGTCGGGCATCTCGCTCAGCTGATAACCCTGCCCCCAGATCGCCTGCAGGCTCGGCCCCTTCGAACGCACATGCAGCCCGAGCTTGCGGCGCAGACCCGACACGCTGACGTCGAGCGAGCGCGAAACGGGATGGTCGCAGTCCTTGCGGCCCCAGACGTTCCGGAAGAGCCACTCGCGCGTGAGCGGGCGGTTGATGTTCCGGAAGAAGGCCACCGCGAGATCGAACTCGAGCGGACGCAGCTTGATCGCCGAGCCGGCGCGCTCGGCCTTGTCCTGGTGCAGGACGAAGCGGTAATCGCGCCACTGCATCACGCGGTCGGCGATCGGCACCTTGCGGCGCTGCAGGTAGGTCTCGAGCAGACGGTAGGTTTCCTCGAAACACGACGGCGCATGCGCCACGGTCGAGGCCGGGTCCGAATGAAGCACCGAAATGACCCGGTATTGGCTTTTGCTGGCGCAAAGAATCACCGGGAAATGCCGTCCCATGATTTCCCGCACCTGCGCAATGAGCGGCTGAAAAACGGCGGGATCCCGCGGGCATGTCAGCAACAGGACTTCGAATTCAATCTTTGCCTCGCCTTGTTGCTTTTGCAGTTCTTCCACACTGCTAAAAACGATTGGGACATGACCCAGTCTGCAGATCGCACGGCGGGCGATTTCTCTGGATCGAAGCATTGGATCTAGTACAGCAATTTGCACGACAGGACTCTCTTACGTAGATCAACAGATCGAACGCTCCCTGGAGCGAACGCCAATCGGTCAAACCCGTCCTGTGGCCGTCGTGATGAATTCAAGCGTTAACGGAGTCTGACCTTAGGGGGGAATCTAAAGAAGCGAAGCGATGAAGTCCGCAAATTTCGCGCACCTCATATATGGAATTTGTGCATCCCCCGCATAATCTGCCGAAAGTGCAAATTAATTCCGCCGTAGCGGAGCACGGCGGATTTTGCAGAACGATGACAGACCCGGCTTTGACGAATAAGGCCGATCGTTCGCAAATGGAATGGCAAGCTGCGGCGATGCGGCCTGTCCGGGCGAAGGCGCGCAATGGCAATGCCCAATGAAAAAAGCCCTGTCGATCCGAAGATCGACAGGGCTTCATCAGCTTGGCGGAACCGGAGGGATTCGAACCCTCGATGAGGCTCTACACCCCATACTCCCTTAGCAGGGGAGCACCTTCGGCCACTCGGTCACAGTTCCTGAAAGAAGCCGAGATTATGCCACCATCAGGAGGCCGGTTGATCCAGATCGAAGGCTTTATGCAGCGCGCGGACCGCAAGTTCCATGTATTTCTCGTCGATCACGACCGAGGTCTTGATCTCGCTGGTCGAAATCATCTGGATGTTGATGCCTTCCTCGCTCAGCACGCGGAACATCTTGCTCGCCACGCCCACGTGGCTGCGCATGCCGATGCCGACGATGCTGACCTTGCAGATCTTGGTGTCGCCCACGATCTCGGTCGCGCCGAGCGAGGGCATGACCTTCGACTGCAGCAGGTCGACGGTCTTTGCGTACTCGTTGCGATGCACCGTGAAGCTGAAGTCGGTGCGGCCGTCCTTGCTGAGGTTCTGGATGATCACGTCGACCTCGATGTTGGCATCGGCCACGGCACCGAGGATGTGGTACGCGATGCCCGGCTTGTCGGGCACGCCGAGCACCGAGATCTTGGCTTCGTCGCGGTTGAAAGCGATGCCGGATACGACGGCTTGTTCCATGTTTTCGTCTTCCTCGAAAGTGATCAGGGTGCCGGACTTGGCCTCTTCGTTGATGTCGATGTCCCAGGGCGTGAAGCTCGAAAGCACGCGCAGCGGGACCTTGTACTTGCCGGCGAACTCCACCGAGCGGATCTGCAGCACCTTGGAGCCCAGGCTCGCCATCTCGAGCATTTCCTCGAAGCTCACGGTGGTGAGGCGCCGGGCATCGGGCTCGACGCGCGGATCGGTGGTGTAGACGCCGTCGACGTCGGTGTAGATCAGGCACTCGTTGGCCTTCATCGCGGCCGCGATGGCCACGGCCGAGGTGTCGCTGCCGCCGCGGCCGAGCGTGGTGATGTTGCCCGCGTCGTCCACGCCCTGGAAGCCGGTGATGACGACCACCCTGCCGGCGTCGAGGTCGGCGCGCACGCGTGCGTCGTCGATGCTCTCGATGCGGGCCTTGGTGTAGGAACTGTCGGTGCGCACCGACACCTGCCAGCCCGCATAGCTCACGGCTTCGACGCCCTCGGCCTGCAGCGCGATGGCGAGCAGCGCGGACGAGGCCTGTTCGCCGGTGGCGGCGAGCATGTCGAGCTCACGGCCGTGGGCTTCGCCGGGTTTGCTCGGGGCCAGTTCCTTGGCCAGGCCGAGCAGGCGATTGGTTTCGCCGCTCATGGCACTCGGGACCACGATCATCTGGTGGCCGGCGCGCGCCCACTTGGCGACGCGCTTGGCGACATTCTTGATGCGCTCGGTCGAGCCCATCGACGTACCGCCGTATTTGTGAACGATCAATGCCATGGGTGAATTCAGAGAAAAGAAAGAAGCCGCCCCGCCCCGGCATGTCCGGTTTCCGAGTGCGCGCCCTGCAAGCCGTCAGCGCGAAGCCTTGGGCGAGGGCCGGAAATTGTACCAATGCAGCCGGTCGCCCTGCCGCTCGACGTGGCCGCTGCCCACCTTGAGGTGGATCCGGTGGCCGCGCGTGGTGCAGGCGCGCAACTGGTCGAGCAGCTGCTCGAGCTGCGCCGCGCTCGGTGCGCAGCCATGCGCCTGCATGAGCCAGTGCCGCAGCACGTTGGCCTGCCGCGCGCGCGACAGCGCCTGCAGGCCGGCAATGCGCGGCGGATCGCCCACCGCGCCGAGGTCCTGCGCCGCGAGTTCCCCGAGCAGCTGCTGCGCTTGCGCTGCGTGGCCGATGCTGCGCGCGAAGGTGGTGCGGAACTGCGGAAAGCTCCGCTCAAGCGCCGGCAGCAGCACGGCGCGGATGCGGTTGCGCGTGTAGCGCTCGTCTCCGTTGCTCGGGTCCTCGATCCACGGCAGATCGACACCCCGGAGCCATTCGCGGATCGCCGCGCCGGGCACGCCCAGCAGCGGCCGGTGGATGTCGAGGCCGTGCCGCCGGGCATGTGCAGGCATCGCGGCCAGCCCCGGCAGACCCGCGCCCCGCGAGAGCGCGAGCAGCAGCGTCTCGACCTGGTCGTCGGCATGGTGGCCGAGCGCGATCGAACGCACCGTGCCGAGCGTGCTGTCGCTGCGCGCCATGGCAGCGAAGGCTTCGTAGCGCGCGCGGCGCGCTGCGTCTTCGGGACTGTCGCCCGGCGCATGCCGCGCGTCGACGCGGTGCACCAGGAGCGGCACGCCGAGGCATTCGCACACGGCGGCGCAATGGCGCTCGAAGTCGTCGGCCGCGGCCTGCAGGCCGTGGTGCACGTGGAAGGCGATCACCTGCCCCGGCCATGCGGAGGCGCAGGCGGCCAGCAAGGCCGTCGAGTCCGCACCGCCGCTGAAGCCCACCGCCAGCGGCAGATGCGCCGGCTCGAACGCGGCCATGGCGCGTTCGAAGGCTTCGTTCACGGGAGGCTTGCCTGCGCCGGCCTACCTGCCGGTATCGGCCTTGGTGTCGTTGTAGCGCCCGTAGCTCTGCAGGCGCTCGTAGCGGCGTTCGACCAGTTCCTTCGGCTTCAGGTCGCTGACCTGGCGGAAGGCGTCGTTGAGCGCGCGCTTCAGGAAGGCGGCCATCTGGCGATGGTCGCGGTGGGCGCCGCCGACGGGCTCGTTCACGATCTTGTCGACGAGGCCCAGGGCCTTGAGGCGGTGCGCGGTGATGCCGAGCGCATCGGCCGCTTCCTGCGCCTTGTCGCTGGTCTTCCAGAGGATCGAGGCGCAGCCTTCGGGGCTGATCACCGAGTAGACCGAATACTGCAGCATCAGCACCTGGTCGCCCACCGAGATCGCGAGCGCGCCGCCGGAGCCGCCCTCGCCGATGATGGTGACGATGATCGGCACTTCGAGCTGCGCCATCTCGTAGATGTTGCGGCCGATGGCTTCCGACTGGCCGCGCTCTTCGGCGTCGATGCCGGGATAGGCGCCGGGCGTGTCCACGAAGGTGAAGACCGGCAGCTTGAACTTCTCGGCCGTCTTCATGAGGCGCAGCGCCTTGCGGTAGCCCTCGGGCTTGCTCATGCCGAAGTTGCGCGCGGTGCGCTCCTTGGTGTCGCGGCCCTTCTGGTGGCCGATGACCATGCACGGCGAGCCGTTGAAGCGCGCGAGGCCGCCCACGATCGAAAGATCGTCCGAGAAGTGCCGGTCGCCGTGCAGTTCGACGAAGTCGGTGAAGATCTCGTTGACGTAGTCCAGCGTGTAGGGCCGCTCGGTGTGGCGCGCGATCTTGGTGATCTGCCAGGGCGTCAGGTCGCTGTAGATGTCCTTGGTGAGCTGCAGGCTCTTCTTGCCGAGCTGGTCGATTTCCTCCGAGATGTCGACCGCGGATTCGGTCTGTACATAGCGCAGTTCTTCGATCTTTGTTTCGAGTTCAGCGATGGGCTGCTCGAAGTCGAGGAAGGTTCGTTTCGCCAACGTCTTCTCCTGTTTTGTTCAATACGCGACCGGCACGGGGTCCAGCGATCGCCAAATATACCAAGTCGCCACGCTGCAAAAAGGCGCCCAGGCCACGGCGACGTCACGGGCATCGCTGCGGCTCACGGGATCGCCCGAAAAGTAGTTCACGCTGATGCCGTTGAGCAGGCCCAGGTCGTCGACCGGCAGCACGTTGGGGCGCATCAGGTGAAAGATGAGGAACATCTCGGCGGTCCAGCGGCCGATGCCGCGGATCGCGACGAGCTCCTCGATGATGAGCTCGTCCGACATGTCCTTCCACGCGTCGACGTGCACCGCGCCCGAGTCGAAATGGATCGCGAGGTCGACCAGGTACTCGATCTTGCGGGCCGAGAGCCCGGCCGCGCGCATGTCGTCGACCTTGAGCTTGAGCACGTTGCCCGGCGTCATCTTGCGCGGCAGCGCCGCGAAGCGGTCCCAGACCGACTGCGCTGCCTTGACCGAGATCTGCTGGCCCACGATGCTGCGCGCGAGCGTGGTGAACGCATCGCCGCGCGATTCGAGGCAGGCGTTGCCGAACTTCGGGATCAACCGCTTCATCACGCGGTCTTTCTTCGCCAGGTGCGTGCAGGCCTCCTCCCAGTAGTCCGGCGTGTAGATGCGCACGGTGGACTTGCTGGAGGCAGGCACGGGATTGGTGGTTCCGTTCACTGCGCTGCGGCCCAGGTGGTGCCGGTGGGCGAGTCCTTGAGCACGATGCCCTGCGCGAGAAGGTCGTTGCGGATGCGGTCCGCTTCGGCGAAGTTCTTCGCGGCCTTGGCGGCTGCGCGCGCGGCGATCAGCGACTGGATGGTGGCTTCGTCGAGCGTGGTGCCCGCCTGCAGGAACGCCTTCGGGTCGCCTTGCAGCAGGCCCAGCGTGCCGGCGAGCGCCTTCAGCAGCCCCGCGGTCTCGGCGGACTTCGTGCGGTTGACCTCGCCGGCCAGCTCGAACAGCACGGCGATGGCTTCGGGTGTGCCGAAATCCTCGTCCATCGCGGCCTTGAAACGCATCGCGTGCGGCAGCGTCCAGTCGATGGCCACTGTGGCGGGCGCCACCAGATCGAGGGCGGTGTACAGGCGCTTGAGCGAGTTGCGCGCGTCGTCCAGGTGCGCATCGCTGTAGTTGAGCGCGCTGCGGTAATGCGTGCGCACCAGGAAGAAGCGCAGGCTTTCCGCGTCGTACTTCTGCAGCACTTCGCGAATGGTGAAGAAGTTGCCCAGGCTCTTGGACATCTTCTCGTTGTCCACGCGAACGAAACCGTTGTGCACCCAGAGGCGAGCGAGCGGCTTGCCGTTGGCGCCCTCGCTTTGCGCGATCTCATTCTCGTGGTGCGGAAACTGCAGGTCCGCACCGCCGCCATGGATGTCGAAGGTCTCGCCGAGCGTGGCGCAGCTCATGGCCGAGCACTCGATGTGCCAGCCCGGTCGGCCGATGCCAAAGGGGCTCTCCCATTTGGCGTCGGCGGGCTCGGCCGGCTTGGCGGATTTCCAGAGCACGAAGTCGAGCGGGTCCTGCTTGCCGTCGAGCACCGCAACGCGTTCGCCCGCGTGCAGCTCGTCGAGCGACTTGCCGGAGAGCTTGCCGTAGCCCGGGAACTTGCGCACCGCGTAGTTCACGTCGCCGTTGTCGGCGCGGTAGGCAAGGCCCTTCTGCTCCAGCGTCTCGATGATGCCGAGCATCTGCGGCACATATTCGGTGGCGCGCGGCTCGATGGTGGGCGGCTCGATCCGAAGCGCGCCGATGTCCTCGTGCATGGCCGCAATCACTTCGTCGGTGAGTTGGCGGATGCTGATGCCGCGCTGGACTGCCCGGGTGATGATCTTGTCGTCGATGTCGGTGATGTTGCGCACGTAGGTCACGTCGTAGCCGCTCGCGCGCAGCCAGCGCTGTACCACGTCGAATGCCATCATCATGCGGGCGTGGCCGATGTGGCAGAGGTCGTAGACCGTCATGCCGCAGACGTACATGCGCACCCGGCCCGGTTGCAATGGGGAGAACTCCTCCAGTTCACGCGAGAGCGTGTTGTAGATGCGCAGACTCATGAGGCTCGAAAAGCGTCGCTTCGCGCTCGTGCGACACGGGCGAACGACAGGGGATTTCAGGGGTGACGGGGGCGGTGGCCGCGAGGGGTTGGACATGGCCCCTCGGCTACAATGCACCGCAGTATAAACGGCTGCCTGCCGTGTGCATGCCGGGTGTTTTCGAGGCCCGCGTTCCCCAACCCTGCCGAGGCTTCATGAAGCACGTCGCGTTCACCAGACTCTCCGCCATCGCCCTTGCACTGCTCCTCGGCCTGCTCGGTTCGGCCGCGCACGCCAACGACTACGACGACGTCAACCAGCTGCTGCGCCAGGGCAAGTCGAACGAGGCGCTCGCCAAGGCCGACGCCTACATCGTCGGCAAGCCGCGCGATCCGCAGATGCGCTTCCTGCGCGGCGTGATCCTCACCGAACAGAAGAAGCAGAACGAGGCGATCGCCGCGTTCACGCAGCTCACGCAGGACTTCCCCGAACTGCCCGAGCCCTACAACAACCTGGCCGCGCTCTATGCCGCGCAGAGCAAGTTCGACCAGGCCCGCGCCGCGCTCGAGCAGGCGCTCCGGCTCAACCCGAACTACGCCACCGCGCACGAGAACCTGGGCGACGTCTACGCCAGGCTCGCCGCGCAGGAGTACGTCCGCGCGCAGCAGTTCGCGAGCACCAACGCCAGCGTCGCGCCCAAGCTCTCGCTGATCCGCCAGATTTTCAATCCCAAGACCGAAGCCGAAGCCGCCGCCCTGCCGGCCGCGCCGCCCGAGGTCCGCAAGCCCGTCGGCCGCATCAGCAAGTAGTCGCCGTCCGCGCGGAGCGGCCGCCCTTGTGGTGCCGGGCCCGCGCCCTACATCATCTGCACACGGAGCCATCCTTGACGATCCAAGCCCTTTCCCTGTCCGCCCGCTTCAACCGCCGCGGCGCGCTCGCGCTGGCCGCCGCACTGGCCTTCGCCGGTGCCGTGCATGCGCAGCAGGCCGCGCCGCGCGTGAAGCTCGCCACCTCGGCCGGCGACATCGTGGTCGAACTCGATGCGGCCAAGGCGCCGAAGACGGTCGAGAACTTCCTGCAGTACGTGAAGGACAAGCACTACGACGGCACGGTGTTCCACCGCGTGATCGACGGCTTCATGATCCAGGGCGGCGGCTTCACGGCCGAGATGCAACAAAAGCCTACGCGCGCACCGGTCCCGCTGGAGGCCTCGAACGGCCTCAAGAACGACCGCTACACCATCGCGATGGCGCGCACCGGCAACCCCAACTCGGCCACCTCGCAGTTCTTCATCAACGTGAAGAACAACGATTCGCTCAACGCGCCCAATCCCGACGGCTACGGCTATACCGTGTTCGGCAAGGTCGTGGCCGGCACCGACGTGGTCGACAAGATCCGCGCCGTGCCAACCGGTAACAAGGGCGGCATGCAGAACGTGCCGCTCGACCCCATCATCATCAAGTCCGCCGCGCTGGCGAACTGATCTTTCCCCACATCAAAGAAGGACCTCCCATGAGCAACCCCAAAGTCGAACTGCACATCAAGAACTTCGGCGTGATCACGCTCGAACTCGACAGCGCCAAGGCGCCGAAGTCGGCCGAGAACTTCGTCAGCTACGTGAAGAACGGTCACTACGACAACACCGTGTTCCATCGCGTGATCCCCGGCTTCATGGTGCAGGGCGGCGGTTTCGAGCCCGGCATGAAGCAGAAGCCCACCGGCGCCGAGATCGAGAACGAGGCCAACAACGGCCTCAAGAACGACGTCTACACCGTGGCCATGGCACGCACCAGCGCACCGCACTCGGCCACGGCCCAGTTCTTCATCAACGTGGCGGACAACGGCTTCCTGAACCACACCGCGCCGTCGGCCCAGGGCTGGGGCTATGCGGTATTCGGCAAGGTCACCGGCGGCACCGACGTGGTCGACAAGATCAAGGCCGTGAAGACGGGCCGCAAGGGCTTCCACGACGACGTGCCGCTCGAGGACGTGGTGATCGAGAAGGCCGTCCTGGTCTCCGAGTAAGCAACGCGCGAACCGGCGAAGGGCACGGCAAGGGCATGACGGCGAATCCGACGTTCCAGGAACTCATCGCCCCGCCCGCCTGGCGCACCGTCGACCTGATCTCCGACCTGCATCTGCAGGCCGGCGAGCC